>CANCIL010000031.1 GCA_947378095.1 Betaproteobacteria bacterium
GATGATTGGCTTGCGGAAGAATTTACTAAGCCACATCCTCAGTACTACCAACAATATCTACTGTATGCAGATCCTTTTGATCGCTTTTCGATTGTCAGCTTTGTTTGGGGTCCAGGTCAAAAAACGCCCGTTCATAATCACACTGTATGGGGCATGGTAGGACAGTTGCGGGGAGAAGAAAAAGGCACGCCCTATCACCAGCAGCCAGATGGGAGCTACAAACCTGGCGCCCCAGTGATTTGCTCACCAGGTCATGTCGACACCGTCTCTCCAAATACGCATGACATTCATGAAGTAGCCAATAACCATGCAGATCAAACATCGATCAGTATTCATGTTTATGGCGACAATATTGGTAAAGTGCAGCGCGCTGTCTATGACCCTATTACAGGCCAAGAAAAGACCTTTATCTCTGGTTATGCCAATACTGTAGTTCCCAATCTCTGGGCTACTACACAATAAGTTCGCTTTAGTCGCACATGACTTAAAATAGCAGTTCTTACTGCAAATGCTTTAGCGTGGCAGCTCACCCCATTGGCCGGGATTGTCTTTCAATTGAATACGGGCCAATAATTCATTGGTCCCTATGTTATTCACAGATCTCGGTTTATCCGAACCCCTTCTTCGCGCTATTGCTGAAGAGGGCTACACCAGCCCCACTCCTATTCAGGCTAAGTCAATTCCGGCTGTCCTAAAAGGCGGTGATTTACTAGCTGCGGCACAAACTGGTACCGGCAAAACAGCTGGCTTTACTTTACCTATCCTGCAACGCCTTAGTAGTGGCGCTAAATCTGGTGGCGGAAAGCGCTTGCTCAAAGTACTCATCTTGACCCCCACGCGTGAATTGGCTGCTCAAGTTCAAGAATCCGTAATGACTTACGGCAAATATACTGACCTTAAATCTGCCGTGATCTTTGGTGGGGTTGGAGCAAACCCACAGATCAAAGCAATTGCCGCAGGTTTGGATATTTTGGTGGCTACACCAGGTCGTCTCTTGGATTTATTGTCTCAAAAATGTGTTTCATTAAATGATATTGAGATCCTAGTCCTCGATGAAGCGGATCGTATGCTCGACATGGGCTTCTTACGCGATATCAAAAAAATTCTGGCAGCCCTTCCAAAGAAGCGTCAGAACCTTTTATTTTCGGCAACGTTTTCTGATGAGATTAAATCCTTAGCAGATGGCCTTCTCAATTCTCCAGAGCTCATTGAGGTCGCTCGTAGCAATAGTGCTAATGAAGCGATTGCCCAATTAATTCACCCAGTAGATCGAACCAAGAAACAGCCCTTACTAGCGCATTTAATTAAGGCTAATGACTGGAAGCAAGTACTAGTGTTTACTCGCACCAAACATGGTGCTAATAAACTCGTTACCCAATTAGAAAAGGATGGCATCACTTGTATGGCCATTCACGGTAACAAGAGCCAAACAGCCCGCACAAAAGCATTGGCAGACTTTAAGGCCGGTAAATTAACTGCTTTGGTTGCCACTGATATTGCCGCGCGTGGGATCGATATCGATCAATTACCTCACGTTGTGAACTATGACTTACCTAATGTCTCAGAAGACTATGTTCACCGTATTGGACGTACAGGCAGAGCAGGATCAAATGGTGTAGCCGTCTCTTTAGTTTGCGTAGATGAACATCAAATGCTCAGAGATATTGAAAAGCTCATTAAGCAAAAACTTCCCCAAGAAGTGATTGCTGGATTTGAGCCAGATCCCAATGCGGTCGCCCAACCCATTCAGCTTCGCAGTCAGCAACACCAGCAATCAAGGAAACCTGGAGGCGCTGGCAAACCTGCTACCAAACGAAGCGGCCCTCCAAAAAGAAGCTTCAATCGCTGAGCCTTCCGATAAAATATTGCCCATGACTTCAAACCTAGAACCGCGCCTGACCTCCCTCTCTCATGGTGGAGGTTGCGGCTGCAAAATTGCCCCCGGTGTTCTCTCAGAAATTCTGAAGAGCGTTCCTCAGCTACCTTTTCCAAAAGAGCTATTGATCGGTATTGAAACTTCGGATGATGCTGCTGTTTATCAAATCAACGAAACTCAAGCGATAGTCGCCACCACCGATTTTTTTATGCCGATTGTGGACGATCCATATGATTTCGGAAAAATTGCTGCAACCAATGCTATTAGCGATATTTACGCTATGGGTGGCACTCCTTTATTTGCACTAGCCTTAGTAGGTATGCCAATTAAGGTTTTATCGAATCAAACTATTGCGCGAATTCTAGAAGGCGGCGCTGAAGCATGTCGTAGCGCAGGCATTCCGATTGCAGGCGGCCATACAATTGATTCAGTAGAGCCTATTTATGGCTTGGTAGCGATTGGTATTGTTGATCCCCAAAGAATTAAAAGTAATGCCTCAGCCAAACCTGGCGATGTTCTCATTTTAGGCAAGCCTTTGGGCGTGGGTATTCTTTCTGCCGCCCTGAAAAAAGATCTTCTCGGTCCAGATGGATATCGCGAGATGATTGCCAACACCACCAAACTCAATGCAGCAGGTCCTGATCTCGCTAAACTTTCCGGAGTTCATGCACTTACCGATGTCACCGGCTTTGGTTTAGCGGGCCATCTACTGGAACTGGCTAGAGGATCCAACTGCACTGCGCATATTGACTGGAGCCAAGTACCGCTTCTATCAAATGTCCAACAATTTGCTGATGATGGAGTGATTACTGGGGCTTCTGGTCGTAATTGGGATAGCTATGGCAGCGAAGTAACTATTCCAAGCAATTTCACGGCAGCACAACAAGCACTGTTAACCGATCCCCAAACCAGCGGTGGCTTATTGGTATCTTGCAGTCCTGATTGCGTGAAGGAAGTGCTAGATATCTTCAATCAACATCACTTCCTTGGGGCCCGCGTCATAGGCCAAATGAGTAAGCGTCAAGAGCAAGCGCTTGTGATTTCTTAGTTTGATTTCTTGAGATGAAAAACGCTCGAGAAATCTAACTGCCCGTTTCCAGACTGACTGTGCGCTTCATACAGTGCTCTAGCCATTTTTCCTAATGGGACATCGGCATCTAAATTTTCTGCATTCTCAACAGCTAAACCCAAATCTTTCAGCATCAAGTCCACACCAAAACCACCTGCATAGCCTTTTGATGAAGGTACGTTTTCCATCACACCAGGACATGGGTTATAGAGCTCTAGCGCCCAATTTCGTCCCGAGCTTTTGACCATAATATCCGACAGCACCTTTGGATCTAAGCCATTTGCAATGCCTAAGCGCAAAGCCTCACTAGTGCCCAGCATCTGAATGCCTAAGAGCATATTGTTACAAACCTTCACAGTTTGACCAGCACCGCTCGCTCCTGCATAAAAAATATTCTTGCCCATTTTTTCTAACAAAGGACGTGCTCGCTCTAAATCTTGCGCCTCACCGCCCACCATAAATGTTAAGGTACCCGCCTGAGCACCCGCTGTTCCTCCAGATACTGGTGCATCCATCATAGAAAAGCCTTTTGCTTTAGCAGCAGTTGCCACTGCTTGTGCAACCTTCGGTGAAATCGTGGAGCAATCTACCAATAAGGTTTGGGGGCTGGCATGGGCTAATAAACCATTTTCACCAAGATACAAACCTTCAACATGTTTGGAAGCGGGCAACATAGAAATCAACACCTCAACACCCTGGGCAGCAGCATTGGCATTAGCGACTACCTTACCCCCAGCGGCAGCAAAAGTCCTTAGCTGAGTGTCTACCAAATCAAAGCCAGCAACTTCATGCCCGGCTTTCACTAAATTGATAGCCATTGGTAAACCCATATTTCCCAAGCCAATAAATCCGATTTTCATATTCTTCCTAATTCACTAATTTAGATTATTTTCTAGCGGCCAAGTAATGCACACCATTAGGCCCATAAGTTTCTGAATGAAGTTGCTCGTGCATTAAATGAAAAACATTGCCAGATTCATAATTGCTTGTAACACCCTCAAGGGTTAATTCAATATTGCCACTCAAGACGAGCGCGATCACTTCAAATGGATGAGTGTGATCGCCTAAGAACCCATTTGGCTCCCGTACCACTTCTACAGGCTCAGGATAGCCCTCTTGTTCCAGTTTCTGAAAAAATTGCTCGCGATTCATGCCTAAACTATAGCGCGGTTATAAACTTCATACATTCAGCAATCTAAGTGGGGATATATGTCTATCAAAGTCATCGGTTTAATGGAGCTAACAGATCCCAATGCATTTGAGGAATACCGTAAACAGGTAGGCCAAACAGTAGAGCTATACAAAGGACTTATTTATGCGCGCGGAGCGATTACCGAGATCTTTTGGAATGAGCTCAACTGCAATCCTTTTAGCGCCTATGTCGAGCTACACTTTCCGAGCCAAGAAGATGCGCACGCTTGGGCTAACAGTCCGCAATATCAGGCGCTAGTACCTATTCGCAATCAGGCGATGAAACTAACCCTATTTGGCGTGACTATCTAATCATCTGATAGGCAATAAAAAAGCCTAGCGTTTTAAGGCTAGGCTTCCAGGTCAGTAAGTAAGAATTACTTCTTCGCTTCCATTGCCTCTTTTGCTGCTGTAATTTCTTTGCGACGCTCTTTGCAAGCACCAGCAATTTCTTGTAAGGCCTTACGAGCACGTGCAGCGGATGCCTTAATGCCCTTTTCAATGAATTTTTCGTTTTCAGCTTTGTATGTTTCAAAAGCAGCCAACAATGTATCGTGTTGTGACATCCTGTCTCCTCTTCATATAAAAAATATACTTTTAACAACGAAATCAGTATATCCCCATAAAAACTGTAGAAAATGGCCTATTTCATCAGGGATAACGCCTAGAAAGCAGGGATCGGCCAAAATGGGTACATTACATATAGAAAAGAAAATGGAGACCTCAATCATGCTCAAAAAGCTTATTCTGCTGGCCTTTGGTGGCTTCTTAGCGCTTACAGCTAACGCCCAAACGAGCTCTTGGCCCGCTCCCGGCAAACCCATTACCTTCATCAATCCCTTTCCTCCTGGCGGTGCCGTAGATGCTTTTGGGCGCCCCTTGGCTAAGCAGCTTTCTACCCAACTAGGTACCTCGATCGTTGTCGATAATCGCGGTGGCGCTGGTGGTACTTTAGGTGCGGCCGTAGCGGCCAAAATGCCTCCGGATGGATATACCTGGCTTCTTGGTGCAGTGCATCACTCAATTGCGCCAAGCATGTACCTCAATCTGCCATATGACATTACCAAGGACTTTGAGCCAATCGCCATTATTGGTAGCGTTCCTCATGTCATTGTTGTGAACCCCAATAAATTTCCAAAGAATGATCTGAAATCAATCCTTGAGGAGATTCGTAAATATCCTGGTAAGTACAACTATGCATCTACTGGTAATGGCACCTCTCAGCATCTCGCTGGTGAATTATTCAAGATGCAAAACAAATTATTCATTACCCATATCCCTTATCGCGGCACTGGCCCCGCCCTACAGGATTTAGTTGCTGGGCAGGTTGATATGATGTTTGATACCTTAGCGGGGGCAGCACCATTTATAAAAAGTGGTCAACTCATTGCCGTCGCTGTTGCTAGCAGCAAGAGAAGTGATGCATTCCCGAACGTACCAACCGCGCAAGAATTAGGCATCTCCAACTTTGTTGTATCAAGTTGGTATGCGATGTGGGCAATCAAAGGTACTCCAAAGGATATCGTTGAGAAAATGAGTGCTGAAGTTCAAACCGCACTGGCATCCCCAGAAATCAAGGAGCGTTGGGCAGGCATGGGCGCAAGCGTTCCCAAGATGTCTCGCGCAGAACTTGCTACCTACATCAATCAAGAAGTGATTCGTTGGAGTGATGTCGTTAAAAAATCTGGCGCCAAATTAGATTAATCAATACAAATAAAGACAAAATGAGTATCAACACCAAAAACTATGAATTTGTTCGCAACAAGCTTCTGAACAGAGAAGAGATTGCATTTTTAGATGTGCGAGAGGAGGATCCTCACGCCCAAGAACACCCACTATTTGCCGCTAATATCCCTTTATCAAAAATTGAATTTGATTCCTATGGGAAGTTACCTCGCAAGGACGTACCCATTGTCACCTTAGATGATGGCGAAGGTTTTGCACAACTTGCTGCAGAACGACTTGTTGCAATGGGATATCGTGATGTTTCTATATACGCGGGTGGCGTTGCAGCTTGGAAAGCTGCAGGCGGAGAAGTTTTTAAAGATGTGAATGTCCCCAGCAAATCTTTCGGTGAGTTTGTGGAATCAAAACGTCATACCCCTTCTCTATCAGCGCAAGAAGTCAAGAAAATGCTGGATGCCAAAGAAGATGTTGTAGTAGTTGACGTACGTCGCTTTGATGAATACAACACCATGAGTATTCCCACTGGTATTAGCGTGCCAGGTGCTGAATTAGTTTTGCGAGTGCCAGAGCTGGCACCAAATCCTAAAACTAAAATTATTGTGAACTGCGCTGGCAGAACTCGCAGCATCATTGGCACACAATCACTCATTAACGCAGGCATTCCGAATGAAGTGAACGCCTTGCGTAACGGCACCATAGGCTGGACATTGGCAGGTCAAGATTTAGATAAAGGACAGACTCGCCGTTTTCCGAATGTCAGCGATAAAACAGCCGAAGAAGCGGCAGATCGCGCACGAAGCGTTGCCGATCGCGCTGGCGTTAAACGCGTTAGCCTAGCTGAAATCAAACTATGGCAAACACAATCAGATCGCACCACTTACTTTTTTGACACGCGAACTCCCGAGGAATTTGAAGCTGGCCATCTACCAGGCTTTCGCTCCGTACCTGGCGGTCAGCTTGTGCAAGAAACCGAAATGACAGCACCTGTTCGGGGCGCACGGATTGTGCTGGCCGATCCAAGTGGCGTCAGGGCAAATATGCCTGCCTCATGGTTAGCCCAAATGGCCTGGGACGTTTATGTTGTAGATGGACTTAAGGCAAGCGATCTCACAGAAAAAGGGGCTTGGAAGCCACCACTACCCCCTCTTCCCAAGACTAAGCTTGTTGATGCAAAAACACTCTCTATTTGGTTGACAACCGATAGCAATACGATTGCCATTGATTTAAGTACCCACGCCAATTTTATTAAAGGCCATATTCCAGGAAGTTGGTATGCCTTACGCTCACAACTGGCGAATGCTCTAAAAAATATTCCACAGGTTGATCGCTATGTTCTCACTAGCAGTCCTAGTGAGCTTGCTTACTTTGCAGCCCACGAACTAGAGAAACTTACTAAGGCCGAGGTACATGTTCTGGATGGCGGCACCCAGTCATGGACTCAACACGGACTGGAACTAGAAAAAGGGGCTAGTCATTTAGCCTCACCTGCTCTGGATCGCTACAAGCGTCCTTATGAAGGCACCAGCGTTGATCCCAAAGCCATGCAGGCCTACTTAGATTGGGAATTTGGGCTAGTAGAACAACTAGGTAAGGATGGAACCCATCATTTCTGGGTGCTGTAAGGTATGTCATTAAAAATGCCGGGGCTTTTGGCTCCGGCATTTTTTATTTAAGCAATCTTATTACGAATAATTCCAACACCTGTAATTTCTGTTTCCATCACGTCACCCGGCTTTAAGAACTCAGGAGGCTTTCTGCTGTTGCCAACACCAGAAGGCGTTCCAGTTGCAATAATATCGCCTGGTAATAAAGTCAGACTGCGGGAAAGTTCTGCAATCACCACAGGTATTTTGAAGAACATCTGCTTGTAACTAGCATTTTGCTTTTCCACTCCATTCACACGACAAATGATTCGGGTGTCATCTAAATTCACGCCACCAGTCGTGACAATCCATGGCCCCATAGGCCCATGACCATCTAGACTCTTACCTTTAAACCATTGTCCTGAGTGACGCTTTTGCTGCACATCACGAGCAGTAGTGTCGTTATAAGCTGCATAGCCAAAAACATAATCCATGGCGCTATCTTCAGAAATATTTTTACCCTTCTTGCCAATGACAACCGCAAGCTCAGCTTCCCAATCAATTAAGGTGGAATAGCTACTGTCATACGGAATTGGATCAAAAGGACCATTCATGGTCTGAGTGCCCTTGGTAAACAGCACAGGCACTTTTGGATACTCCTTAACACCTTGATCTGCACGTCTATCCTTACCCTCTTCAAAATGGTCGAGGTAATTCCAGCCCACACAGTAAATATTACTCGTTGGATTGGGTATGGGAGATAGCAAGGTGACCTGATTCACATTCGCTAATTTTGCGCTTCTGCCCTTAAAGAGCTGAGATAAATCAAGCAAGCCTTGATTGCCTGCAGCGGCCAAAGACACCATAGAGGTGGGATTGAAAGATAGCTTGATCTTTTGGCGAGCCGCTTCAGCAGGAATATCCACGACCATGCCATCATTCGTCACCAGGCCCAAGCGAGAGGAAGCTCCCATCTTGGGAATGTAATTGGCAACCCGGAAGCCAGCATTGCCGGTAAGGGGCTCCACAACAATGCCCTGAGAATCGCCTGGGGCAGCCATCGCCTGAGGCATGAGTATGCTGCCCATGGCTGCAGACGCACCAAGCTTGAGAGCATCTCTTCGATTTGTATCCATGTCGTCTCCTTTAATTATTTTGATATTCGTTGTTTTGATAAACAATCTATCGTAAATATTAATCCTAAAATAGTTACTGGGGGCAAAAAACAGAAAACTTCGCTATCCTCTGCCTATGAAGCCATTTAAATCTCACGCACTCTTGATGCTGCTGACCTCTTTAGTCGTATTAGGCTGCGATCGAAATAACTACACCACCTGGAACTGTCTATCATCTTCAGGCTCCAAAAGTACCATGGTGACTAAAAAGGCACAGATGCAATTTCAGGATAAACAGTTTGACTATTGCGGAAGTCTGGGTGAACGCAGCTTCTTTTCAAAAGTCTGCCCTGCGAATATTCAGGATTCAGACTTTGTCTTTACCCCAGCATCAGGCGCACTTCATAGCAATACTCAGGACTATCAGTGCAGCGCACTCTAATCAGATGAATCGCATAAGCCCCAAGAAATTACTCCTTAGCAAATGGACGGCAGTTCAGCCCATTGCCAAGCAGAAGCATTTTTTAGTAAGCAAAGTAGTTTTACCTGAGGACCCCAGCCAGCCAATTGAATGGATTGAGATTGAGGCAGTTTATAGCAAGAAAACTAAGCTAATCCCCTGGAAAGAACTCAAAGATAGCGAACTCTGGATTCAGGGCTGGAAATAAAAAGCTGCCACTTATGAATATAAGGGGCAGCCTGGTGAGAAATGAACTAAAGTGAAACCTATTTTTTTCCAGAGGACTTTTTCACTAAGTCATCGATATTCTTTTCAGCGGTTTCTGCCACTTGATTCACAATTTTTCGACCCTCTTTAAACATCTTTTGACCGGTCGTTGACATCTCATGCACTACCTTAGAAAGCTTGTCCGCATGGGATGGCATTTTATTTTCTGCATCCTCCAGCCAAGAAACTAGAGAACTACGCACTTTCTCTAAGTGCTTCTCAGTTTCATCTGCAGCACTCTCGCCGATATCCTTCAGCACCGACTTCACTTTCTTTTGATAAGTAGCAGCCCGTTTTGCAGCTTCTTTTGTCGCATCTTCCTGCAAACCTTTTAATTTTTCTAAATCATTTTTGGCAGCAGACTTTGCGCTATCCATCGCATTCTTCATACCCCATTCCATCTCGGCAATGTGATGAGCACTCAGATCCTTTGCTGCATCTAATAGCTTGTGAGAATAATCAAAGAGCTCTTTCGCTTTTTCTTGTTGCCATTTTTGCAAATCTTTTGGGTCCATATCTACTCTCCTGTGAATTGGTATTCAAGAAATCATCCTATACAAGCTCTTTCATCACTCTATACCCAAATAGGAAAACTGCCAATTCCCCTTCTTCTCGGCATTAAAATAGGGGCATGAGCGAAACTAAAAGCCTTTATGAGAGCATTGGGGGAATCGATAAGGTCGATGAACTGGTAGACCGTTTTTATGACTTAATGGCCCTAGAACCGAACTTGGCTGAATTACGAAAGATGCACCCTCAAGATCTTTCGGGCTCCAGAGAGAAGCTGAAATTTTTCCTGACGGGTTGGATGGGCGGTCCCGATCTCTATTCCCAAAAGTATGGTCACCCCATGTTACGTGCTAGACACCTACCGTATAAAATTGGCATCCAAGAACGCAATCAATGGTTAGTTTGCATGTATCAAGCGATGGAGGATTGCGGTATTGATCCAGCGGTCGGGAAGCAGTTAGAGGAATCTTTTTTCAATACCGCTGACTGGATGCGAAATCAAGCCAATTAGTCTACTTTTGCTCCAGCCTGTTTTACCGCTTTTGCCCAACGCGGCATCTCCGCAGTCAAAAACTTGGTAAATTGATCTGCATTAAGAAATGCGGGGTCTGCACCCTGATCAATCATTTTCTTTTGAATCTCTGGGTTCTCTAAGGTTTCTTTAAAGGCCTGACTCAATTTATTAACCGCTTCTGCTGGCGTCCCTTTAGGCGCCAAGATTCCATAAAATCCGACAACATCTAAATTGGCAACGCCTGTTTCAATTACGGTTGGGGTGTTAGGCAATGCCGGGTTACGCTTAGCACTCGTGACCGCAAGCGCTTTGACTTTACCTTGCTTTGCATAATTAGCCGCCTGTGGAACTGACTCGGCCATAAATTGTACGTGACCTGCTATCAGGTCTGTAAAGGCTGGTGCACTTCCCTTAAAAGGAATGTGAACTAGAAATATTCCCGTCTCACTTTTGAGCATTTCAGGAACCAAATGAGAAATACCGCCATTACCAGCTGACCCATAGTTGAGCATGCCCGGATTAGCTTTAGCGTAAGCCACAAACTCTTTAAGAGTGTTTACTGGAAGATCTTTATTCACAATCAGCGCTAGTGGTTGTTGTGCCGTGCGCGCTACTGGCTGAAAGTCTTTTAAGGTGTCGTATGGAGATTTGGTATAGATTGCTGGATTGATGACCATGGTGCCAGTGTTGGCCAACAGTACCGTGTAGCCATCAGCGGGTGATTGAGCTACAAATTGAGCGCCTACAGCACCCCCTGCCCCTGCCTTGTAATCCACAATCACAGTTTGACCCAAAGATGTTTGCAGCTTTTCAATCAGTAAACGAATGTGAGCATCTAGCGGACCGCCTGCAGGAAAGCCAATAATGATTTTGATTGGTTTATCTGGATAGGCAGCCTGAGCAATATTCAATGCGAATAAAAGGGTTGTAGCAAGCAGGAATGTCCTGATGATTCGTATGGGCTTGTTCATAATCAATAGCTCTTCAATTTACTTGGATACACTTTAACCCAAAGAGGCCAACCCAAAACACTATGCTCGACACCTTTCTACAGCTCATTAGCGACCCCAATGCCTGGATTGCCTTTCTGACCCTTTCTGCCTTAGAAATTATCTTAGGTATCGATAACATCATCTTTATTAGTGTGATAGCCAACCGGCTGCCATTAGAGATTCGGGAACAGGTTCGTCGTTTTGGCTTGATCTTTGCCCTACTCACGCGCATTCTTTTGTTGCTCAGCCTCTCTTGGGTCATGGGCCTCACTAACCCACTGTTTCATTTTGCCGATCAAGCCATTAGCGGCAGAGATTTAATTCTCTTGCTCGGTGGCTTCTTCTTGATTTGGAAGGCTTCCAAAGAAATCTATACCGAAGTAGAAGTTGGTGAACATGAAGATATTTCTAGTCATACCAATTCTGCTGTTGCCCAGAAATCGCTCAGGACTTTGTTTATTGGCTCCGTCGTGCAGATTGGTATTTTAGACATTATCTTTTCCTTAGACAGCGTGATCACCGCAGTCGGAATGGTTGATCAGATTGGCGTCATGATTGCTGCAGTATTAGCTTCAGTATTGATCATGCTGATTGCCGCAAAACCGATTGGTGACTTTGTACATCGCCATCCTTCAATTAAGGTATTGGCTCTCTCTTTCTTGACGGTGGTTGGCGTAGTACTAATTGCGGAGGGCATGGGAGTTCATATCCCTAAAGGCTACGTCTATGTAGCGATGGCATTCTCATTGTCGGTAGAGCTACTCAATATTCGCTCTCGTGAAAAGAAGAAAAAACTTAAGTAAATAATCTGCCTATGTGAGGGCTTGAGCGCAGGCGAAACCACTTGCCCAAGCCCATTGGAAATTGTGCCCTCCTAAATGGCCTGTCACATCGACGCATTCCCCGATAAAGAATAAGCCGGGATGCTTACGAGACATCATGGTTTGACCATCGAGCTCTTTTGTATCAACTCCACCCAGCATTACCTCAGCTTTCTTCCAGCCTAGAGTTCCAGCAGGCTTAACCGACCAATTGGTGAGCAATTCTTTTAGAGCTTGACGATCCTTTTTAGAAACTTCAGCCCACTTACGTCCCAGTAGATTCCTTTGCTCGGCAAAAGCCTTTGCTAAACGCTGCGGCAGAACAGACGCCAAAATAGTTTCGGTTAACTTCAGACGATTCTCTTCATTATTGAATAACTCATCACAATTAAAGCCGTTGGGACGTTCAATCGCTCCTAGCCAATCCACATGTATAGGCTCACCCTCAACCCAATAACTGCTTGCCTGCAATACGCCAGGCCCTGAAAGTCCTTTGTGGGTCAATAGCAAGTCCTCATTAAAGCGACAAGCACCATAACGATGCCCTTTTGAACCAGAGACAATGCGAACTGGAACACTTAAACCAGCAAGATCACTAAGATTTCCGAATGTGTCTGCCGTAAACGATAGCGGCACTAAAGCTGGCCTGGGCTCGACTACCGCTAGGTCAAACTGTTGGGCAATATCCAAAGAATAGGCGCTTGCTCCAATTGCTGGAACTGGCAAGCCACCCGTAGCCATTACAACGGCCTTTGTTATTTCGACGCTCTGATCGGTTTGCACGCTCCATCGATCATCGACTTTCGCAATAGACTGAACTAACACTGGGTGACGAATAGTCACTTTGCCTTTGGCGCATTCGCTCATCAACATTTCGATAATCTGTTTTGCTGAATCATCGCAAAACAATTGCCCTTGATGTTTCTCGTGATACCCAATTCCATAATCACTGACAAGCTTAATAAATTCTTTGGCTGGGTATTTTGCTAAGGCGCTTTTTACAAAATGGGGGTTCAGGGAGAGAAAATTGGCGGGACTGCTGTGCATATTAGTGAAATTGCAACGGCCGCCCCCGCTGATGCGGATCTTTTCACCCAAGATCCCAGCATGGTCTAGTACTAATACTTTTTTGCCTAATTGACCGGCAACGCCAGCGCAAAATAAACCAGCAGCGCCACCGCCAATAATGACGGCATCCCATATTTTGCTCATGTGTTAATGAAAGCGATCAATGATCTCGGAGGGAAGTTTGAGCTTCTCCATATGGATCTTGGTATAGGCTTGTCGGAAATTCTTGGTCATGGAGATCATGACAGATGCCGTCCAGGCAAAGGCAAACATTCCAGAAAACGCGATGATGACAGCCAACATCTTCCAACCAATGGGTAATATATCTTCCATAAAGCCCATTGCAGTGTATGTACTTCCAGCAAACAGAATGCTGTCACCGAGATTTGGCAAGAGTTTAAAAAGATATAAAGCCAATCCCCAGATCACGATCTCAGCAATATGGGACATAAACAAAAGAAAGATGCTGACATAAAAACAAACACTTACGGAAGCGAATTTCTTTTCTGCAAGCAATAAATAGGATTTGACTTCATAGCGTTTGGAAATCTGAAGCAGCATGACGCCGTGAAAGATCATCACCACGATCAACATCAAAGCCCCCAATAGGTAGGCTGGGAAATCTAGTTCGGTGGCAAGAGTTTGGTGGGTATTCATATTCTAAAAACTGAATGCATTTTACAGGGGGATTAAGCCAACTGATACCAGTCTCGAATGAACTGCCAAGCTTCTTGAGCTGTTTCTGCAAAATGGACTCCCTGCAAATCGGTTTCATCAATGACGCCAAACTCAATCATTTGCTTGAAATTCACCATTTCAGTCCAAAAGGCTTTGCCCACCAAAATGACGGGGAATCGATCTACCTTTTTTGTTTGCATCAGAGTCAATACTTCAAACAACTCATCAAATGATCCAAAGCCCCCAGGGAAAGCAACAATCGCTCTAGCCCTCAACATGAAGTGCATCTTTCGAAGTGCAAAGTAATGAAAGCGGAAACTTAAACCAGGGCTGATATAGGGATTCGGGTGTTGCTCCCTAGGTAAGCTGATATTAAATCCAATAGTTTGGTCGCCAGCTTCAAATGCGCCACGGTTAGCTGCCTCCATAATCCCAGGCCCACCACCAGTGCAGATATAGAGCTTATTGCTACCCTTTTTCTGAGTTGCGTTGTATTGGGCTACTAGACCGCCAAACTCTCTAGCAGATTCGTAATATCGGCTATGCAGCAAGGCTTTTTTAGCCTCTTCCATTTCTGCAGGAGTACTCGCCCTTGCCTCCAGATCTAAGGCTCGCTCATAACTGACAAAACGGGTCGAGCCAAACACAGTAATAGTGTGCTCAATACCATGCTCATTCAATAGAATTTCTGGCTTCAGTAACTCAAGCTCAAATCGAATCCCGATCGTTTCACGACGAGAAAGAAATGCCTCATCATCGAAAGCAAACTTATAAGAATCCATTGAGTTCTCCTCAGAAATCTGACTTTTTTTAATATTCAAAAAGTCGGTTATCGTCTGAGAGTTATTTGTTGGGAGCTTGGAGCTCATGCTTCAACCTTTGAAGGATAGAGTAGCTCCATATTACGCCTGACACCAAGCAAGGCCGAATCCCAGAGGCTTCCAGCGGAGAAACTAGTATTTATACCTATCTTGAGAAAGTCCAGGTCTAGGGGGTTTTCGGTATATACCCCACCAGCAATAAGGTTTAATATTGCAAGAATTTCAACCAAATCGAAGGAAAAGCAATGAGCAATCGTTCAATCATCATCATGGTACTAGTTTTAGTTGGTGCCACCGCCTATTTACTCTTGAAGGGCGACGGCGACATTGATATGGGCGGTGAAAAGCATGGCGCTGAAGCGGCTCACATGGAAGAAGCTAAGAAGGATGCCCCTGCAGCAGCTCCAGCAGCTCCTGCTGCAACACCAGCAGCCGATGCCAAGAAATAATTCTTTGCAGTGAAAATAAAACCGCGGCTAGCCGCGGTTTTTTTATATCATTTACCTATGAAGATAACCCTAAGCCTCCTCCTCTTTTTCTTTTCCCAATTCAGCTTATCTCAGCCAATGAACCAAATTGACCCCAAAATGATTCAATCCTTTGCCCCAACTGGCACTTTGCGTGTTGGCATTAATTTAGGCAATCCAGTCCTAGCGGGTCTCGATGCCGCCACTCAAAAACCAAAAGGGGTGACGATCGATATTGCCAATGAAATTGGTAAACGCTCCGGTATTCCAATTGAATTGATTCCGTTTCAAAGTGCTGGCTCCACAGTAGATGCCATTAAGACTGGGAATATCGATCTCATCTTTGTTGCCATTGATCCCGTTCGAGGTGCAGATGTGAATTACACCCCACCCTATATTCAGATAGAGGGTGCCTATATGGTTAAAGCCGACTCTAAGCTCAAGGCAAATGAAGAAGTAGATCGCTCTGGAGTAGAAATTGTGGTCGGTAAAGGAAGTGCCTATGACCTCTTTCTCACACGAGAAATTAAAAATGCCGCTCTACTACGTGCAGCTAGCTCACAAGCGGTGATTGATGACTTTATGGCTGGTAAAGGTAATGTAGCTGCGGGTGTAAAACAGCAACTAGAGAGTGATGCCAAGCGCTATAACGGCTTACGCATGCTTCCTGGGCGATTCATGGTGATCAATCAAGCTATTGGCATTCCGAAAGCTAGACCTGAATATGAAAAGACGACGGTTTACTTAAGCGGCATTATTACCGACTTAAAGTCATCAGGGTTTGTGGCCGAATCTATGAAACGTCATGGCATACAAGGCGCCAGGGTCGCAGAGTAAGTTCACTAGCAAGAGTATGTGTGCAAGCGTTCGGGAATAATCACCTGCCTCCAATTCAACTCTTCTCGAATGCAGGCGGCAAATACAGAAGAAGATTCTGGCTCGCCATGTACTACAAATAGCGTCTTAGGTTGCTTCTCAAACCCCCTGAGCCAGTCTAGTAAACCCGCTTGATCTGCATGCGCTGACAAGCCACCAATCGTGTGAATGGATGCTCTTACTGGAATCTCTTCTCCAAATAAACGGACTTTTTTGGCTTTATCAACCAAGCGTCGACCTAAACTGCCGTAGGCCTGAAATCCAGTGATTACTACAGCACTCTGCGCATGAGGAAGATTATTTAATAAGTGGTGCACGATTCGGCCTGCATCACACATACCACTCGCAGAAATAATAATAGCGCCTCCTTTAATCCGGTTTAAGGCTTTAGACTCTTCAACATCAGCAATAAAGCGCAGATCAACTGCTTCAGGATGCTCTTTGAACCAACTAAAAGTATGTTGTGATTGCTCATCCAATTCGGAGAAATAATGCTGTGTCAAATGGGTTGCTGCAGTCGCCATTGGTGAATCAACCCAGATAGATAAATGCGGAAGTAATCCCCTCTTCACCAAATTGATGAGTAGAAATAAAATTTCCTGAGTACGGCCAACTGCAAAAGCTGGAATCACAATATTGCCATGGCTATTCAGCGTTGCCGTAATTACCTCAATCAATTCATTTTCAGTATCTTCTAGACTGCGGTGCTGACGATCACCATAGGTAGACTCCATGACCAAGACATCTGCTTGAGGGATGAGGTCTGGGTCAGGCATCAAGACTTTACCTTTCATCCCAATATCGCCCGTAAACACGCAACGCTTTTTCTGAAGACCATCTTCCTCAATATCAAGAACTGCAATCGCTGAACCCAAAATATGTCCAGCATTACGAAAGCTTAAATGAACTCCTGCTGCCGGTTCTACTACTTGCTCATAGTCCAAGGTCTCAAACTGACTTAAGCACATCTCCACTTCTTCACGCGTATAGAGAGAAACAGGCATTTCTCCGCGCCACTTACCAAGCTTTTGCTTTCTTTCAGCTCGATCTACGTCTGCCTTCTGTAAATATGCACTATCAGGCAATAAGATCTTCAACAACTCATAACTTGCTTTCGTGCAATAGATAGGCCCATTAAAGCCTTGGGCGCAAAGACGAGGTAAGAGACCGCTATGATCAATGTGAGCATGAGTCAATATGATAAATTCGAGATCTTTTGGAGAAAATGGGAGGGGCTCTAAATTCTTATTACTAGCTTCTCGCCCACCCTGAAACATCCCATAGTCAACCAAAAAATGGTGCGCTTTTCCAGAATGTAAAAACTCTACAGAATGACGAGAACCCGTCACCTCTCCTGCGGCACCAAGAAATTGAATCTTCATAACACCAGCATACTCCGCCTTACAATGACCGCAATGCTTTAATTTAGATCGATACTGTCATTATGAGCACCTTACCCATCAAGCTGAATGCACTCGAATTAGCGAGACGCTTAAAACGCGCGCCCGCTGAGCATAAGGGCGATGCTGGTAAAGTGATTTTGATAGGCGGCGCTCCAGGTATGGCAGGTGCACTCTTATTAGCCGGTAATGCCTGTTTACACTTGGGTGCGGGTTGGACCATTCTAGAGATGCTTGATCCTGCTTCAGCTCACGCCTGTGTAGAGCATCCAGAACTGATGATTCGTCTTGCAGACCCTCAAGCCAATCTAAGCAATCAACAATATAAAGCGGATGTCATCGCCATTGGCCCTGGGCTTGGAGTCTCAGAGATAGCTAAGCGCTGGCTTCACGATATCTTAAGCAACAGACTCGTTCCATTGGTGATTGATGCAGATGCCATCAATTTAATTGCTAGTGACAGTAGCCTCTTGCACTTACTGCAACAACGCAATCAAGCAACACCTGAACTATCTGTTCTCACACCACATCCCGGTGAAGCTGCCAACTTATTACATCGCTCTGCAGCAGAGGTTCAAGCCAATCGCACTGCTGCAGCAGAAGAGTTAGCAGAATTAACACAATCTATCGTAGTACTCAAAGGGCAGCATACTTTGATTGCAGCGCCCAATCGCCCCACCCTTCAATGCGAAGATGGAAACCCCGGAATGGGGACTGGCGGCATGGGTGATGTACTCACAGGAAGCATTGCTGCAATTGCAGCACAAGGGATTCGCCATCAACTGAATCTGTGGGAGGCAACTGAAGTGGCGGTGCAACTACATGCATGCGCTGCAGATAGCTTAGTGGGCAAGGGAGTTGGTCCGATTGGCTTAACTCCCTCTGAAATCATCTTAGAGATGAGAAGCTTACTAAATAAACGGGTATAAAAAGGTATGCAATCCGCAAGCGCAGCACATCAACGTCAACGTTACCTCTATGGCATCTTCATGGCCGCTGTTGGTTCGATGCTCTTCTCCGGCAAAGCGGTACTGATCAAGCTGGCCTTTGCAGATGGCGCGAATGCTGAAACCCTCATAGCGCTCAGAATGCTGATAGCTTTTCCGATGTTCTGGGGAATCTATTGGTGGTACTCGCGCAGAAGACCTATGAACCCCCTAAGCTGGCGTGATCGTGGCAAGTTAATTGGCCTTGGATTTTTAGGCTATTTTCTTTCTAGCTATGTAGATTTCTTGGGTCTGCAATATATTTCAGTTGGCTTAGAGAGAATCGTTCTATACCTCACTCCGACAATTGTCTTGCTCATCTCCTATTTTGTTTTACAAAAACCCATCTCTCGCTTGCAGTGGTATGCGTTGGTCGTTGGCTATTTGGGTGTAATCGTGGTCTTTATTCAGGATGCTAGCTCTAGTGGCATGAGTGCTTGGTTGGGCATGTTCTTAGTCTTTTCCAGTGCCTGCCTTTATGCCGTCTATATGATTGGTGCAGGAGAAATGGTTGAGCGTATTGGTAGCGTCCGCTTGGTCGTTTATGCCAGCTCTTCATCAGCTGCGTTTAGTCTGGCGCAGTCCTTAATCTACAGCCCTACCTCATTATTCGAGCAATTGCCGCAAATTTATTGGCTCAGCTTACTCAATGCGAGCTTGTGCACTGTCATCCCCATGCTCATGATCATGATGGCCATCAACCGCATTGGCTCCCCCTTGGTTGCGCAAGCCGGCATACTAGGGCCCGTCTCGACTATTTTTATGGGCTATGCTTTTTTATCCGAGCCCATTACTTGGATGCAAATCAGCGGCATGACTTTGGTAATTGCTGCTATGTGGCTCTTGGTTCGAAATGACCCCTCAAACAAAAAGTCATCTGCTTCTAAGAAAACAGATGACTTTGATGGAGCCGAGCCCCTTAATTAAGGGGGAAGTTGAAAGTGCTATTACTGGGCAGGCGCCGGTGCTGGTGCTGGTGCTGGAGCAGAAGCAGCAGCTGCTTTAGCCTTTTTCTTAGACTTCTTCTTTGCTTTTTTGTCCGCTTTCTTGGTCTTCTTTGCTTTTTTCTCTGTTGCCTGCTCAGGTGCAGCAGGCGCAGCGGCTGGAGCAGCCGCAGGAGCCGGCGCTGGGGCTGGAGCAGGATCTGCGGCCATTACCACGACAGGCGACAGAGCAATCGTGGCAGTCAATATGGCGGCTGTGCTTAGACGTGCAATTTGAGAAATCATAAAATGCTCCAATAAGGTTGGTTGATAATTTGATAATAACCAAAAATATGTCTTAAATGCCTTAATTACAGAAAGTTATCTATGAATGATTTTCCCAGCGATATTTTTACAGAGCCGCAAGGCTATTCGGTTGACACCCTTAGCATGCTGGGTCCTTTCACAGGAATGGCTGGAATCTGGGAAGGTGTCCGTGGTCTTGATGTCAAACCTAAGGCAGATGGCCCTAAGAAACAAGCCTTTGTAGAGCGCATTGAGCTTCAGCCCATAGACCCTCAAACCAATGGACCTCAATTATTTTATGGCTTGAGATATCACACTCACATTACTAAACCAGATCAGGTGAAAACTTATCATGATCAGGTGGGTTACTGGCTTTGGGAGCCAGCAACGGGAAACATTATTCATACGCTTACTATTCCACGCGGCATGATTACGATGGCAACAGGCAAAACTACTGCCACCGCTAAACAATTTGAATTACGCGCCAAGGAGGGAGATCCTAATGCAGGCATCTCTTCAAATCCATTTCTAGATTACGCATTTAAAACTGTTGAGTATCGTATTGAGGTCAAAATCCATGATGATGGTAGATGGTCATATGAACAAGACACAGTCTTGAAGATTAAAGATCAAGAAGCCTTGTTTCATCATGTTGATAACAATACCTTGCATCAGATTGGAGAAGCAACACCTAATCCCCTGGCGAGGAAATAAAAAAGGCCATCACATGATGGCCTTTTCTTTAGGTGCTGTTTAATTAAGCGGGTTGCGCTTCAGCTTCAGTAATTTTTTCTAAAGCCTTAGCTAAATGATCAACAGTACGATCAACGTGCGCTAATTTTTCTAAGCCAAATAAACCAAT
>CANCIL010000032.1 GCA_947378095.1 Betaproteobacteria bacterium
AGAGCTCGTACTACTGCGCGTGTATCCGAATTGGCAGAACAGGGCAAAGACTTTCACGGCACCTTAGGGATTGCCCATACTCGTTGGGCTACACACGGTAAGCCTGACACACAAAATGCTCATCCGCATATTTCTAATGGACTCATTGCTGTAGTGCATAACGGCATTATTGAGAATTACGAAAATCTTCGTATAGAACTAAAGGCGGCGGGATATGTATTTACTTCCGAGACTGATACAGAAGTCATTGCCCATTTAATTCATCAAGCCTACATTGCTCAAGCCCAAAGAGATTTGCCTGCTGCAGTTCGATCTGTATTGCCTAAATTACATGGTGCCTATGCCATTGGCGTCATTGCTCAAGACAGTCCTAAGGTATTGGTTGGTGCGCGCGTAGGATCACCCTTAGTGGTTGCGCTGGGAGACCATGAAAACTTCTTGGCTTCGGATGCCCTCGCATTGGCTGGGCGCGCTCAGGAAATGATGTATTTGGAAGAAGGCGATGTCGCTATCTTGCAGGCAGAGAGCGTGCAGATTATTGATCAAGGTGGAAACACCGTTCAGCGTGATCGCAAGGCAATGCCCGCTCAAGCAGACTCAGTAGATCTCGGGCCTTATCAGCATTACATGCAAAAAGAAATTTTTGAGCAACCCCGAGCTATTAGCGATACCCTAGCGAATATTGCCTCCTTTGGCCCTGAATTATTTGAGGCCACTCCTGAAGATTGGAAAGGCTTTGATCAAATTTTGATCTTGGCTTGTGGAACTAGTTATTACTCTGCTTGTGTTGCTAAATATTGGTTAGAAGATATTGCAGGCATTCCAACGCAGGTTGAAATTGCTAGCGAATATCGCTATCGCACTACTGTGCCAAATCCTAAAACGCTCATTGTGGTGGTATCGCAATCAGGTGAGACTGCTGATACCTTGGCGGCGTTGCGACATGCCAAGGCATTAGGCCATCGCTACACTCTGGCCATTTGTAATGTAGCTAGTAGCGCAATGGTGCGCGAAACGGATTGGCATTTTTTAACCAAAGCTGGTGCAGAGATCGGAGTAGCCTCTACAAAAGCATTTACCACTCAATTGCTGGCGCTCTATATATTGACTGTGTCCTTAGCAAAACGCGCAGGCAAAATTTCTCCTGAAAAAGAAAAAGAATTGCTGCGCGAATTGCGTCACCTGCCTAAGGCCCTTCATGCCGTACTTGCACTTGAGCCACAAATCATCGCCTGGAGTGATGCATTTGCTAAGTGTGAGAATGCCTTATTTTTAGGGCGCGGCTTGCATTATCCAATCGCCCTTGAAGGCGCCCTAAAGTTAAAAGAAATTTCGTATATTCATGCAGAAGCTTATCCTGCGGGCGAATTAAAACATGGTCCTTTGGCTTTGGTCACCGACAAAATGCCCGTTGTCACCGTCGCGCCTAATGACGTGTTATTGGAAAAACTGAAGTCCAATATGCAGGAAGTGAAAGCTCGAGGTGGCAAGTTGTATGTATTTGCTGATCACGATACGGAGATTGTGAATAGCGACGGTATTAATGTCATTCGTCTGCCAGAACACTATGGCAACCTCTCACCAATTTTGCACGTCGTCCCTTTGCAGCTCTTGGCGTATCACACGGCCTGCGCTCGTGGCACCGATGTGGATAAGCCTAGAAACTTAGCTAAGAGTGTCACGGTCGAATAATTTTTTTCTTAGGCTTGACTCTAGCCAATAGTTGTGAACAAATTTAGCTATAAAAATCAGGGTGTTAGAGGGCTGTGATTTGAAATCTGTGTTCAAATATCTCTAGTAAAAGAGGATATTTGTTGCAAGCCATGTTTTTTCCAAAAGCGCGCCTTCTGTCACGACTGCATTTGCTCCTGCTCTTGTCCGCAGGGTTTCTGTCTGCGTGCGCGGTAGGCCCGGACTTTAAGCAACCTGATCCTCCCAAAACTTCTAGCTATACAGAATCTCCACTCACTCAAAAACTCACTACTGCGCCTGGCGTTCCTGGCGGTACAGAGCAGGAGTTTGTTGAAGGCGCAGATATTGAGGCGCAATGGTGGCAGCTTTATAAGTCGCCTGAATTAGATGTATTGATTAAAAAGGCGCTACAACAAAGTCCTAATCTCGGCGCTGCGGATGCCGCTTTGCGTGCCGCCCAAGAAAATGTGAATGCGCAAATTGGTGGCCAGTATTTTCCGGCGATTGGTTTAAATGGTGGCGCTAGTAGACAGCTTCAGCCCGCAGGAATTTATGGTTTACCTTATGGTTCTGATACCTATAACTTGTATAACACCTCAGTAAACGTCACTTATAAGTTAGATGTATTTGGAGGTGCGCGTCGTGCTGTAGAAAGTGCAAGGGCGCAAGCCGAGATTGCGCAGTTTCAGTTAGAGGGTGCTTACCTTTCTTTGACGGCTAATATTGTTACTGGTGCTGTACGTGAGGCTGCCTTGCGAGCCCAGATGCAGGCCACAGAAGAAATTTTGAAGTCACAAACAAATTTAGCTGAGTTAACTGAGAAGCAGTTGACGATTGGAACTGTGTCCAAGGTTGATGTCACCTCACAAAGAACATTAGTTTCAAACTCGCAAGTTGATTTATTGAACTACGAACGAAATCTGGCTTTTGCTAGAAATCAATTGGCAGTATTGGTTGGTGAATTACCAAGCAATGCCAACATTACCAAGTTTGATTTAAGTACTTTGCAGTTGCCACAAAAATTACCACTCTCAGTGCCATCCAGTCTTGTGCGTCAACGTCCGGATGTCCGTGCAGCAGAAGCTCAATTAAAGTCTACGAATGCCTTGGTAGGCGTTGCTACCGCTAATCTATTGCCCCAATTTAATATCACTGGTGCCATCGGTTCTGCAGCGCTAACCAGCGCCGCCCTATTTGGCCCTAATGCCACCTTATGGTCTATCGCTGGCGGAATCTTTCAGCCTTTATTCCAAGGTGGTCAATTGCTTGCTCAGCGCCGTGGCGCAATGGCAAATTACGAACAAGCGGTATATCAGTATCAGGCGACTGTATTGAAGGCTTTCCAAGAAGTTGCTGATGCATTGCGTGCTCTTGAAACAGGCTCTCAAGCATTAAAAGCAGCATCAGATGCAGAGCGCTATGCTTATGAAACTTTAGACTTGGTGCAGCAACAATACAAACTAGGTACCGCAAGTTACTTAGCCGTTTTGTATTACCAAAATCAATATCAATTGGCCAAAGTGAAATCGGTCTCCGCGCAAGCAACCCGTTTCTCTGATACGGCAGCACTATTTGCAGCATTGGGTGGTGGTTGGTGGAATCGTACCGGCCCTGCTTTTCAACCAAAAGACATAGCGAACAAAGATCAAAATGAAACTTCTGGAAAAAATTAAAACGAAGCTCATCGCTGCAGTATTGGCTATATGGGCCTGGATAAAACTCAAAGCTGAAGAGTGGAAGTTGCGCGATAAAGCAATTGCACTCTGGGGCAAAGTAAAAGCCTTTTGGGCTCGCATCGGCCAGAAGTGGCGCAATAGCAAAGCCCATCAAAAGCTGATGTCGATGGAGCCTTTACCTCGTCGCATGACCATCATGTTGTGCGGTGTATTTTTGCTGCTGGGTTTGATCTTCGGATTTAATCAATTGAAGACATTCATGATTAAGCATTTCATTTCTGGCATGGGTCTTCCGCCTGCAACCGTTTCAACTATGGTGATTGCTACCACTGAATGGCAGCCTAAATTAACTAGCGTTGGAAATGTGCGCGCATTTAGAGGGGTTGAACTCAGCACTGAAGTGGCTGGTCTAGTAGCATCTGTGCCAATTAAGTCTGGCCAAGATGTCAAAGAGGGTGAGCTACTCATTAAGTTAAATGACTCATCCGATGTTGCTCAACTGAACTCTCTAAAAGCGCTAGCAGATTTAGCCAAGGTGATTAATGAGCGAGATAGACAGCAATTAGCAATCCAAGCTATTAGTAAAAACGTATTTGATACGAGCGCTGCTGATGCGAAATCCAAGCAGGCACAAGTGGAGCAGCAAACTGCATTGGTTGCCAAGAAAAATCTCAAGGCACCATTTTCTGGACGCGTTGGTATTGTGTCTATTAATCCAGGGCAGTACGTGAACTCGGGCGATAAGCTATTGACTTTACAAACCCTCGATCCCATTTTTGTGGATTTCAATTTGCCACAAAATAATGCTGAACAGATTCAGGTTGGTCAGGTAGTTGAAGTAACAACGGACGCGTTTAAGGATGCTAGCTTTACTGGCAAGATTACTGCTGTCAGTCCTAAGGTAGATACCAATACTCGTAATATTCAAGTGGAAGCACAACTAGCAAATCCAGATAAGAAAATTCTTCCGGGTATGTTTGCTAACGTCAATATTAAGTTGGGCGATCAGGTGAAGTTACTCACTTTGCCACAAACGGCTGTGACCTATAACCCATATGGCTCAACAGTCTTTCTAGCTAAGCCTTCAGGCAAGAAGGATAAGCAAGGCAAGGAGATTTTAGAGGCACAACAAGTATTTGTGACGACTGGAGCAACGCGTGGTGATCAAGTTGCCATCTTAAAAGGTGTTGAGGATGGTGCAACAGTTGTCACTAGCGGACAGTTGAAGTTGAAGAACGGCACTCCATTGATTATTAATAACAAGGTTGAGCCTGCCAATTCACCTAATCCGAAGCCACAGGAATAAGTAGCAGATGAATTGGACCGACATATTCATTCGTAGGCCAGTGCTTTCACTGGTAGTGAGTGCACTCGTCTTAGTGTTTGGTTTGAAGGCTGTCGGTAGCCTGCCAGTCAATCAGTACCCGCAAACCCAAAATGCGATTGTTACTATTACGACTGCTTACTATGGCGCTGACCCAGAAACCATTGCAGGATTTATTACTCAACCCCTAGAAGCTTCTATTGCCCAGGCGCAAGGGATAGATTACCTGTCCTCAACTAGCGTCAGCGGTGTTTCTACCATCATCGCCACATTGAAGTTGAACTATGACTCCAATGCCGCTCTTACTCAGATACAAACACAGATTAGCGCTGTTAAAAATCAGTTACCACCGCAAGCACAGCAACCAGTTTTGACTGTACAGATAGGCCAATCTACTGCTGCAATGTATATGGGCTTTTATAGTGATGAGATTCCCAATAATGCGATTACGGATTACTTGCTTCGTGTAGTTAAGCCAAAGCTAGACTCTGTTGACGGTGTACAAAACGCAGAAATTACTGGCGGCCGAAAGTTTGCCTTACGTGCCTGGCTAGATCGTGAAAAGATGGCCGGTCTGGGTGTGGGGGCTGATGATGTTTATAGCGCCATGTCTGCTAATAACTACTTGTCTGCAGTCGGAAGTACCAAGGGCGATATGGTGGCGGTCGACTTAGTAGCCGGCACTGATTTGCATACCCTTGAAGAGTTCCGCAAATTAGTTGTCAAAAAAGATGGAGTAAACCAGGTCTATTTAGAACAGGTTGCTACCGTGACCTTGGGCTCCGAGGACTACAACACCAACGTAGCTTTTAGCGGTAAAAAGTCGGTTTTCATTGCGATTAAGGTTGCACCACAAGCCAATTTATTGGATGTTGCTCAACGCATAAGAGATGTAGTTCCTGGCATTCAGAAACAGTTGCCAATTGGTATGACTGGCAAGATTGTGTATGACTCCACCATGTTTATCACGAGCTCGATTGATGAAGTTGTCACAACCTTATTAGAGGCTCTCATTATCGTGACAGTAGTGATCTATCTATTCTTGGGTAGTTATCGCGCAGTTGCAGTGCCAGTGATTGCTATGCCGCTTTCATTGATTGGTACTTTCTTCTTGATGCAAGTATTGGGCTATTCCATCAATTTGTTAACGCTATTGGCTTTAGTATTAGCGATTGGTCTAGTGGTCGACGACGCCATCATCGTGGTAGAGAACGTCGACCGTCATATGAAAGAGGGTAAATCCCCTCTTGAAGCCTCTTTAATTGCTGCTCGTGAACTAGGCGGCCCTATTTTGGCGATGACTATTGTGTTGATCGCGGTGTATATCCCGATTGGCTTCCAGGGTGGTTTAACAGGGGCCCTATTTACCGAATTCGCCTTTACTTTGGCAAGTGCTGTGGCAGTTTCTGGCTTGATTGCATTAACGTTGTCGCCCATGATGTGTTCTCGCATCTTTACGGAAGAACAAGAAGCCTCTCCATTTGTTCAAAAAATTGATCGTATCTTTGACAAAGTTCATCATAGCTATCAAAACACCTTGCGGGATTTATTGAGCACATGGCAGGTCATCATTGTGATGGGCGTCATTTTGCTTGGCGGTGTTGCCTATTTGTATGCTACTGCGCGTGCAGAATTAGCACCAACTGAAGATCAGGGAATTGTATTAATGCAGGCTTCAGGCCCGCCGAATAGCACGGTAAATCAGATGCAAACTTATGCAGACCAGATTTATCAGATATCGAGCGCAGAGCCAGAGTACGAGCAAATGTTCCAAATCACTAGCCCTACTAGTAGCTTCGGGGGTGTCCTACTTAAGGATTGGAATCAACGCAGCCGCAATGCTACTAAATTCCAAGAGGATATGCAGCAGAAATGGAATTCGATTGCAGGCGCTCGCGTAGCTGCTTTCCAGTTCCCCGCATTACCTGGCGCACAAGGTTTGCCTGTTCAGGTCGTGATTACCACCACTGAACCATACGATCAATTGAATGAAGTCTCTCAGGCGGTTTTGGATAAAGCCCGTCGCAGCGGAAACTTTTTCTTTGTGGACTCGGATTTAAAAATTGATAAACCACAAGATGTATTGGTGATTGATCGTGAAAAGGTAGCTGCTTTAGGGATGACTCAGCAACAGGTTGGATCGGCTTTATCAGCTGCCTTGGGTGGTGGCTATGTTAATTACTTCTCCGTCGCTGGCCGCTCTTATCGAGTGATTCCGCAAGTCAAACAAGTAGATCGATTAAACCCTGATCAAATTTTGGATTACTACATTCGCACCCCTAGTGGGGCGATGATTCAGGCTCGTACTATTGCTAGCATTAAGCAAAAGGTAGTGCCTCAATCTATTAATCACTTTCAGCAATTAAATTCAGCCACTATTTTTGGTGTGAGCACGCCCTTCATTTCACAAGCAGACTTGTTGGAATACATGCGTCAGACCCTAAAAGAGGTTGCGCCTAACGGATACAGCATGGATTATGCCGGCCCTTCACGTCAGTTTATGGCTGAGTCAGGCGGGTTCTTGGTAACGATGTTCTTTGCGATTTTGATCGTGTTCTTGGTGCTTGCCGCGCAGTTTGAAAGTTTCCGAGATCCGATTGTGATCTTGGTTTCAGTTCCACTCGCATTGTTTGGCGCCCTTATCTTTATTAATTTGGGATTCACCACCTTAAACGTCTACACCCAGGTGGGCTTGGTGACCTTGATGGGTTTAATTAGTAAGCACGGTATCTTGATAGTGGAGTTTGCAAATGAATTACAAGAGGCGGGCCGAACGAAGTTAGATGCCATTGTTGAGGCAAGTAGCGTGCGTTTAAGGCCTATTTTGATGACTACAGCAGCGATGGTTCTTGGAGTGGTGCCTTTAGTCATTGCCTCTGGAGCAGGCGCTGCCGGTCGTCAGTCGATGGGTATCGTCATCTTCACAGGCCTATCGATTGGCACCCTCTTTACTTTATTTGTGGTTCCAGCAATGTATCTACTGCTAGGTGCTGATCACCACCAAAAGAAATTTAAGCAACAGTAAACCGGTTTTTTATTTGATGATGTTGAGCTGTTTTTCAGCAATGTCGTCAAATAAGGTTTCTGTACTTAAGCGCTTTAACCAAGCATCTACATGCTTAAGATTTGGGCGCCCACCAGTCTTTTCTGGAAAGGTATCCTCTATTAAGATCCAGCGACCAACGCAAAGTCCAAGCGCAATATCACCAATATGAAATTGCTTGCCAGAGCAATAATCTTGAGTTGCCAAAGTGGTATCGAGAAGTGCTAGTAAGTTATTAGTGTCTTGATAACCTTTTTTAATCGCATCGTACTTGCGCTCATTTTCAGGTACACGTGTTAAACCTAAAAATGGTGTGCGCAATGCTGGCCATAGGGTTCCCACCTGCCAGTCAAGCCATTTCTCAGATCCATATTGACTCGCAATATCACTTGGAAAGCGGCCTTGCTTATCGTATTGGCGAATAAGGTAGCGCATGATTGTATTAGATTCCCAAAGCACCAAATCACCATCTTCTAGAGTTGGCACGAGGCCGTTCGGGTTGAGCTTGAGAAACTCGGGGGTACGATTGACGCCAAAGTGCAGGCCCGCATCAATACGCTCAAAGTCCTGACCCTCTTTCAATCCAAGCTCGGCAAGGCACCACAATACTTTTTGTACATTGATCGAACTTTTGCGACCCCATAAACGCATCATGGCTCTTCCCTCGGATGGATTTAAATTAACTAGTTTTTAGTTCAGCGAAATCGAGCCCGACAAATTTGCTGCGCGCAAAAATGAGAGGTTCTTTTTCTGGATGATTTTTTAAGTTGAGAACTTTGGCAACAATAATGTTGTGATCTCCGCCAGTATGAACAGAAATCGTTTCACATTCGTAATATGCTACGCAATCATCAATTTGACAAAGTCCGCTATTAGCAATTTGATGTCCTACATTCACAAATTGATCTTGCTTAACGGTTGCAAAATGCATCGCTAAATCTTCTTGCGTACGTTCAAGCACATGAATCAAATGTTTCTTACCAAGATCAACCCATGGCATCAGACGGGAATGCTTCTTTAGACTCCAGAGAATCAGTGGCGGCTCTAAGGAGACTGAGTTAAACGAGCTGATAGTGATGCCATGATGATTACGATCTTCATCTAGGCAAGTAATTACCGTGACCCCTGTCGCAAATGAAGCAAAGCCTTTGCGTAGCTCCTGAGAAGTAAAAGGGGCCATTAGTTGCTGATTACTTAGCTGCTGGGGCAATAGTGGTTCCCGGGATCGGAATTAAGATCTCATTCTCTTCGGCCTTGACGCATTTAAAGCGATACTCTTTCCCAGCTTTTGATAGAAAGCTTGCACCTTGGTAGAAATCATTTCTGCAGGTGTTGGTAGCAAAGTCCATCACATCCTGAGGATCGGCACTAGAATGAATCAAGCGCATGTTGCCCATGGACATATTGATTTGGGTAGAAGAGCAGCCAGCCAGTAGCAAGCCAGAAATCGCAGTTAATAGTTGAATTTTTTTCATGGAAACCTCCATAATCATCAATGCTCGTTAGGATAAACCTATTACGCATTTGTTGCGGGGAAATGCTTAGTTCTAAAAGGAAGATACATGTTTAAGGCTATTTTGGTAAATAAGGATGATCAGGGCTATCGCGCTGAGCTGGCCCAGGTTGATGAGGCTAGTTTGCCTGAGGGTGAAGTCAAGGTGAAGGTGCTGTATTCCACCCTCAATTACAAGGATGGCTTGGCTATTACCGGTAAAGGCCCAGTAGTTCGTAGCTTTCCAATGGTTCCTGGCATTGACTTTGCTGGAGAAGTAGTCGAAAGCACTAGCCCCGACTTTAAGGCTGGAGATATGGTGTTGCTCAATGGTTGGGGCGTGGGCGAGAATCATTGGGGCGGTTTAAGCCAAATGGCGCGAGTGAAAGCCGAATGGCTGATTCCATTGCCAAAAGGATTTACTGCTAAACAAGCCTTGGCTATTGGTACTGCTGGCTATACCGCCATGTTGTGCGTGATGGCCTTGCAATCACATGGCCTTAAGCCAAGCGATGGCGAGGTTTTAGTTACAGGAGCAGCAGGTGGTGTGGGTAGTTTTGCCATTGCCCTCCTGAGCAAGCTTGGCTTTAAGGTAGTGGCGAGTACCGGACGCTTATCTGAAACAGCTTATTTAAACCAGCTGGGTGCTGCTGAAGTGATTGATCGTGCTGCTTTATCTGCCCCGGGAAAGCCATTGGCTAAGGAGCGCTGGGCGGCAGTAGTCGATAGCGTAGGAAGCCATACTTTGGCCAATGCTTGTGCACAAACCAAGAGTGACGGTGCAGTTGCTGCTTGTGGTCTTGCGCAGGGCATGGACTTTCCTTCAACAGTGGCGCCATTTATTTTGCGCGGTATCACCTTATATGGCATTAATAGCGTAACGGTTCCGCGTGCAAAAAGAATTGCAGCATATGAGCAGCTCAGCAAGCTGGTAGATTTAAAAACGCTTGATGAGATTTCGCATGAAATTAATTTGGCAGATGCAGTCCAGTATGCAGAAAAATTAATGGCTGGCGATCTGCGCGGACGTGTCATCGTGAATGTAAACCAATAATTTTTTAGTACATATCAATGAACAAACCCCCACTAAGTTCTGAAAGTGCTCTTCATTACCCCTTGGGCGATCAACTGCCAGAGCTAGGAGCTAGTATTGAGCTTGCACCTGGTGTGCGTTGGCTCAGAATGAAGCTGCCATTTGCTCTGGACCATATTAATTTGTGGTTGTTGCGCGATGAAATAGATGGCAAAGCGGGTTGGACTATCGTTGATTGCGGTATCGCAAATGAAGAAACTAAGACTTCATGGGAAACCGTATTTGCAACTCAGCTAGAGGGTTTACCGGTGTTGCGAGTCATCGTGACGCATATGCACCCAGACCATGTTGGTCTCTCGCAATGGTTGTGTGAAAAGTGGAATGTCCCATTGTGGATTTCAATGACGGATTATTTAACTGCTCAGTGGTTAAGTCACAAAGAAGGTGGTGCTGCGATTGGTGCACGTGCAGGCGGCGGAGGTTCTGCTGATCATTTTCAGAAGCATGGCTTGATGACCCCAGAAGATTTGGAAAAAATTCGCGGTCGCTCAAACTATTACAGCAATATGGTTCCGGGAGTACCAAGACAATACCGCCGCATTTTGAATGGTGAAAATATTTTGATTGATGGTCATCAGTGGCAAGTGATCATGGGTTACGGACACGCACCTGAACATGCTTCACTCTTTTGTAAAGATCTTGGCGTATTAATTTCAGGGGACATGCTGCTTCCTCGAATCTCTACCAATGTCAGTGTGTACGATGCAGATCCAGATGCCGATCCATTGGGTCTTTATCTTGAGTCACTTGAGCGCTATTTGCCCCTACCCGATGACACCTTGGTGTTGCCATCGCATGGAAAACCCTTTAAAGGAATGAAGCCGCGTATTGATCAGCTAAAAACACATCATGATGAGCGCTTGGCTGAAACGCTTAGCGCATGTAAAAAACCGGCTACTGCTCGAGAGATTGTGCCGGTTTTATTTAAGCGTGAATTAGATATCCATCAACTCACATTTGCCATGGGTGAGGCTATTGCTCATCTGAATTACCTACTTCGTCGAGGTAAGTTGCATCGCCAGCTTTGCGACGACGGCGTGTTGCGGTTTTCCGAGGTTTAGCGCTAGCTTTAGTTTCTGATTTCTCAGTCCCACTATTTGCTGCAGCCCCTGCGGCCGATACAGCATCTCCAAAAGACTTCAAGGCCATCATGGTGGCATGCTGAACTTCAAGGCCTTGAATAGTGGATTTGAGGATGTTGAGATTAAGGTTTAACCAGTTTTCAACGCTCTTCAGGTCTTTGATGCGCTTTTCTAGCTCGTCTATGTCCAGGCCTGGGAATGCAGATGCAAAGCCTCCTGCGGCCTTAGATGCGTCTGTAGTGAAGGGAAATTGCCCTGCTTGACCCGTCGCCCCCTGACCCCACATCGTTTTGAACATATCAAGGCTTTGATTAAATTCAGGAATAGTTCCAAACATAGAAGGCTCCAGGTTAAATAAAAAGTGGCTTTTCCAATAGAATAAGGGATTCTAGAGATTATTCCCGGTTAAGCAATGCAATTTAATGGTTTGTCCCAGCCTTACACCCGTGGTCAGGCACTTCCTGAGCTACTGAAGCAGCGCATCCTCATTTTGGATGGCGCGATGGGAACCATGATTCAGCAATACAAGTTATCTGAAGAGGATTACCGCGGATTACCAGGTAATACTCGCTTTAATGGTCATCCTGGCGACCTCAAAGGTAATAACGAATTATTGGTGCTGACCCATCCAGAAATTATTAGCAAGATTCATGAGCAATATTTGGATGCGGGCGCTGACATTATTGAAACAAACACTTTTGGCGCAACATCAGTTGCTCAAGAGGACTACAAAATGCCTGGGCTGGCTCGCGAAATGAATGAAGTGTCTGCCAAGCTTGCTAAGGCCGCTTGTGAAAAGTACAGCACCCCTGAGAAGCCACGCTTTGCTGCTGGGGCTATCGGACCAACGCCTAAAACCGCTAGCATCTCACCTGACGTAAATGACCCTGGGGCACGTAATGTGACATTTGATGCGCTACGAGCTTCATATCGTGAACAAATCGAAGGTTTATTTGCGGGCGGCGTAGATTTATTTTTAGTTGAAACCATTTTCGATACGCTCAATGCGAAAGCAGCATTGTTTGCTTTAGATGAATTTTTTGAAGAGTCTGGTGAGCGTTTGCCAGTGATGATTTCTGGCACGGTAACTGATGCATCGGGCCGCATTTTGTCGGGTCAAACGGTTGAAGCTTTTTGGAATAGCTTGCGTCATATTAAGCCGCTCACTTTTGGTTTGAATTGTGCTTTGGGTGCTGCCTTGATGCGCCCCTATATTGCGGAGCTCGCGCGTATTTGTGATGCAGCAGTGTCTTGCTATCCCAATGCTGGCTTGCCTAATCCGATGAGTGATACAGGCTTTGATGAAACTCCAGAGATTACTTCGAGCTTAGTGGATGGATTTGCTAAGGATGGATTAGTTAATTTAGTGGGTGGCTGCTGTGGCACTACACCTGACCATATTCGGGCGATTGCTAATGCTGTTTCCAAGCGTAAACCTCGTGCTTTTTATCGTGAGGATGCAGGAGCAGCGGTATGAGTCAAAAAGAAAATCAACAGCCTATCCCGGCGATGAAGCTTTCAGGACTTGAATCGTTCAATGTCACTCCAGCGGTAGGCTTCGTCAATATTGGCGAGCGTACCAACGTCACTGGATCAAAGGCATTCTCACGCATGATTCTGAATAATCAATTTGATGAGGCGCTCGCAGTAGCACGTCAACAAGTTGAAAATGGTGCTCAGGTAATTGACATCAATATGGATGAGGCGATGTTAGATTCTGAGGCGGCGATGACCCGCTTCTTAAACCTGATTGCATCAGAGCCTGATATTGCACGAGTACCTATCATGATCGACTCTTCTAAGTGGAGCGTGATTGAAGCAGGACTGAAATGTATCCAAGGTAAGCCAATTGTCAATTCGATTTCTTTAAAGGAAGGTGAAGAGCCTTTCAGAAAACAAGCACGCTTAATTCGTCGCTATGGGGCAGCTTCAGTTGTGATGGCGTTTGATGAAGTTGGACAGGCTGATACATTTAAGCGCAAAACAGAAATCTGCCAGCGCTGCTATGACATTTTAGTAAATGAAATAGGCTTTCCTGCCGAAGACATCATTTTTGATCCCAATATCTTTGCGATTGCTACAGGTATTGAAGAGCACGATAACTACGCAGTAGATTTTATTAACGCTACACGTTGGATTAAGGAAAACCTCCCGGGTGCCAAAGTAAGTGGTGGCGTTTCGAATGTGAGCTTCTCTTTCCGCGGCAATGATCGCGTTCGTGAGGCTATTCACACTGTATTCCTTTATCACGCCATTAAAGCTGGCATGGATATGGGCATTGTGAATGCTGGCCAATTAGGCGTCTACGCTGACTTAGATTCAGAGTTGCGGGAGCGTGTTGAGGACGTTGTTCTCAATCGCTTTAAAGAAAAGGATGGAAAAACGCCAACGGAGCGCTTGTTAGATATTGCCGACCAATTTAAGGGCGGTGGAGCTAAACAAGTAGAAAACTTGGCCTGGCGTGAAGGGCTTGTGCGCGAGCGCTTAACGCATGCGCTGGTGCATGGCATTACTACCTTCATTGAAGAAGACACCGAAGAGCTCCGTGCGCAAATTATGGGTACTGGTGGCCGTCCGATTGAGGTTATCGAAGGCCCGCTCATGGATGGCATGAATGTTGTTGGCGATTTATTTGGTGAGGGCAAGATGTTCTTGCCGCAGGTGGTGAAAAGTGCTCGAGTGATGAAGCAAGCAGTAGCGATTTTGATTCCTTATATTGAGGAAGAAAAACGTCTGCATATTGCCGGAGGCGGAGAAGCAAAAGCCAAAGGCAAAATTGTGATGGCAACCGTTAAAGGTGACGTTCACGATATTGGTAAAAACATTGTGACGGTAGTCTTGCAATGTAATAACTTTGAAGTTGCGAATATGGGAGTGATGGTTCCTTGCGCGGAAATTTTGAAGCGCGCTAAGGAAGAGAAGGCTGATATTGTCGGGCTCTCTGGCTTGATTACACCCTCCCTGGAGGAGATGACCTACGTTGCACAAGAAATGCAGCGTGATGATTATTTCCGTGAACGCCAAATACCATTAATGATTGGCGGAGCCACTACCTCGCGAGTCCATACTGCGGTCAAAATTGCGCCACACTACGATGGCCCCGTAGTTTATGTTCCAGATGCATCGCGCTCAGTATCGGTTGCATCTAGCTTGCTCTCGGATGAGAGTGCAAAAAAATTCATTCAAGATTTGCGTGATGACTATGTACGTATTCGTGAACAACATGCAAATAAGAAGGCTGCACCAACGATTTCATTAGAGGCGGCGCGTAAAAATCGTGAGTTGATTGATTGGGCTGCTTATACGCCTGAAAAGCCTAAATTCATTGGGCGTCGGGTATTTAAGAACTTTTCTCTTAACGATATTGCTAAGTACATTGACTGGACTCCATTCTTCCAAACTTGGGATTTAGCAGGAAAGTTTCCTGCAATTCTGGATGATGAAGTGGTTGGTGTTGAGGCTCGAAAAGTATTTGAAGATGCTAAAGCCCTGCTCGACAAATTAATTAAAGGTCAATGGTTACAAGCAGATGCAGTTGTCGCCTTTTATCCAGCTAATGCGGTCGGCGATGATATTGTGTTGTATAGCGACGAAGCGCGTGAGCACCCATTATTTGTTTGGCATAACTTACGCCAACAAGCAGAGCGCCCAGTAATTGATGGCGTTCGCAGGCCTAACCGTTGTTTGGCAGATTATGTTGCGCCAAAGGATGCTGGTGTGCCGGACTACTTGGGTTGTTTTGCTGTGACTACTGGCCATGGTGTTGAGAAAAAAGTGGCGGAGTTCCAAGCAAAGCATGATGATTACAGCGCCATCATGTTAAAGGCTTTAGCCGATCGATTAGCGGAGGCATTTGCGGAGCTCATGCACCATCGCGTGCGTACCGATTTATGGGGCTATGCTAGCGATGAGATTTTGACTAATGACCAAATGATTAATGAAGAGTATCGCGGCATACGTCCAGCACCAGGATATCCTGCTTGCCCTGCGCATGAAGTAAAAAAAGATTTATTGCGTGTCTTGGGCTCAGAAGATATTGGCATGACTTTGACGGAGTCTATGGCTATGAATCCAGCATCAAGTGTGAGTGGATTTTATTTAGCACATCCAGATGCGCGCTACTTTAATGTTGGTAAATTGTCTGCTGATCAAGTCGAAGACTTGGCATTACGACGCGGTGAATCTATCGAAGATGTCCGCCGCCAGCTATCTAGCTCGCTAGACTAAACACCCCACATCACTGGCTCGCCTTTGGCTTTGCCTTGCTTCATCAGTTCCAAAAAGGGATAGGCGCGTTGGCCTAGACGATCTGCTAGTTTTGGTTTTGTGCCAGTATTCTCTGCCTCCGAGCGTTCCTCTAAATCTTTTAGGATGGCAGTTTCTAGGGCGGTAATCAGGCCAGGAAGTTGCCCTACTGTGAAAATTCCCCTGGGCTCCAATGGACGACCCAAAATATCAAAAATTCGCTGGCTCAGGTCAGCTAGCATGATGACGTCCGGTCCGGCTTTGCAGCGAAATTGATAGATCATTTCGATAGCTTACCACCTGATAAACTCACTGTTCTATGTTGTTGACTAATAAAAATCGACTAATTGAGATGCTCGGCGCCGCTTTGCAGGGCTTGGCTCAAGAGCGAGGCTTGGAAGGGGTCCCTCCCGTGCGCTTAGAGCGCCCTAAGGCTGCAGACCATGGGGATGTGGCATGTAATATCGCACTCCAGCTTGCCAAGGCTTGGAAGCTCAATCCTAGAGAATTGGCGCAGACTTTAGTAGAGCGCCTTCAAAAACAAGCAGGTTTTGATCAGCTGATTTCTTCCTGCGAAATCGCGGGCCCGGGCTTTATTAATTTTCGATTGAGCAATGTAGCCAAAACTGCTGTCGTAAATGAAATCTTGTCCTCTGGCCCCCGGTTTGGTGAGATGCCTCAGGGCAGCGGTCCTGTAGCAAGCGCCATGATTGAATTTGTTTCCGCAAACCCAACTGGGCCTTTGCATGTTGGTCATGGTAGACAGGCTGCATTAGGCGATGCCTTAGCCAACTTATTGGCAACCCAGGGAATTAAAGTGCATCGGGAGTTTTATTACAACGATGCTGGAGTCCAGATTGCTAATCTCGCTTTATCTGTGCAAGCCCGTTTAAATGGACTCAAGCCAGGGGATGCAGCATGGCCAGAACAAGCTTATAACGGTGAATATATTTCTGAGATTGCTGTTGCCTTTAAAGCTTCCCCCGATTACAAAGATGACATTGAAGCAATACGTCAATTTGCAGTGGCTTATTTGCGCAATGAACAAGATATTGATTTAAAAACGTTTGGCGTGCAATTTGATTGCTACTACCTCGAGTCTTCTTTGTATACCGATGGTAGCGTTGCTCAAATAGTGGAAGATTTGCAAAGCATCGGAAAAACCTACGAAGGTGAAGGTGCCTTGTGGCTCAAGACAACGACCGATGGCGATGATAAAGATCGCGTGATGCGTAAGTCTGATGGTAGCTTCACTTACTTTGTTCCTGATGTGGCATATCACGCAAGCAAATGGAAGCGTGGTTTTGAAAAAGTTATTAACGTGCAGGGTAGTGATCATCATGGCACGATTGCCCGAGTGCGCTCAGGTTTACAGGGTGTAGCCCAAAAGCGCGGTTGGGATATTCCAAAGACATATCCTGACTATGTTCTACATAAGATGGTAACTGTGATGCGTCATGGTGAAGAAGTCAAAATTTCAAAGCGTGCAGGCTCTTACGTTACTGTGCGCGACTTAGTCGAATGGTCAGGTGGTGTTACTCCTGAAATGACTCCCCAAGAAAGAGAGCTAGCTTTGCAGCGTGGTCGCGATGCAGTGCGATTCTTTTTGATCTCGCGTAAGGCAGATACTGAGTTTGTGTTTGATATTGATTTAGCACTTCAGCAAAATGATGAGAACCCAGTGTTCTATGTTCAGTATGCCTACGCACGTATTAGCTCAATCTTGCAACAGTGGGAGGGCAAGGCAGCTGATTTAGCTACCGCTGACTTATCGCTCTTGCAGAGCAAAGCTTCAGACCATTTACTAAGACGCCTTGCAGAGTATCCGGAAGTGCTTAGCGATGCCGCTTCAGATTTGGCGCCGCATGCCCTAGCCTTTTATTTGCGAGATTTGGCCGGTGATTTTCACACCTTTTATAACGCCGATCGAGTCTTGGTTGATGATCAAAGGCTGAAATTGGCCCGATTAGCGCTGTTATCAGCCACTCGCCAAGTGTTGCAAAATGGTTTAAAAGTATTAGGTGTGTCTGCACCAGCCAAGATGTAATCACGGCACATGAAGTGAAACTGTAAGATGAGGAAATAATGAAAAAACCGAATCAACAAACTGGCTTCATCTATCACAGTACTAGTAATGCTCAATATGGCGGCACTATCTTGGGCTTTATTTTGGGTCTAGGTGCGGGCCTTGGTATAGCCTTTGTGATCGCTTTTTATCTCTCAAAAAATACTCCCCAAGAAAGACCTGGAGTTCGCGCACCCAATTTACCGCTGAATATTATTAAACCTGCTCCCCCTCCTGCTGAGGGAGAGACTGCAGTTCCAGCAGAACCCGTAGATTTAAATAAACCCTTACAAGGTAAGTCACCTGCAGCTAGCGCGACCGATCCCATTAGTGATTTACTCAATAGCAAGAAGTCTGCCGATAACTCAGCTTCTTCAGCAGCAAAGTCAGAGGCGCAATATTATTTACAAGTTGGCGCTTTTGCGAAGCGGGCTGATGCGGATGCCCAGAAGGCGACTTTGGCGATTCAAGGTATTCAGGCTCAGTTAAGTGAGGTGACTAGCGAAGGCAATACCTTGTGGCGCGTTCGCGTTGGGCCATATGGCAGTTCCGAGGAAAGCAATCCTGTGCGCGATAAGTTAAATGGCATGGGCATCAAACCAACCCTTATTAAAACAAGCAAATCATGATTTCATTTAGCAAAAGACTCTTTACCCTCCTTACTTTCATTTGTTTAAGTGGGCTTGCCATTGCGCAAAGTCAAAAAATTGAAGAAGGCTTTGACTATCGTATTTTGCCCATCCCACAGCCTGTAGAAACTAAAGGCAAAGTTGAGGTGATCGAGTTCTTTTGGTATGGATGCCCCCATTGCTATGACTTTGAGCCTGAACTAAGTAGTTGGGTAAAGCGTCAACCTAAAGATGTTGTATTCAAAAGGATCCCCGTTGCCTTTCGGGATGACTTTATGCCCCATAGCCAACTTTTTTATACGCTTGAATCTCTTGGTAAAGGAGATGCGTTAAATGAAAAGGTGATGTATGCAATGCATAAAGAAAATAAGCGTCTGCTAACTGAGACGGACATTGCTGATTGGGCGGCTGCTCAAGGTATCGATCGCAACACTTTTTTAGCGACTTATCGTTCATTTGCTGTGACCTCAAAGGCCCGCACTGCCAGACAGCTGGCCGAAACCTATCGGATCGATGGCGTTCCTACTATCGTGATGCAAGGCAAATATGTCACATCCCCTTCCATTGCTGGTACTAAAGCGAAGGCGATTGCGGTGATGGATTACCTAGAAGAAAAAATTCGTAAAGATAAGTACAAGTAAATCGGTTTATTACACCTATTTAGCTTATTAGATCTTGACGAAGCGGCGCACTATCCAAAAATAGAGTGGATATGGCAGGATTCTGAGAAACTTTAGGAATCCCGAAAACCGTTTGGGGAAATGAATATCAAATTCACCCTGTTCAATGCCTGACAATATCTCACTTGCAGCTTGATCAGCAGTAATCAGGGCGGGCATTTCAAAATCATTTTGCGCTGTGGCTTCAGTAGCAACAAAGCCTGGTGAAATCATATGGACGCTGATGCCCTCAGGCAACAAGTCGTAATACAGGGTTTCGCAGAAGTTAATAATGGCTGCTTTGCTTGGTCCATATGCCAAGGCTTTTGGTAAGCCGCTATAGCCAGCAACACTGCCCACAATAGCGATATGTCCCGAGTGTGCTTTGAGCATTTCAGGTAGAACTGTAGCAACCGCCCTCATCGGTCCCAATAGGTTGGCATCAATGGTTTGCTCAGCGGTTTTAAAGTCAAAATTACTTGCACGCAAGGGCGTGTATACGCCTGAAACAAAAAGCAATAAATCAATTCCACCCCAGCTTTGCACAATCTGTTGATAGGCCTCATTGACCTGATCGTCTTTAGTGACATCTACTGGAAGAACGATAGTTTGGTTGGCCGAGGCAGTCGCTGCTAACTGCTGGAGGGGTTCAACTCGGCGACTAGAAAGCGCCACCTTCGCACCTTTTTCAATAAAGGCTTTGGCACAAGCCGCACCAATACCGCTAGATGCGCCAATGACCCAAATACGTTTTCCAGAGAAGTTCTTTATACCCAGCTGTTTCATACGCGCAATGCATCTGGTGATGATGGGGTGCCCTCGTGGCTCAAGGTAAATTGCACTACATCAATATTGCGCTCAGAAAAACCTGCTGAACAGTACATGAGATAGAAGTTCCAAAGCCGAATAAAGGCTTCGTCAAAACCCAGTTGTCGTACTTCTTGAAGTTTTTGATTAAAGCTGTCACGCCAAATACAGAGTGTCTTGGCGTA
>CANCIL010000033.1 GCA_947378095.1 Betaproteobacteria bacterium
GGGCTCCCCAAACCCCCGTCTGTTATGGCGGGGGTTTTGCTTTATTGGCCTCTACTTAGCTTGTTCGCTCTTGCTAGGTAGTTCAGTGACTAATTTATAGGCCACTGAGTACTTGTAGATATTGCTGACGTATTGCACTGTTTCACTACCAATCCGTTCTGCCGCAATGCGTTCCACATTATCAAACCAAATATTAGGATTTAGGCCGCGCTTACCTGCTTCGATGCGCAACTGGGCGATTCGAGTTGGCCCGGCGTTATATGCAGCAAAGGCAAATAGGACCTTATTGAGATCCGTCATTTGCTCCTTACTGTAATACTGATCAATGAGATATCGGATATATTTCACGCCACCATTGATGTTGTTATCTACGCTATTAATGTCACCGACCTTCAGTTCCTTACCGGTTGCAGGCATGATTTGCATAACTCCAATAGCACCCACTTTGCTTTTCTTATTTTGGTCTAGGCGGGACTCTTGGTAACCTTGTGCTGTCATGAGTAGCCAATCAATATGGTATTGATCGCTATATTTTTGAAACACCTTAGCCAGAGAATGAAATTTTTTCAGGTCAGCTGGGTTAGTGGCATTTTTAACCCACTTAATTGATTTCAGGTAGGCCTGCAATTTTTGGTTACCAAAGCTAGTCCCAATTTTATTTTTCTCTGTGAAGGCATCTAAGGCTTTTTTAAGTTCTGGGGAATTTTTACGCAACCCAAAAGCGACGCTGCCCTCTTGATGAAGTGCTAAGTTTTCATGAATATGGATATTGGGGAAGATATTTTTCCAGAACCGAGCTAAATACAAGTCGCTCACAGTAATTGAAACCAGATTGGCATTAACCATCTCTAAAACATCTTCGGTTTCAAATGTACCGGGGGCATTCTTGATTATGATCGGAGGCTTCTTTTGCTTCTGAAGGTTGGTATTCAATATCTTTAGATTTTCGGCATAGCTTGTACTGGGATTCACGAAAATAGTCTTGCCTGATAAATCTTCTAGAGTATTAATACCTGAGGTATTAGCCGAAGTCACAATGACCTCTTTGATGCCGCTTGCAATGGGGATTGAAAAATCAATGAGCTTTTGACGTTCTGGAGTAATGGTGAGATCAGCTGCGATGATGTCACCTCTGCCAGCAAGTAACTCTGGAATAAGTTGATCGCGTGGCGTGGGTACAAAGATAAATTGAATCTTTAGATGCTTGGCAGAAACCTGTTGATTAAGATCTTGCTCGAAGGCCGTCATCATGTCGTACATCAGGCCGCGCTGCTGTCCACCCTTATCCAAGAAGTAGAGGGTTTTGTTATAAGGGAGTAAGACGCGTACTACGCGGCGTTTGATCATGCCATCTAGATCTCCCTTCCAGACTTTGCGCTGAGCCTCAATAGTGATGTGATCACTATTAGGTGATTCGGCATGAACTAAGCCCAAGGATAAAAGTCCTGTAACTAGCCCACAAGCCATCATTCGAATAATGCCCAAATCTATCCTCATATAATGATTCCTAATACCGTCGCTCAGGTTATATTTAATCAAAATTAAGCTCTTATTATCATGCACAAAAATAGACTTTCTTTCCTGGCCTTTATTTCTACTGTAATGTTTTCAACGGGCCTGGCTTATGGCGCAGACGATCCGAGCCCAATACCTAAAATTTCAGATGAATGGCGTTTTACGGTCGTTCCCTATGTATGGGCGCCTGGCATTAAAGGTACCCTGAACTTTTCCGATGGCTTAGTAAAAACGGCTGATTACTCTTCAAGCAATATTGTGAGCAATCTAAAAACAGGCGGCATGATCGCGGGTGAAGCCCACTATGGCAATTGGGGAGTGATGGGTGATGTTATATCAGCAACTCTTCAGAATACGGGGAGTATCCCGCTCGTTGTGCCAACACGTGCTGACGGTGCTGTTAGGGCAACTCTAGCAGATAAGGTAACGCTCCAGCAAACCATTCTGACGGGTGCTGCTACCTATACCGTTGCCAACAATAAAGATCTTTACCTTGATGGTTTGCTAGGCGTTCGTGCCATCTATGCCACTGCCACTTTAAATCTGGCGCTGGATGGTGGCAGAAATAAGGCTACTGATTCCAAGACGACGTCAACAGTTGATCCTATTGCTGGATTTAAAGGCCGCTATCGTATCGCAGAATCCACATGGTATGTGCCGTTTTACGGAGATATTGGTGGCGGTGGAGGTACCACCAACTTAACGTGGCAAGCAATGTTGGGTGTTGGTAAAACATTCAATAAGCTGGTGGATGTATCCCTTACCTATCGAGCGCTTTACTACGATATGAACAATGGTGGCGTATTGCAAAAGACCACAATGCAAGGCCCTCAGCTGGCAGTATCTTTGAATTTCTAAATCTTCCGCAATGCTTGTAAAAATACCCGCTAAGGCAGGTATTTCTTCAAGAGCTTAGCGATTCGGAAGGTCGTAAATCAGGTTGATGGTCAATACAAGCAGGGTGGTATTGAAAACAAATGCCGTTAAACCCTGAACCATTGCCAGGTAACGAATTCGGGTGCTGGCGATATTAACATCTGCCGTTTGACAAGTCATTCCCAAGACCATAGAGAAATATAAAAAGTCTACATAGTTAGGATTAAGCGTACCTGGAAAAATTAAAGGTGGCTGCTTTGTTTTTTCATAGTCTTGGTAATAGACGTGGGCATAATGCAAAGCAAAGGCGGTATGAATTAAAAACCATGAGCTAATGTAAGTTAGTAGTACCAGGCCAATTTCTTTTGCGGTATCTGAAATCATGAGTGATTTAATATCCGTCATGATCATCACAATCACTACCAAGCTAGTGATCGAGCCTAAGAGGGTAATAAGTAGAATGAATATGGCGCCATCATCCTCTTTTTCCGAGAGATGGGAGATGTTTTCCTTGGTGGAAAAATGCATCATCATAAAAGTGGATAAGACATATAGGCTGCTAGCAATAATCCAAGATAATGCCAGGCGAACCATCACTGATGGTATAGAGGATAGGGTGAAAAAGGCGACTGCTCCCGCAATGGCAATAACGAGCAGGCGATGACTGGCGCTAATGTAATGCCAGTGTTGAGACCAATGGGTGGATTTCATAGTATCTCTAGTATGCCTTTAAAGATGAGAATTATCGCAAATACCTAAGACGCAATCCCATGGCTGGCGGATTTGCGATAATAAGCATCAAATTATCGAAGGAGAGTGTTTTGCGTAATAAAAAAGTTGGCTGGGGCCTAGTTTTAGGAGTCCTATTGCTAGTTGCCGCTTGTGTGGCAGCCTACAACATCACAAAGCTTCCGGAAAAAAATGTGCGCATGCCTGTAGTACAAAATCAGACCGCCTGAGCAGTATTTATAGGCAGTCTAATTAACGATTCCTTAACCCATCCATTGACTTACAGGCGCTGCAGCATCTTGTAGTGGTTGAGAAATAATATCTATCAATGCTGGCTCCCCGCACTCAATCGCAGCTTTAATCGCCATCTCCAGTTTTTGTGGATCATCAACCGTCCACGAACGTACTCCATAGGCCTCTGCCACTTTAGCATGATTAGTACGATTAAAGTCTACTGAGTAATAGCGCTGGTCGTATCCCGACTTTTGACTAGCCTTAATCCAGCCATAGACAGAATTGGAAATCACAATCATGAGTATCGGTAACTTATAGCGCGTAATCGTTTCTAGCTCACCCACTGTAAATCCAAAGCTACCATCACCCATGACTGCAACGCATTTAGATTGAGGTTGGCCTACAGCCGCACCAATAGCTGCAGACATGGCAAATCCTAAGGCGCCGTGGGCTCTATTGGTAATAAAGTGTCTACCTGGAATATCGCTGAGGAAATAAGCGGAGAAGTAAGGGCAAGGTGTACCTGGGTCTGCACACACAATCGCATCTTTTGGCAAAAGCTTATTAAGAGTGTGAACAATTTTTTCAGGAAGAATGGGCGTGTCATTGCTATTTGCCAACTGAAGAAAAGATTCAAATTTGATAGCCTTGGCTTTAGCGACCACAGCTTTTCCATCGACACAGTTTGCAGTGCGTGATTGAATATTGCCCTTTAAGTCGCGATAAAGTTGCTCTAGGCTGAGTTTGGCATCTCCAACTAAGCCGACGGCAGTAGGGTAGTTTGCTCCAATGGTTTCAGGATCGACATCCAGATGAATAATTGGAATGGATTTATTTGGGAAGCGCCAGTTTTCAGTCGTAGTTGAACCGGCTCGACAAGTAATAAAAAAGACCAGGTCAGCAGCATTAACCACATCTCTAGTGGCCATCACACCACCATTCGCGCCAACGACACCAGCATTTAAGGGATGAGTTCCGGCCAGACTGCCTTGTCCGCTCACGGTAGTGCATACCGGAATATTTAGCAATTCGGCAATGCTCTCTAATATTTGCTCAGCGCCTGAATTAATGACGCCACCACCACAAATGAAAACAGGAGATTTCGCACTCAAGATTAATTTAGCTGCTTTTTCAATATCAGCACTATTGGCTACATAGCGTTGAGCTGGGTATTCACAATGCTCTTTTTGTGCCCAAATATCACTGCTAGCAACAGGATGCTTTTGTACATCATGTGGCAAGCAAATATGGGTACTACCAGGCTTCCCAGTTGTCATTGCGCGGAAGGCATTGCGGACAGCTGACGGTATTTGTTCTGCTAAATCGATCGTGGTATTCCATTTAGTTAATGGCTGATAGAGGGCTTGTTGATTTAACTCGGTCAGCGGAAATTTTCCACGAGAAGTTACAGGCACGTCTGAGGTGATCCCCAATACCGGAATGGAAGATTCATTAGCCTCCACTAAGCCCGGTAAAAGATAGGTTGCTCCACCACCACTAGGGCCTTCGCAAACGCCGACCTTATGCGTGACTCGTGCATAAGCATCTGCCATATAACCAGCACTGCGTTCATCTCTCGTAAGAATGTGTTGCATGCCATGATCTAGTCTGGCTAGGGCATCATAGAATGGTAGGCTGGTGTCCCCGCACAATCCAAAGATATGTTTGACTTCATATTGCTCTAGCATTCGTACTAGAGCTTCTGCGCCAGTCATTTTTTCACTCATATTAGTCATCTAAATTCAATTGGGTTGCTTTAACAAATTGTTGCCAACGCTCAAATTCACGTTTTGCATATCGATCTAAACTAGGTCCATCACTGGCTTGAACATCAAAGCCACCTTGAGTGAGTTTAGATTTCACCTCAGGGTCATTTAATACCGCTTGAAAATCTGCTGTGAGTTTCTTGACCGTGGCCGCTGGTGTATCTGCAGGTGCAAAAGCACCAATCCAGGAGTAAGCCTCAAAGCCTGGATAGCCAGACTCAGCAACAGTAGGTGTCTTTGGCAATTCAGGAAGACGGTGAGATCCAGTTACTGCTAGTGGTTTGAGCTTATCTGCCTGAATTTGACCCTTCAGGGCGGCATAACTTAACAATGTCATGCTGGCAGTATTTCCAACGACAGCAGCAATTGCTGGACCGCCGCCGCCATAAGGGACGTGTAGTACGAAAATGCCAGCCTTGCGTTTTAAATCTTCCATGGCTAATTGGTTAAGAGACCCAACACCTGTTGAGGCGTAACTATAAAAACCAGGACTCTTTTTTGCAGCGGCAATAAATTCAGCCAAATTATTTCCTGGTACAGAAGGGTTAGCAGCAATCACTAGTGGGAAGCGTACTAAGAGGCTGACTCCAACAAAATCTTTAAAGGTGTCATAAGGCAGCTTGGGTTTAACAATTGGATTAATGGAGTGATTGTCAAAGCTGATCAGCAATGTATTTCCATCAGGTGCTGACCTGGCAACATATTGCGTAGCAATTTGGCTTGCTGCACCTGGACGATTTTCAATAACGACTGGTTTTCCAATTCTTTCGGCCAGTTTAGTTTGTATTGTTCTGGCTGTAATGTCTGTGCTGCCCCCTGGAGGAAAAGGCACAACCAAGGTAAGGGGTTTATCGCTTTGAGCTAGGGCAGGGCCAGAGATGATGAGCGCGGCCACAGATAGAAGGAAGTATTTGGAGAGTAAATTGAGGGTGATTTTCATAATGAAGCCCCTAGTGATGGGTAAGAAAATGGTGATTGATGATGAAGTCTACAGGATCTGATGGAGATTGACTGAGTCGTGCATCCTTGATGGAAGCGCCTTGAGATCCATTTGCTGCTTGAAGGGTGAGTTCTAAATTGGGCAGGTGAATTTGAATCGCATTTGACCCAGAGACAACTGCTGGTTTGGAAAGATTTAAAAGTCGCTGAAATGCGGCAGCAGTTTGAGCAATATCTGGGCTAGTCAGAGAAATTTGCGGCAAATATTGCATCTGGTTTGGATGTGTGAGCCATTGCTTTTGCCAAACATATTTTGGAGTTAAGTGTTCGCAAAAATAGATTCTTAAGCCGGGGATGGGCTGCTCTGAAAAACGGACTGTCTTAAATTGGATTAATACGGTTTCCCCCATAAATTCACCCTCACGGGATAAATCTTGTACAGGGTTTACGGCAAATCCGGATTCTTTGAGCTGGGAATAGCAGGCATCTGCATTTTGGGTGCGAAATACGAGGGCATCCAAGCCAATCGCTTGATTGGCAATTTCTGCCCGCTCGATTGGCTTATCCTTTTCCCAGCCTAGTAGTTCGATATAACTGGAGTCAAGCATGATGAGGCGATTGCTTGAACCTAGGTTATGGTAAGCGAGCGGCGTTAATTGAAACCCTTGGCTTGTAAAGGTGTCGCTGAGCTCGCTCAGACTATCTCTACCCATAATCACGAGGTGATCAAATAGGTATTCTGTGGGGTGGTTTGAACTCACGGAGAATGAAATAGCAGTATCAAAAAATTATCATATACGATATTGGAAATACTTAGGAGGCCTCGTGGAAATTCAGACAATTCGCAGAACTTTATCCTCTTTTATCCTGCTAGCTTTTGGGCTTTTTTTTGGGGTATTTGGGGTATGTGCTCAGGGCGTTAAAGACTATCCCAATAAATCGATTACCTTGATTGTTCCCTTTCCACCCGGTGGAGCAACCGATGCACTTTCCAGAATAGTCGCGCAAAAGCTCTCTACTAACTTAGGTCAATCTGTCATTGTGGAAAACCATCCTGGTGCCGGAGGTACTATCGGAGCTGCGCTAGGAATGCGTGCCATTCCAGATGGCTATACCTTACTGTTTACAACCAGTAGTACTCACTCTGTTGCGCCTAGCTTCCCAAAAAAACTTCCTTATGATTCAGTGACGGATTTCACACCCATTGGTGGGGTGGCTGTGTCACCTGCCGTTTTGATGGTTACCAAAACTTTGCCTATCAAGACGGTCAAGGATTTGATCGTTTATGCAAAAGCCCATCCTGGAGAATTGAACTATGCGTCTAGCGGTGTCGGTACAGTAATTCAACTCAATGCGGAGGCTGTAAAAGCGCAGGCCGGAATCAATATGACGCATGTGCCTTATAAAGGCTCTGCATTAGCAATGCCCGATTTGGTATCTGGAAAAGTCCATGTGTTATTTGACTCTATCGTGTCTAGCTTACAACCCATTAAAGATGGAAAGTTAACTGCTTTAGCCGTTGGTGGAGTTAAGCGATCCCCTCAGTTGCCAGATGTGCCAACAGTGGCAGAGGCTGGAAAGGATTTTGGCATGGGTCAATTTGAATCGACTACTTGGTTTGGTTTATATGGCCCCAAAAATTTGCCACCTGAGTTAGTGGCCAAAATAAATGCTGCCTTAAATAAAACCATCGAGTCACCGGATGTCATAGAGCGATTTGCACAGGTAGGCGCAGAATCAACACCGGGCACTCCTGAAAAGTTTGCCAATATGGTAGCGAGAGAGCGTGCACGCTGGAGCGCTTTAATTAAACAAGCACAAATCAATCCCGAATAAGAACACAAGAAAAGCATTTATGAAATTCAATTGGAATAATCCGTACCCCACCATTCGTGTGCCAGTCATGGGGCGTAATGTGGTTTCTACCTCCCATCCCTTTGCGGCTCAGGCTGGCTTAAAGATTATTCAACAAGGAGGCAATGCAATTGATGCGGCAATTGCTGCAGCTGCAGCCTTGATGATTGTGGAGCCTGTATCCAATGGATTGGGTAGTGATTGTTTTGCCATAGTTTGGGACGGCAAAGAGTTACATGGCTTGAATTCTTCAGGTACTGCACCTCAGGCTTGGAGTCCAGAATATTTCTCAAAAAAATATGGAACGGATGCTAACGGTTTAGCGGATAGGCCCAAGCGAGGATGGGATGCTGTAACCGTTCCTGGTGCTTTAGCTGGATGGGAAGAATTACATAGACGTTTTGGATCTCTGCCTTTAGGTGATCTATTACAGCCCGCTATTGAGATTGCTGAGCGTGGCTATGCAATGGCGCCGGTAGTGGCGCATAAGTGGGCTGCCGCTATTCCTGAATTACGAGATCAACCAGGCTTTGCTCAGGCATTTATGCCTCATGGACGCGCTCCAGAGATTGGAGAAATCTTTCGCTTTCAGGCAGCAGCGAAGACGCTAAAAAAGATCGCTAAGTCAGGCATTCGTGAATTCTATGAAGGTGAGATTGCGCAAGCTATTGCTCAATACTCTAAGAGCAATGGCGGATCAATGACGCTAGAGGATCTTGCCGCCTATCGACCAGATTGGGTAGGAACGATTCAGCAGGAAATGAAAGCGGCTGACGGCAAGACTTATGCCATGCACGAGATACCTCCGAATGGTCAAGGCATTGGCGCATTAATTGCGCTAGGAATTTTGCAAAATTTTGATCTGGCAAGTTTGCCTGTAGATGGTGTGCAGAGTCAGCATTTGCAAATAGAAGCGATGAAACTGGCTTTTGCGGACGTGTATCAATACGTTGCTGATCCTCGTTCTATGCAAGTGACTCCAGAGCAGATGTTAGATCCTGCTTATTTGGCTCAGCGTGCAAAACTCATCAATCCAAATAAGGCGATCCATTTCCCATTTGGCTTGCCGCAATCTGGTGGAACGATTTATTTATCCGCTACTGATGAACATGGACGCATGATCTCTTTCATCCAGAGTAACTATATGGGCTTTGGTTCTGGTGTGGTTGTTCCAGATTGGGGAGTCAGCTTGCAAAATAGGGGATTTGGTTTTTCTATGGATCCTAAATCAGCCAATGTGGTTGCCGGAGGTAAGCGCCCATTCCACACCATCATCCCTGCATTCTTAACTCGCAAGGAAGGTGATGCTTGGTTACCCCAAATGAGTTTTGGCGTCATGGGTGGGGATATGCAACCCCAAGGCCATTTGCAAACTGTATTGAGAATGTTGTCTTATCGCCAGCAACCGCAAGCTGCCTGTGATGCGCCCCGTTGGAAAGTCAATCGTGACTTCAGCCTGGATGTTGAAGCCAATATGAATGCGGCAACCGTCCAAGGATTATCTGACTTAGGTCACACCCTGAAGAAAATTGATGACCCCTACATGGATTTTGGGGCAGGGCAGTTTATTTGGAGGCTGTCGGACGACATTGAGGATGGGTATATCGCTGCAAGTGATCCCAGGCGCGATGGGCAGGCGGCTGTTTATTGAGCCCTACCTGTCCGTACAAGGAGTGCTAACGAAAGAAATGCCTCCTTGCAGGTTTTTGGGACTTGTTTAAACTGATTAAATCATTAGCAGTAAATAACTAAAAGAAGAAATTAGGAGACTTATGCGACTGTTTAGCTTTCGTAATCCAGGCAACGGAAGAGGTATTGGCGTGCTTTGTGCCAAGGACTCACCGCAATTTGTGGATCTATGCGCAAGCGATCCGACTATCCCGAATAGCTTATTAAGCTTTATAGAGAGTGATCCTAGTCTGAATAAAGCAAAGCAAGCTCTGAGCAATCCCAAGGCAGTGATTCGCAATCTAGCTGATATTCAGTTTGAAACATTAATTGATCGACCTGGAAAAATTGTATGCATGGGTCTCAACTATGCGGACCATGCCAAGGAGGGTGGCAATGCACGTCCTGAGTACCCAAGTTTTTTTATGAGGGGACCCAGTTCTTTAGCTGCTCATAACGCACCACTCATTAGACCAAGCGTTTCTGATAAGTTGGATTACGAAGCGGAGCTAGCATTCATCGTGGGTAAGCGGGCGCGCAATCTCACAAGAGAAAATGCTTTGGACTGCATCGCAGGCTACAGCGTATTTAATGATGGCAGTATTCGAAACTATCAGCGTAAAACAACCCAATGGACGATTGGCAAGAATTTTGATCAGACTGGCGGCTTTGGCCCGTGCTTGGTGACGCCGGATGAGCTACCACCAGGTGCTCATGGCCTACAAATTCAGTCTCGTCTAAATGGGGCTGTGATGCAAAATGCTAACACCAAAGACTTTTTATGGGATGTAGCTGAAACTATTGTTCTGATCACAGAGTGCATGACTTTGGAGCCGGGTGATGTAGTGATTACCGGTACGCCAGCTGGTGTTGGATATGCCAGAACGCCCCCAGTATTTATGAAGCCTGGAGATGTTTGTGAGATTGAAGTCGAGGGTGTTGGGATCTTAAAAAATACTATTCAAGACGAATAGTGAATCGATATTAAATACAGTGCATTAAACAATAGGAGATTTCATGTCAGATAATCAAAATGTCACTCGCCGTAATGCTATTAAGTTAGGCTTGGGCGCAACTGTATTGGGTGCCTCTGGAGTTGTGGGTGCGCACGATAAGGGCGTTAAAACACCATTTCCGGTAGACCAAGTACTTATTCCGATTGCCGGAAGTGATCAAGAATTCCCCGTCCGTCGTATTTACTGTATCGGTCGTAACTATGCAGCTCATGCTAGAGAGATGGGATCAGATCCAACCCGTGAGCCGCCATTCTTCTTTCAAAAGCCAACTGATGCAATTCAGTTTGTAGCCCCTACAAAGATTGTTGATCATCCTTACCCAAGTTTAACTAAAAATTACCACTATGAAGTGGAATTGGTTGCAGCTCTTAATAAAGGTGGCAAAAATATTCCCGTAGATAAAGCTTTGGATCTGGTCTATGGCTATGCCTTAGGTCTTGATATGACGCGCAGGGATTTGCAGCGCTTTATGGGGGATCAGAAGAAGCCTTGGGAAATCGGCAAGTCCTTTGACCACTCAGCCCCCATCGGACCCATTTTCCCCCTAGCTAAAACAGGGCATTTCACAAAGGGCAATATTGAACTTTCCGTGAATGGCGTAGTTAAACAAAAGGCGGATTTGAGTCAAATGATTTGGTCAGTTGCAGAGCAAATCTCGAAACTTTCTGAGGCAAATGAATTATTCCCTGGGGATATCATTTACTCGGGTACGCCTGAGAATGTCGGTCCAGTGGTTAAGGGGGATGTTATCCGTTGTCAAATAAACGGATTGCCAGATCTCTCAATCAAGATCGTGTAATGCATTAGCGGGCTCAAATGAGCCTGCTAATTTTTGGGTATTAGTAGTTCGTTTTCTTAAGGCCGTATTACTCTTGCTGGATTTTCTTCGTAAGGTGGTGAGTAAATCACCAACAGTTTTACTGGCTCATCACTGATTACAGTAAAGACATGCATCGCATCAGCCGGGAAAAAACAGGCATCACCTGGCCCCATTTCACAAACTTCCCCATTGACCTCGGCCCGCGCACGACCCTCTAGCATGTAGCAAACCTGTTCAATGCCAGGGTGTGCATGAGGTAGGGCACCTTTCCCTTTTTCAATCGTGCCATGTAGCACCTCAAGTTGTTTTGCTCCTACAGTTTCAGTACCAATAATTCTGCGGTTCACTGTCCCTAAATGGTTTGCTGGGTGATAGCCCTCAACTTCTCCTGCTTTAACAAAGTAACGTGATTTAGTTGCGCTCATTATTTACTCTCTCAATCGATTTAGTAGGATTTAGGAAGGCCCAAGACCTTTTCCGCAATAAAACAGAGGATCAGTTGCGGGCTCACGGGAGCTAGACGAGGAATCCATGATTCCCGTAGATAACGTTCAACATGGTATTCCTTAGCGTAGCCCATACCACCATGAGTCATGATGGCATTTTCACAAGCATGAAAGCAGGCTTCTGCTGCAAGGTATTTCGCAGCGTTCGCTTCAGCAGCGCAGGATTCTTGGTTGTCATAAAGACTCGCCGCCTTAAAAACCATTAGGTTTGCAGCCTCTAATTCCATCCAGGATTTAGCTAGAGGGTGTTGAATGCCCTGGTTCTGACCAATCGGCCTATCAAACACGATCCGTTCTTTAGCGTAGAGCGCACCTCTAGCAAGCGCCACTTGTCCAAGGCCAATAGCTTCAGCTGCAATCAAAATTCTTTCGGGGTTGAGGCCATGAAGAATATAAGAGAAGCCTTTACCTTCTTCACCGATGAGGTCTTGACTTGGAATTTTGAGTTTATCTATAAAGACTTCATTTGAGTCAACGCACTTACGACCCATCTTTTCAATTTCTCGAACATCGATACAAGAGCGATCCAAGTCGGTATAAAACAGTGATAAGCCTTCAGTACCTTTTGCATCCTCCACAGGGGTAGTGCGTGCTAGGAGCAAAATTTTATTTGCTACTTGTGCTGTAGAGATCCAGATCTTTTGTCCACTCACAATATAGTGGTCCCCTTGCTTTTCAGCTTTAGTGGAGAGCTTCAGAGTGTTGAGGCCAGCATTTGGCTCGGTAACACCAAAACAAGCGCGATCTTTTCCGGCAATCAAAGGAGGAAGCCAGCGTTTCTTTTGCTCGTCAGACCCAAATACCACCACTGGGTGCAAACCAAAAATATTCATATGGACAGCAGAAGCGCCAGATAGTCCGGCTCCGCTTCCTGAAATGGTGCGCATCATCAGGGCTGCTTCGGTGATGCCAAGACCGGCCCCACCATATTCTTGGGGCATTGCAATTCCCAGCCATCCTGCATCAGCTAAGGCTTTATGAAAGTCAAAGGGAAAGTCACCAGATTGATCTTTTTTGAGCCAATACTCTGCATCAAAAGGTTTGCAGAGTTTCTCAATGGCATCAGCAATTTGCATTTGCTCTGATGAAAACTGAAAATTCATTTTTTACTTCCAGTACGAATTAATGCCTCAATTGCATCTTCTGCATAACCCAGGCTTCTCAATATCTCAGCAGTATGCTGGCCAAGATTGGGAGCGGGGCTCAAATCTTCCTTTGCGGGAGTCTCTGACCAAGATACAGGGCTTTTCATCACCCGAATTTGCCCCTCGCTAGGGTGATTCTCGGTATATATAAAGGATTTACTGTTGAGATGCTCATCATTGATCAAATCATCAATCGAATTCATTGCTTGATTGGGTAAGTCATATTGATCCAGTAGTTTGTGCCACTGCGCAGTAGTGCGCGTCTTCATAATCGATTCCACTTCTCTGTAAACCAGGTCAATATTGTTTGCCCGGTTGACATGGGTGCAGAAGATTTCTTCCTGAAGGCGCTCTGGTTGACCAATCGCCTCAAAGAAGCTCTTCCAGTGCTTATCGTTATAAATCAGAATGGAGATATAGCCGTCCTGGGTTGCATATGGCTTGCGATATGGAGATAACAAGCGGGCATATCCAGCTTTGCCAATTGGAGGAATAAAGGATTCGCCGCCAAGATGGTCGCCCAAAATAAATTGCGCTATTGATTCGAACATCGGCACTACGATATGTTGGCCTTTGCCAGTTTTTTCTCTAGCATATAAAGCGGAGGTTACTGCATAGACTGAATGCAATCCAGTTACTCTGTCGCCTAAGGTGGTGGGCGCGTAGCGTGGTTCATGGATTCCATATTGCTGCATGAGCCAAGGCACACCAGATGCTCCTTGAATCAGATCATCATATGCCGGTTTGTCAGCATAGGGACCATCAAGGCCAAAGCCAGAACAAGAAACGTAAATAATCTTCTCATTTACCTTCTTTAAGTCTTGATAGCCTAAACCCAAACGGTCTAGTGCTTGAGGTCTAATGTTGGAAATAAAAACATCTACCGTTTTGGCAATATCAATGGCTGCTTGTTTTGAGTCTGGATCTTTTAGGTCCAGCACAATACTTTTTTTGCCCCGATTGGCTTGTAAGAAGATATGACCCATTTTGGGGTTTTTCATGGGGCCGACATCACGCATATTGTCCCCGTCGGGGGTTTCAATCTTGATGATTTCAGCGCCCATTGATGCCAAAATTTGGGTCGCAAAAGGCCCCAATATCACCGCGGTTAAATCCAAGATACGAACGCCTGCTAATGGGCCCATCACATTCCTTAATATTTTTCTAATTAATTGATTTCAGACTTAATGCCTGATTGAATAATCAACTTGCCCCAGTAAGCCATTTGATCGCTGACGTATTGTGCAAAATCTTGTGGATTCTTCGATGGCCAAACAACAAATCCAAGTTGTGCTAATTTGGCCTGAACATCTTTATCCTTTAAAGCTTCCTGAATAGCTGCATTGACTTTGTCCACAATTGGCTTTGGAAGATTGGCTGGACCAAACACACCATTCCATGACACTAAGTCAAAACCTTGAATTGTTTTAGCAATAGGAGGCACATTTGGCAATTGCGCATAAGGGCGATTACCAGTTAAGCCAATGGCACGCACTTTGCCAGCTTTAATCATCGCCATGCCTGATCCGGTATCAGCTACATACACCTGAATTTGGTTGCCGATCAAATCTGTTAAGGCTTGTGGGCTAGATTTGTAAGGAATTTGTGTCATGCCAATTTTGGTTAAGAACATGATGGTTTCAGTTGTTACCAAGGAGGTGCTGTTAGGTGTGCCGTACGATAACTTTCCTGGATTGGCTTTGGCGTAATCAATCAGCTCTTGAACGGTTTTAACAGGCAGATCATTATTGACGCAGAGCACAAAGGGAAGCTCGCCAACGCGTGCAATCGGTGTGAAATCTTTAATCGGATCGTATTTGAGATTTTGAAACAACCATGGGTTTGCCGAATGTGAGGTATTTGTTGTCATCAGCAAGGTATAGCCATCTGGTTTAGCCGAGGCAACTAGCTGTGCTCCGATTTGAGCGCTAGCACCCGGTTTGTTATCCACGATGACGGGTTGGCCTAAGATGCTACCGATTTTAGTAGCCATGATCCGAGCTACTGCATCTGTACCACTACCAGGCGCAAAAGGGACTACTAAATTAATATTAGAGGAGGGGTAAGTCTGGGCAGCACAGTGAAGGGAGCTTGCAGCCAGTGCGACTGCCAGTAGTTTGAGTAATTTATTCATATTGATCTCCTATTGAATTTTTGCAGCGATTGCTCGCCCAACGCGTGAAGCATTAGCCTTGCCAGTCGCTTTTGTAATGTAATCACCAATTTTGACAGTAGCATCAAAGTCTATCCCAGTTTCAATACCCAAACCCTTGAGCATATATAAGACATCTTCAGTTGCCACGTTGCCAGTAGCGCCCTTAGCGTAAGGGCAGCCACCTAAGCCTGCGATAGATGAATGAAAAATACTGACGCCTGTTTGAAGGGCTGCATAAATATTGGCTAAAGATTGGCCATAGGTGTCATGGAAATGCCCAGAAAATTGTGTTTTGGGGGCGATCGCAAAAAGGCTTTCAAACACGCTGGCAACTTGGCCTGGGGTACCTACTCCAATGGTGTCAGCGATATCAATCTCATCGCAACCTAAATCCAGCATACGTTTAGCAACTTCTACCACCTCAGCAGGGCTTACCGCTCCTTGATAGGGGCAGCCAAACGAACAAGAGATGCTTCCTCGAATGCGAATCCCATCTTGCTTGGCAGCTTTTGCTACAGGAATAAAACGCTCTACAGATTCTGTAATGCTGCAATTAATATTTTTCTGGGCAAAAGCTTCAGAGGATGCGGAGAAAATGACGATCTCATCTGCTTTAGCAGCTAGCGCACCTTCATAACCTTTCATATTGGGTGTGAGCACTGAATAAATCGTACCGGGCTTGCGGTGAATGGCGGCCATCACTTCACTGCTGCCAGCCATCTGCGGAATCCATTTTGGAGAAACAAACGAGGCGGCTTCAATATTAGGAAATCCTGCTTGCGAAAGTCGATTAATTAATTCAACTTTGATCTCGATTGGAACAAACTCTTTTTCATTTTGCAGGCCGTCTCTAGGGCCTACCTCAACAATCTTGACCTTTTGAGGGAGATGGGGGGATGGCTTCATTTGCTTTTCTCGAGAAAAGCTTTCATGCGAGCTTGAGCCTCATCACTGGTTCGAATGCTGGCAATACGCTCTACAGTATCTTCAAGTAGGACCGGTGTAATAGCTTGCTGTGATATGTCCCGCACAATTTTCTTGCAGGCCATCACCGCCATGGGGCCGTTACTCAGTATGGCTTGGCAGATTTCATCGACTTTGCTATCCAAGGCCTCTGGATCCACTAACTCATGTACAAAACCTATTTCTTTTGCATGAGATGCAGTAAAGATTTCTGCTGTTACAAAATACCTACGGGATGCTTGTTCGCCTAATGCTCTAATGACATAAGGAGCAATCGTAGCTGGTAGCAGACCTAGCTTTGCTTCAGAGATGCAAAAGCGTACTTGATTCGAGGCGATCAAAATATCGCAAACCGATGCTAAGCCAACTCCGCCTGCATAGGCATCACCCTGGACTTTAGCAATCACCGGTTTAGGGCATGCATAAATAGTGTTGAGCATTAAAGCCATCTTGCGAGAGTCAGCAATATTTTCCTCTTTGGTAAAGTTGGCCATGCTTTTCATCCAATTAAGGTCGGCTCCTGCGCAAAAGCTTTTCCCATTGGCTTGCAGCACAATGACGCGGCAACGCTCATCAGAACCCAGCTTGGAGAAGATGTCTTGTAATTCACCAATGAGACCCTCATTAAAGGCATTTCGAACTTCTGGACGATTGAGGGTAACGCGGACAATGTCCTCGCCATCAACGGTCAGATATTGGTAAGGGCGGGGGGTATTTGTAGCCAATTACAGTCTCCAGTTTCTTTCTTTTTTCTTTAATTTACTGGAAACCAAAGCCCGAGGTGAGAATCAGGGCCTTCGCCCCGGTGGAATATAGCCTTTGGCTATTTTTTAACTAAGTCCATTCCACCGTGTTTGATATGTTCAGCTGCTTTTGGGGAGCTCAAAGATTGGATCAGTTTTTGTGCGGCCTCACGTTGAGTGGAGCCAACAACAATAGCAGCAGAAAAGGTTTGGATGAGTTGTAGCTCATTAGGGATGCGTCCAACATAATCGATGCCAGCAACATTGACGAGTTCGCTGCTAGGTTGAATCGCGACATTCGACTCTTTTGCTGCGAGCAGGGTTGTAGCTTGACTGCCGCGCTCTGTCACGGTGACAGTAATGAGATTGTTTAATCCTAGTTGAGGAAATAATTCTTTAGTGAGGTAAATGCCGCTAGTGCTACCAGGCACCACAATCGATTTAGCTTTAATAAGAGCAGCCTTAAATAATGGTGTTGTACTGATATCGGGCTTCGGTGTGCCTGCTGGTACCGCCAGTCCTAGTGGTGCTAAAGCTAAATCAACGTCAGTCCCAGGAATAATTTTCCCAGCAGCCATCAGCTCAGCTAGTCCCTCGCGCGACATAATGACTACATCTGCCGTGACACCATTAGCTAGCTGCGCCTTAATGGTCTTGGGGCCAGATCCCTGTGATGCTCCTGATTTGGTAGTGACTGTAATCCCGTTTGCTTTTTGAAAATCTGGAAGCATCGCGGTATAGGGGCCCTGAAAGCCCCCTGAAATCATCACTTCAAGTTGTGCCATAGCGCTTGTACTCATGAGCAGCGGGATCAAAAAAGAGATTACAAATCTCGCAATAATTTTCAAAATAAATTCCTAACTACCGTGTCTTAGTAAATCTCTGTGCACGTTTACCGGTATCCACCTCAGTCGTATAAACACTGCCATCTGAATCTACCGCGATATTATGTACCCAATGAAACTCACCAGCATTTCGACCACTGCGTCCGAATGAACCCATCTTTTGGCCTGTCTCTCTCAGTAGAACCGTCACTTCATTGTTAGTTCCATCAGCAATCAGGATATATTTTTGACTGGCATCTGAAGGAATGAGGTCCCAAACTGAGCCAGAGCCCTTAGTGTCAGTTTCAAAGGCCATCTCTCGAATAAATTTCCCACTTTTTTCGAAAACCTGAATGCGATTATTTGCACGATCACAAACAAACACGGTGTTGTCCTTCATCAGCCGCACACAGTGAACGGGGTTTGCAAAATGGGTAGAGCTTGAATTGAAGTTGGCAACCTTTTCGTCACTTGGGGGATTTCCATAAGCGCCCCAATGACGTTTGTAGGCACCAGTATTGGAATCAAATACCGCGACACGTTTATTTAGATAGCCATCGGCTACATAAATTTCATTCGCGATAGGATCCACATTCATGTGTGCTGGGCGACCGAGTTGCACTGTGCTATTGCTGCCTTGGCTTTCTCCTGGTGAGCCAATTTGCAATACGAATTTACCTTCGCGAGTAAATTTCAAAATCATATGATCTGTTTGGGCATTGCCACCAATCCAAACATATCCATTAGGATCTATATAGATGCCATGTTCATTCTTAGGCCAGTCATAACCTGTGCCTGGGCCTCCCCAAGCTTGGAGTAGGTTGCCTTTTTTATCAAACTCAAGCACAGGCGGTGCTGGTATGCAGCATTTAGATCTGCGAGGAGTTAAGGTTGCACCTTTTTCATCATCAGTGATGGTAGATGGGCGATGAATGACCCAAATATGGTCGTTTTTGTCGGTGGCTACTCCAGATACCTGCCCTAGGATCCAGTTATTGGGAAGTGCTTTTGGCCAAGAAGGATCAACCTTGTATTGAGGGGCCTTTGTATTACTTTGATTCTGGGCAAATACGCTTGTACTTAATATGATCCATAGGGCTAGTGCTAGTCCGCGTGAGATGGAATTCATCTTGTTCTCCTACAAATTATCTGTTTTTTAATGGACAAAGGTTATCTCAATTTCGTCAAGAAAAGGACGCATGTGGGGTAATCCCTTAATTTCAGTTCGCCGACCTCTTTAATAGCCTCATGCTATGCTCAATTGAGTTTTATAAAACAATAAAAATTATTTTGGGAGACAACATGAAAATAATAACTACCGTCCGTGTAGCAGGTACCAGCATATCCATTTTGTTAGCGCTATCTTCTGCTGCGATTGCTCAGACTGGTCAACTGAATTTCAAGGTCTCATCTTTATCAGACAAGGTGCTTAATGGACCTGTCACGATTGAAAAGCAGGGCAGTTTTTTCGTAGGCGGAAAAGATATTGAGTCCAGCACCTTATCTACGCTGCCTGCATATGCTCAGTCTGGAACGATTACGGTTGATCAGATGTATGTTCGCTATCAAGCTCCTGTGAAGGCTAAAAATACTTCGATTGTGATGATTCATGGATGTTGTTTGACTGGCAAAACTTGGGAATCCACTCCGGATGGTCGCATGGGTTGGGATGAGTATTTTGTTAAGCGTGGCTATCCAACTTATGTAATTGACCAATCAGGACGAGGGCGATCTGCCGTGAATGCAACAGCTGTGAATGCTGCCAAGATGGGTAAGGAAGCCCCAGAGAAGTTGCCAGTAGTGTTTGCAGCCAGCCATGAGTCTGCTTGGACTATTTTCCGATTTGGTAGCGAGTATCCTAAAGTCTATGAGGGCCAGAAATTTCCCATTGCCGCTCAAAATGGCCTATGGCAACAAATGGTCTCTGATTGGTTGTTCTCAATGCCAACGCCCAATCCAACTGTGCCTAATTTGTCGCTACTATCAAAGCAGTTGAAGAAAACTATTTTGATGAGCCATTCTCAATCCGGCATCTACCCATTCCAGACGGCCCAATTAAGTAATGAGGGTATTGCAGGAATTATTGCAGTTGAGCCGTCCGCTTGTCCCGATGCAAATAGCGATATGACCCCATATACCAAGATGCCTATTATGGTGATGTATGGTGACTATATGGAGATTTCTCCGCGATGGGCGCCA
>CANCIL010000034.1 GCA_947378095.1 Betaproteobacteria bacterium
ATGAGTTTCCCAAGCAGGTAGCTACTCAAGAAAAAAATCTTGTCATTGTTGGCTGCTTGCCGGATGTAGTGGAAGATCAATTTCAGCGCCTCTTTACTGAGCTCGGTATTGAGAATGTGTCGTTTTTTCCGCCAAAAAATTCACAGCAAAAATTAGAGATTCACGGCAATACCCAATACCTCTTGGCACAGCCCTTTCTTGCTGAAACGGCCAGATTGATAGAGGAGCGAGGTGCCAAAAGAATTTCAGCGCCATTCCCATTCGGAGTAGAGGGAACTACAGCTTGGTTAAAGGCTGCAGCAAATCAGTGGGGAGTTTCATCTCAGCGCTTTAATGAGGTTACCCAAGCCAGGATAGAGCGCGCGAAAAAGAGTTTGGCGCGCTATGTACCGATGTTGGAAAACAAGAGCATCTCTTTCTTTCCGGATTCTCAATTAGAAATCCCATTGGCGCGTTTTCTTTCTCAAGAGTGCGGCATGAAAGTGTTGGAGATTGGTACACCTTATCTTCATAAGCAGCATCTTGAGGCGGAGTTGGAATTGCTTCCAGAGAATTCAAGAATAGTAGAAGGCCAAGATGTTGAGAAGCAATTAGATCGTTGCCGCGCAGATAAGCCCGATATCGTAGTTTGTGGTTTGGGTCTAGCTAATCCGCTAGAAGCAGAAGGCATCACCACTAAGTGGTCAATTGAGTTGGTATTTAGTCCCGTGCACGGCTATGAGCAGGCTGCAGATTTAGCGGAGCTCTTTGCCCGTCCTTTAAATCGAAGTATGAGATTAGCTGCTTAAGGGAATCAGATGCAATTAACTCTATGGACATATGAAGGCCCTCCCCACATTGGAGCAATGCGGATTGCGACCTCCATGACAGATTTGCATTATGTGTTGCATTCACCTCAGGGCGATACATACGCAGACCTCCTGTTTACGATGATTGGACGTTCACGTAAGCGTCCTCCTGTGACTTACACCACATTTCAGGCTAGAGATCTCGGTGGTGATACAGCGCAATTATTTAAAGACTCAGTGAATAGTGCATATCAACGTTTTCAGCCAAAGGCGATGATTGTTGGTGCCTCATGTACTGCTGAATTGATTCAAGATGATCCAGGCGGCTTAGCAAAAGCATTAAGTTTGCCTATTCCAGTGATTCCCCTAGAGCTGCCTTCATATCAGAAAAAAGAAAACTGGGGCGCTTCAGAAACTTTCTATCACATTGTTCGTGGTTTGGTGGCTGTAGATAAATCCATTTCAGCACAACAGTATCAAGAGAATCGCACTGCTAGTAAGCAAGAAGGTCAGAAGCCTAGCTGCAATATTTTGGGACCAACAGCCTTAGGTTTCAGAAATCGTGACGATGTGCAGGAGATTCAGGGCTTATTGGAATCCATGGGCATTGAAGTCAGAGTAGTAGCACCCTTAAATGCATCAGTGGCTGATCTAGCTAAGATCCCAGCAGCCGATTTCAATGTGTCACTCTATCCTGAGATTAGCCAGCTTACTAGTGTTTGGTTAAATAAAACTTTTGGCCAGCCGTTTACAAAAATAATTCCGATTGGTACCAAGGCTACTAAGGCATTTATTCGGGAGGTTGCACAGTTAGCTAACCTCGACCCTGAAGCTATCTTAGCGTCACAAGAAGAGCGGGCTCGTTGGTATGCCAAATCAGTTGACTCTACTTATTTAACCGATAAGCGGGTCTTTATCTTTGGTGACGCGAGTCATGTCATCGCAGCCGCCAAGGTGGCTGCAGAAGAAATTGGCTTTAAAGTAGTTGGCCTAGGTACATACAGTCGTGAATTTGCGCGCGAAGTACGTGAGGCTGCAAAGTCATACGATGTAGAGGCGCTGATTACCGATGATTATCTCGAAGTTGAGCAAAAGGTTGTTGAATTAAGTCCAGACTTGGTTTTAGGAACTCAGATGGAGCGCCATATTGCCAAGAGATTAGGTGTTCCTTGCGCAGTGATTTCAGCACCAGTACACGTTCAAGATTTCCCAGCACGTTATTCACCTCAGATGGGCTTTGAGGGTGCGAATGTGTTATTTGATACCTGGATTCATCCTCTCATGATGGGTCTAGAAGAGCATCTCATTATGATGTTCCGCGATGATTTTGAATTTAGCGCTAAAGCAGCACCATCTCATCTCGGTCATGCTGGCCCGATTGAAAACAAGAGTGCCTCAGCCACCATGAATGATGTGAGTGACACTCAAAAGTCAACCCAAGTTAATGCGGAAGTGTTTAATGGTGGTGAACCAGTCAATCTGTGGGATGCAGCGGCTGAAAAAGAATTAGGAAAGATTCCATTCTTTGTTAGAGGTAAAGCAAGACGCAATACCGAAAAATTTGCAGTAGAGCATGGCATCAGCCAAATTACGATTGAAACGCTTTATGACGCAAAGGCTCACTATGGCAGATAAGCGTACTTCCATGAGAGTGACGATCGTGACGATGGATACGCATTTAGCTAGTGCGACTGAGAGAGCTCGCTACGCGCTAAAAAAGAAAATGCCTGGCTTGGAGTTAACAATCCACGCAGCCTCAAGCTGGACAGTGGATAGTAACGCTCTGGCAAGTTGCATTCAAGATATTGAATCAGCTGATATCTTAATTGTGACAATGCTCTTCATGGAGGATCACTTTAAGCCAGTGATCGAAGCGCTTAAAGCAAGACGTGAGCACTGTGATGCAATGGTGTGTGCCATGTCAGCAGGAGAAGTGGTGAGTCTCACCCGAATGGGTGGATTTGATATGGGCAAGCCTGCGAGTGGCTTGATTGGTTTGCTCAAAAGACTCAGGGGTAATAAAGAAAAATCTCAGACTGGCGGCGCTGCCCAGATGAGGATGTTGCGCCGCTTACCTAAAATCCTCCGCTTTATTCCAGGTGGTGCTCAGGATGTTAGGGCCTATTTTTTAACTTTGCAATATTGGTTAGGTGGCTCTGAAGAGAACCTGTACCACATGGTCAAAAATTTAGTGAATCGCTATGCCACTGGTGAGCGTGAGGTATTCAAAACTAAAGAGAAGTTAGTTGAGCCTGTCATATATCCAGATAATGGCATCTATCACCCGCGCCTACAGGGACGTATGAGTGAATCACTAAGTGATTTGCCAAAGTTGGTAAGTGATAAGAAGTCTAAGGGTAGGGTAGGTCTGTTGCTGTTGAGATCTTATATTTTGGCTGGTAATACCCTGCACTATGATTCAGCGATTGCTGCTTTAGAAGCGCAGGGCTTACAAGTGCTGCCGATCTTTGCAGTTGGTCTTGATGCAAGGCCAGCAATTGAGCAATTCTTTTTCCAAGACGGAAAAAATATCGTAGATGCTGTGGTGTCCTTAACAGGGTTTTCTTTGGTAGGCGGTCCTGCTTATAACGATGCCAAAGCAGCTGAAGAAGTATTGGCTTCGCTAGATGTTCCTTATTTAGCCGCACAGCCCCTAGAGTTCCAAACTCTCAATGACTGGGGTGGTTCTGATCGTGGCTTATTGCCAGTCGAAAACACCCTGATGATTGCAATTCCTGAGTTGGATGGTGCAATCGTCCCAATGGTATTTGGTGGTCGTGCCGGTGAAGCAGATGTTCAATGTACAGGTTGCCATAAGGCATGTGTATTTGAGGCGAGTATTAATCGTCACGATATGCATACCTGTGTAGAGCGCACAGCGATGTTAGCAGCTCGCGTGAGTAAGTTAATTGCACTGCGTAAATCTGAGCGCGCTAACCGTAAGGTGGCATTAGTGATGTTTAACTTCCCGCCAAATGCTGGAAGAGTGGGAACCGCTGCGCACTTAAGCGTTTTTGAGTCTGTCTTTAATACCTTGAAGGGTTTAAAGGCAGAGGGGTACACCGTTGAGGTACCTAATTCTTTAGATGAATTTAGAGATCAGATCCTGATTGGCAATGCCAAGCAATTCAGTACTGATGCCAATGTTCATGCGCAAATCAGTGCTGATGACCATATTAAGCGTGAGCCTTGGTTAAAAGAGATTGAGGCGCAATGGGGTCCAGCGCCAGGTAAATTTTTGAGCAATGGTTCATCAATCTATGTTTTAGGTAAGCAGTTCGGCAATGTGTTTGTAGCGCTACAGCCAGGATTTGGATACGAGGGCGATCCAATGCGTTTGCTGTATGAAAAAGGATTTGCACCTACTCATGCCTTCTCAGCGTTTTATCGTTATCTTCGTGAAGATTTTGCTGCTTCTGCAGTTTTGCATTTTGGTACGCACGGCGCGCTTGAATTTATGCCGGGTAAACAATCCGGTATGTCTGGTTCATGCTGGCCTGATCGCTTGATTCATGATTTACCGAATTTATATATTTACGCTTCAAATAATCCTTCTGAGGGAGCGATTGCTAAGAGGCGTGCTGGTGCAACCCTTATCAGCTACCTCACCCCTCCAGTTTCTCAGGCAGGTTTATACCAAGGTTTGTTAGAGCTGAAAGAGGCGGTAGAGCATTGGCGCAAGGCGGCACCTTTAGAAAGTAGTGAGTCTTGGGATGTAAATACTCAGGAACTCTTGGATTCTTTGCAGGCGCAGGCAGTTGAGTTGGAGTTCGTTTCTCCAGAGCCGGCATGGAAGACCTTAGATGTAGATACAGTAAATAAAGCGGTGATGCATTTAAGCGAGCAAATTCTAGAGTTAGAGTACACACTGATTCCTTACGGCTTGCATGTATTGGGTAGTCCTATCAGTGCAGAGCAAAGCCTAGATATGTTGATGAGTTATGCATCGGTGCAAGAGGGTCAAATTCAAGACTTCTCAAGAGAATCTATGAATGCGCTGATGCATTGTGAAAATCTTGAGCAGTTTGCTAAAGATCAAAAGCTGACTCTGACACCAAGCTTGAGGGAAGAGCTAAATCAGGTATTGAATATGTACCGTGATTTGCAGTCTGATAGCGAAATGCAGGGCATCTTCAAGGCATTAGAAGGCCGTTATATCCGTCCTGCGCCAGGTGGCGATGTACTCAGAAATCCTCAGGTACTTCCTACCGGTAGGAATGTTCATGGCTTTGATCCATTCCGTATTCCTAGTAAGTTTGCTATGAAGGATGGACAGTATCAAGCGAACAAACTGCTTGAAAGATATCAAGCTGATGGAAATCCATTGCCAGAATCAGTGGCGATGGTTCTCTGGGGTACAGATAACCTCAAAACTGAAGGCGGTCCAATTGCGCAAATCTTTGCCTTGATGGGCGCTTTACCACGCTTTGATAGCTTTGGAAGATTGGCTGGCGCGCAACTCATACCGCTAGAAGAGTTAGGACGTCCCCGCATTGATGTCATGGTCTCTATTTCCGGAATCTTTAGAGATCTAATGCCTTTGCAAATCAAGATTCTGGCTGAAGCTGCTTATTTAGCAGCGGCAGCTGATGAGCCACTCGAACAGAATTTTATTCGCAAGCATGCGTTGGCATATCAAGTAAGTAATCACTGTGATTTAGAGACTGCGGCATTGCGTGTATTTGGTAATGCCGAAAGCGCTTATGGTGCTAACGTCAATATGATGATTGATAACGGTTTATGGCGTGATGAAAACGAATTAGCTGAAACTTATACTCGCCGTAAAAGTTTTGCTTATGGAAGATCGGGTACACCAGTGCTCCATAGTGAATTACTCAACAGCATTTTGGCAGATGTTGAGTTGACCTATCAAAACCTCGACTCTATCGAGTTAGGCGTGACCACAATTGATACTTACTTTGATACCTTAGGTGGCGTGAGCCGCGCAGTACGTAGGGCTAAGGGTGGCAAAGCAGCGCCTGTTTATATCGGCGATCAAACCAAGGGCGATGCAGTTGTAAGAACCTTAAACGAGCAAGTCTCCTTAGAAACACGCTCACGCATGCTCAATCCTAAATGGTATGAGGGCATGCTCAAGCATGGTTATGAAGGTGTTCGTCAACTAGAGAGCCACCTAACAAATACAGTAGGTTGGTCTGCTACCACTGGTCAAGTTGAGCCATGGGTATATCAGCACCTTACACAAACATTCATATTGGATCCCGAAATGCGGGAACGATTAATGAGTCTTAACCCTGCGTCATCAGCGAAAGTGGCTAGTCGCTTATTAGAGGCGTCAGAAAGAAATTATTGGAAGCCAGAGCCATCGGTATTGGAAACATTGCGTCGCGTTGCCAATGACTTTGAAGATCGACTTGAAGGTGTTTATGAAGGAGTACCTATTTAATGGAAACGGTTAACGTACCAATTGCTTCAATCAGTTCCCGGACTAAGCCGTTAGATGGTGAGGGTAGCTTACAAGTTCACCTTGATCCAAATGAGAAAATTGGCAATGCCAAAGTATTTGCTATATATGGCAAAGGGGGAATCGGAAAGAGTACAACTTCTTCCAATCTGTCTGCAGCCTTTTCTCTTTTGGGTAAGCGGGTCATTCAGATTGGTTGCGACCCTAAGCATGACTCTACATTCACACTAACTAAAAAGTTGGTGCCGACTGTAATCGACATCCTAGAGTCAGTAGATTTCCATTCCGAAGAGCTGCGCGTAGAGGATTTTGTCTACGAGGGTTTTAACGGCGTTATGTGTGTTGAAGCCGGTGGTCCTCCAGCAGGAACTGGTTGTGGTGGTTATGTCGTAGGTCAAACCGTCAAACTCTTAAAAGAACATCATTTACTAGAAGACACAGACATTGTTATTTTTGATGTTCTGGGTGACGTTGTTTGTGGTGGTTTTGCAGCTCCCCTGCAGCATGCTGACCGCGCACTAATCGTCGCTGCCAATGATTTTGATTCTATCTTTGCGATGAACCGTATCGTTCAAGCGATTAGTGCAAAGGCAAAAAACTATAACGTTCGCTTAGGCGGTGTGATTGCCAATCGTAGTCAAGATACTGATCAGATTGACAAATTCAATGATCGAGTTGGCCTTAAGAAAATGGCGCATTTCCCAGACTTAGATGCTATTCGCAAAAGCCGCTTAAAAAAATGCACGATCTTTGAGATGGAATCAACACCTGAAATTGAGGCAGTGAAAGAGGAATATCTCCGTTTAGCGGCAAGCCTCTTATTGGACGATGATCCATTGCTGATGGAATCACTAAAAGACCGTGAAATTTTTGACTTACTTGGATTTGATTAATGATGGATGCTATTTCTTATCTAGATAGACGTGGGAAGCTGCAGGACTATTTTGATCGGACTGCAAATGATGCTTGGGCAAAGCTCACTTCAGATGCGCCTGTTAGTGGAATTCGTGCCACTGTCAGAGCGGGGCGTGATCAAATGCGCAATAACATCATTAGTCGATTGCCAGAGGATCTCTCAGGCAAAAGAGTCTTAGATGCTGGCTGCGGAACAGGAGCTCTAGCGCTTGAGCTGGCAAACCGGGGTGCTTTTGTTACCGCAGTTGACTTATCGCCGAATTTAATTGAGCTTGCCAAAAGCAGAATTCCTGAAAGTGACCGTCAAAATATTCAGTTCTATGCTGGAGATATGCTGGATGAAGCCTATGGAGATTTTGACTATGTGATCGGTATGGACTCCATGATCCATTACTGCGCAAAAGACATGTTGGTTGTTTTGGAGAAGCTTGCCCCGCGAGTCAAGGAAAAAATCCTCTTTACTTTTGCGCCAAGTACGATTCCGCTTGAGCTCATGATCCGCGTTGGCCGCTTATTCCCTAGAAGAGATCGGGCGCCATTTATTGAGCCTATTAGTCAAATGAGGTTGCAAAAATCCATTAATCAATCTCCTTGGTTTGTGGATTGGGAAGTGCCTTTTACTCAACTGGTATCCAGTGGCTTTTATAAATCTCAGCTTTTGGAGTTGCAAAAAATATCATGATGGGTATTTTTAAGATCGCTAAAGCATGGACGAGGATTAACCCTCGCTTTTTGCCTTTTGCGGATGTGGCAACACCCGATCTACCATTGGGGCGCCTCTTAAGACTATCTTTGTTTCAAGTATCTGTTGGTATGGCGACTTCCTTGTTGGTGGGTACTCTCAATCGCGTCATGATTGTTGAGATGAATATGGATGCATGGCTAGTAGCCTTAATGGTGGCCTTGCCTTTAGTCTTTGCTCCGTTTAGGGCTTTAATTGGTCATAAGTCTGATACGCATCGATCCATCTTGGGATGGAGAAGGGTTCCCTATATTTGGATTGGGACTTGGTTACAGTTCGGTGGACTTGCCATCATGCCCTTTGCGTTGATTTTGTTGTCTGGCGACACTCACTGGCCGGCCTGGTTTAGTTATCTTGCCAGTGCTTTAGCGTTCTTATTAATCGGCGCCGGAATGCAAACAACCCAAACTGCTGGTTTGGCCTTAGCAACCGATTTGGCTGACGAAAAAAACAGACCCCGTGTGGTAGCGATGATGTATGTCATGCTGCTAGTGGGTATGGTGTTTAGCGGCATCATCTTTAGTCTATTTTTGAAGCCATTTAGCCCGATGCAATTAATTAGAGTGATTCAGGGCGTTGCCATCATCACTTTGTTCCTCAATCTATTTGCTTTATGGAAGCAAGAAGTTCGGCAACCTAGAATGACTTCCCCTGCAATTCCTCAGCCTAAATTTACACAAAGCTGGTATGAATTCATCAGAAGGCCAAATGTCCGTCGATTCTTAGTCATGCTGGGTCTCGGTACAACAGCATTTAGCATGCAGGATATTATTTTGGAACCTTACGGCGGTGAAATCTTGCAGCTCAATGTATCTGCAACCAGTTTTTTAACTGCCTTAATTGCATTTGGATCATTAATGGCATTTTCACTCTCTGCGAGATGGTTAAGTCGTGGTCACAATGCCTACAGAATTGCAGCACTTGGCCTATTGCTAGGATTAATTGCATTCACGATGGTGATCTTCTCAGATCCATTAGGTTCCCCTAATTTATTTAGATTGGGCGCGCTCCTGATCGGCTTTAGTGGCGGCTTATTTGCAGTGAGTACGCTCACGATTGCGATGAGTATGGAGCAAGAAAACAATAGCGGAATGGTGATTGGTGCTTGGGGTGCAGTGACTGCTACCTGTTCTGGAATCGGAATGTCCTTAGGTGGTGTTATTCGAGATCTAGTTGCTGAATTGGCCATGAGTGGAACGATCGGCTCTGCATTAATGAGTCCAGCAACGGGTTATAGCTTTGTTTATCACATTGAAATTTATTTGTTGTTTATTACTTTGATTGCGTTGGGTCCTTTGGTAGCTAAAAGGACATCTTTAAGTGTTTCAAAAATGGGTAAGTTTGGTCTAGCTGATTTTCCAGGCTAGTTTTTAAGGAAGGGGAGAAATATGGGTACGGGTGCAATTACACAATATATCGACGTAGCTCAAGTCGTGTTTTATATATTCCTACTTTTCTTTGTTGGTTTGGTGATCCATCTAACATTGGAAAGTAAGCGTGAAGGATTTCCATTGGAAACCGAGCGTTTTGGACAGATACGTCGTGAAGGCGGCATCTTGGGTATGCCAAGGGTCAAAAAATTCGTGACTGAGTTTGGCAAAACCTATTACGCTCCACTACAAACTCCTCCAGAGCCAGAAAAAGTTTCTGCAGTACCTATTCATCCATGGAATGGTGCGCCATTATCTCCAGTGGGAAATCCTCTGTTAGCAGGTGTTGGACCTGGTTCATATGCTAATCGCGCTGATCATGTGGATTATGACTTAGAGGGTCATGCACGAATTCGTCCATTGCGTAATCTTCCACATATGGCAATTTCGACTATTGATATCAACCCAATTGGATTAGATGTCATTGGTGCTGATGGCAATAAGGGTGGCAAGGTTACTGATGTATGGGTGGACCATATGGAAATGATGATTCGTTATCTTGAAGTGGATGCAAATGGCAATAAGGTCTTGCTGCCAGTGAATTTTTCTCGCATTGGCGAACAAGACATCCAAGTGCAATCCATTTTGTCAAACCAGTTTGCGCAAGTTCCTAAAACAAAGCATCCAGAAGAGGTTACTTTATTAGAGGAAGAAAAAATTATGGCTTACTTTGGTGCGGGCACCTTGTATGCCACGCCTGAACGTCAGGAGCCACTGGTATGAGTCTGGATATCCATCACAGTCCAGAGCATGAGTTTGAGCCTGAGTTTGGGCTCCCTGAAAGATTGCCTGAGGATGAGCGAATTTTGTGGCAAGGGTCTCCTGATGCCAAGGAGATTTTGTCTCGGGTCTTTCACTTCAAAATGCTGGTTATCTATTTTGGCTTGCTCTTAGCCTATCGGTTAGCTACTGGATTTTCTGATGGTGAGGCTCTTACCAGTATTGCATTTGCTGCGCTTCGTATATTAGCCTTATCTGCGTTAGGTTTAGGTTTGGTTGGACTGCTTGGATATTTGATTGCGTCTACGGCGGTGTATACGATCACCAATAAGCGTGTGGTGATGCGTATTGGGATTGTGCTCAATATGACTTTCAATTTTCCATTGAAAATGATTGAGCTGGCTGATTGCGGATTAACGAAAAAACAGACCGGCGATATTTATCTGAAATTGAGCAAGGAAACAAAGATTGCGATTTTTCATCTATGGCCTCATGCAAGACCAGGACAGTGGGCTATACCGCAGCCTGCTTTAAGAGGAATTAAAAACTGCCCTGAAGTGGCCAAGATTTTGGTAGATGCTTGGGCCGCACAAAATAATGTAATTGCTCGTACCGTCCAATTAGGTGAGTCTAAGTCGAAAGATTCCAAGAATACATACTCTGGGATTGAAACAGCATGATCTTGCGTATGAATACCGTCCAGATGCAAAACTATATTGCATTGTTTATTGCCTCATTACTGGCGGTAGTGGTTCTACTTATTGCAACATATGATCGATCTGAAAAGTTGGAGCAACAAGCGGATACTCAAGTGATAGCCAAGAGAATCTTGCACTTTAGAGATCTTCCAAATGGTTCGGTTGGTGTGATTTCAGCAGATAACGGTCAAATGATTGCTGAAGTTGAGGGTCAGGCTGGCTTTATAAGAGGTATTTTGAGAGCCCTTGCTCGTGATCGTCGGATCCGTCAAATCTCTAGCGATGATGCATTTGAATTAGTCAGCCGTTCTGATGGAAGGCTAACCTTAATTGATCTAGCAACCAAAAATCGAATTGACTTAGAGTCATTCGGAAAAGATAACGCAGCAGAGTTTGCAGCTTTTTTAAATAACGCGAGATAACTATGTCAAAACAAATTGTTCCCTGTCAAGTTGATATGTCCAATACAGCTGAATTTCTATACGCTCACGTTGATTTGAGTGGCGTCCAGGTTGGCCCTGGTGATGAAGTATTGGTTCACGACCCAATAGTCGATATCTCATTTGGTGAAGTACTAAGTTATGAACGCACTGCGACAGTTTCTAAGGCGGGCATCTTCTCGCGACTGTGGGTATATCTCACGGCAAGACTAGAAGTCACGATGCTCTATGAAGTGAGTTTTTCGACCACACGATTTAGTAAGACTAAAAAATATCCTAGGCAGATGCCTAGTAAAGAGGCGGTAACAATGATTTTGAATGAAGGAGTGAAGGTATGAGTGCCAATGCATCAATAATGCCTATGGGGCGCCCTCTAAATGAGTCGACAGACCGTGCTCTTGAAAATACCATTCTGAGTCCTCGTTTTTATACAACTGACTTTGATGAGATGGATCGCTTTGATATCTCATCAGTTAGGCCCGAGTGGGATCGCTTGATGAAGGAGTTTGACCAGGACATTAACCAGACTCATTTTCAGCGGCCTGAGGATATGTCTAAGGATTATTCCCATCTTCCGGAGGGGCTCTATCAAGAGTTTTTAGACTTTTTGATTAGCTCTATTACCTCTGAATTCTCTGGTTGCGTTCTCTATTCAGAGATTAAGAAATCCATTAGTAACCCAGATCTCAAAAGCCTCTTCACCTATATGGCTCGTGATGAAAGTAGACATGCAGGTTTTATTAACCAATGGCTGAAGGATTTCGGTATTGGCGTTGATTTAGGATTTTTGGCAAGAACTAAAAAGTACACCTTCTTTAAACCTAAGTTTATTTTTTATGCAACCTATCTTTCTGAGAAGATTGGGTACGCGCGCTATATCGCCATCTTCCGCATTATTCAAAAGAATCCTGAATTGCGTTTTCACCCCATTTTTCTCTGGTTTGAAAAATGGTGTAACGATGAATTCCGCCATGGTGAAGCATTTGCATTACTCATGCGTTCCAATCCTAAGTTACTTAGTGGCGTGAATCGTTTGTGGATTCGCTTCTTCTTAATTGCAGTTTATGCAACGATGTATGTTCGCGATCATTCAAGGCCAGAATTTCATAAGGCACTTGGCGTATCACCAACAGACTACGACCGTCAGGTTTTGAATATCACCTCTGAAATTTCGAAGCAAGTATTCCCCTTCACGATTAATTTGAATGACCCAAGGGTTTGGAAGGGTTTTGAAAAGCTCAGAAAGATTTCTGATGAAGTTGAGGAGCTCAAGCAACAGGGCGGACTCTTCTCTGCAATTAAGCGTGGCGGTTTAGCGGTATCTGCTGCAGCAACCTTTGTGCATATCTACCTTTTGCCAGTAGTTCCAAATGAGTTACCGGCTGATATTCGCTTGGCACCTGTTTGGTAGGTATCGATGTATTTTTGGATAAGCCCCCTCATATTCACCATCTTTGTATGGTGGTTTAGCACGGGCCTTATTTTGAAACTCAATGGCTTGCCAAGACGTTTTTTCAAAGCAATCTTTGCAATCTCGCTAGTGGCTTTAATGATGGCCTTTTGGGGGCTAGAAATCTCCAGTCAGCAAGCTACTGTTGCTGGTGCGTATTGTTCGTTTACTTGCGCAATTATGATTTGGGGTTGGCAAGAGTTGGCTTTTTTACTGGGCTACATTACTGGATCTAGACGTTCAGATTGTCCAGCTGGACTTAGCGGTATGAGACGTGCTTGGTACGCTTTTCAGACCATCAATTATCACGAGCTGACTTTGCTCAGCCTGGGAATTGTTATCTTCCTAATGAATCTAGATGCAGCAAATCAAACTGGCTTTTGGACTTATGTCATTTTATGGGGAATGCGTCAAAGCACCAAGATTAATATCTTCTTGGGCGTGTTGAATTTCAATGAAGCATTCTTACCGCAGCATTTGAAATATCTCATCACCTACTTTAGACGTAGGGCGATGAATCTCTTAATGCCATTTTCTATTCTGCTCTCAGTGATCTTCTTGGTACCAATTTGGTTACGAGCTGCATCTGAGTCATCCGCCTATGAAATGACTTCCTCTGCTTTATTGGGAACACTAATAGCGCTTGGATTATTGGAGCATTTATTTCTTATCATGCCGTTTCCTAGTGAGTTGCTATGGAAGTGGGGTTATAAAAATCATCGTTAAGTGACGGTACATTATGGGTTCATATAAAACGATCTACTTAGCTCAGCCCCGTGGCTTCTGTGCCGGAGTTGAGAGGGCCATCCTCATCGTCGAGGAGGCGCTAAAGCAGTATGGTGCTCCCGTATATGTGCGCCATGAAATTATTCATAATGCCTATGTGGTCAAAGAGTTTGAGGCTCGCGGTGTGGTTTTTGTTAACGAGTTAGATAAAGTACCTCAGGGTGCCATTTTGATTTTTAGTGCGCATGGTGTTTCTAAGGCAGTTCGCTATGAAGCGGACGAGCGTCAATTCCAAGTTTTTGATGCAACCTGCCCTTTGGTCGCTAAAGTGCATGCTGAAGTTGTTCGTTTAAAAGAGCGTGGTTATCAAATCATCATGATTGGGCATCGTGGTCATCCCGAGGTCGAGGGTACGATGGGGCAAGTAGACTCTTCGATTCATTTGATCGAACATGTATCCGATGTTGATAAGCTTCCTTTTAGCAAAGATGATCTTCTGGCTTATGTCACTCAAACTACTTTATCTGTAGATGAGACTTTAGAAATTACCGAAGCTCTCATTCATAAATATCCACAGATTCATGCCCCGAAACGTCAGGATATTTGTTATGCAACTCAAAATCGACAAGATGCTGTAAAGGCGATGGTTCCCCATGTGGATGTCGTCATTGTGGTCGGCAGTCAAAACAGTAGCAATTCGAAGCGTCTGCAGGAGTTAGCAAGTAGTCTGCATGTACCGGCATTCTTAGTGGATGACCCCAAGCAGATTCAGGCCGAATGGTTTAAATCTGTGAAGAATATTGGGGTAACCGCTGGCGCTTCTGCCCCAGAGGCCTTAACGGCCAAAATTATTGAGTCAATAAACTCCCTTTGTCGGGGTTCAGTGGTTCCCATGATGGGAATCGAAGAAACCGTCAACTTTTCTTTACCAAAAGGCTTGCTGAAAGCAGCTTAAGCCTCAAAATAGGCCTTTCCCCTTGATATATAAGGGTTTTCACTGGTAAAAATCAGCAGAAAAAGTGTCAAATTTAATTGACACTTTCATATGTCAATGACAAAATCATTTGCATGAAGCTGCCAGATCCCAGAGCAATTTTGACGCTTTTAAAGCCCATCACTTGGTTCCCGCCAATGTGGGCATTTGCCTGCGGATCGATTACTGGCAGTGAAAAGATTAATGAAAATCTACCGATATTTTTTCTAGGTCTATTACTTACTGGGCCGTTAGTATGTGCTTCTAGCCAAGCAGTCAATGATTGGTATGACAGGCATGTTGATGCGATCAATGAGCCGAATCGACCTATTCCATCAGGTCGCATTCCGGGTCGATGGGGTTTGTACATCGCATTGATTTGGTCCTTGATTTCATTGTGGGTCGGAAGCTTCTTGGGCCCCATTGGATTTACCGCAACCATCTTGGCTTTAGTGTTGGCATGGTTCTATAGCATGCCGCCAATCCGCTTTAAAAATAATGGCTGGCTTGGCAATCTTGCATGTGGAGTAAGTTACGAAGGTTTAGCTTGGGTTACTGGAGCAACCTTACTCTCTGGGGGCGTGTTACCAAGTAAACCATCACTAATACTTGCTGGCCTATACAGCGCAAGTGCTCACGGCATCATGACCTTGAATGATTTCAAGGCCATTGAAGGCGATCGACAAATGGGTGTGCGTTCACTCCCTGTTCAACTCGGCGCATTTAAAGCCGCCCAAGTTTCTGCGCTCATGATGCTGGTTCCGCAACTCGTTGTCATAGGTTTACTCCTGTTCTGGGATAAGCCTATTTATGCATTCGTCATTGGCGGACTTATGATCGGGCAGATTTTATTGCTCAGAGACTTTTTGAAAAAGCCGATTGAAAAAGCGTTGTTTTATAGCGGCTTTGGAGTGCCTTTATTGGTCTCGGGAATGATGGTGTCTGCATTTGCTGTCAATAGTTTAGGAGCGCAGTCATGACCATTGCAATGACACAGCCGATGTATCAATCATCTACCTTTGGGTGGATCAGTATTGTGCGCCTTGGCTTAGTACAGGCAGCCATTGGAGCGATTGTGGTGATGACTACCTCAACCTTAAATCGCATCATGGTAGTAGAGTTGGCATTGCCCGCAAGCCTCCCAGGTTTATTAGTAGCGATTCATTATTTTGTTCAGGTCATTAGACCGCGGATGGGATTCGAGTCGGATATTGGCGCCAAAAGAACTCCGTGGATTATTGGTGGGGTTGGATTATTGGCGCTGGGTGGATTTGGAGCAGCTATTGCCACAACACTCATGGGTGTGAACTTAATCATTGGAATCGCAGCCGCAATCGTTGCCTTTTTCTTTATCGGTATTGGTGTGAGTATGAGCGGTACATCTTTGCTGGCACTATTAGCAAAGGGCGTGAGCGATGAGAGAAGGGCTGCAGCAGCAACTACAGTCTGGCTCATGATGATCTTTGGTTTTGCTCTAACAAGCGGTATTGCAGGAAAGTTTCTGGATCCCTATTCGCCAGAAAAAGTCATTCTGATCTCGGGAATTATTTCGTCGATTGCTTGTTTGATGACGGTCCTGGCCTTGTACAAACTGGAAGGGCGCGAACTAGAAAATACGCCGAGAAGTAATGTGCAGAAAATGCCATTCAGAAAAACTTTAACCGATATTCTGTCTGACCCTGATACGAAAAAGTTCACGATCTTTATCTTTCTGTCGATGTTCGCCTTTAGTGCGCAGGATTTAATTTTGGAGCCCTTTGCCGGAATTATTTTTAAATACTCCTTAGGCGAGACAACGAGCCTCTCCGGTATTCAACACTCTGGTGTGTTGACGGGGATGCTGCTAGTGGCATTTTGTGGCTCAAGTAGATTGAGGCCTTATTTTGGCTCTCTGAGATCTTGGATGATTTATGGTTGCCTGGCCTCAGCGCTAGCCATGTTTGGTTTGGTGCTTGCTGGAATAGTAGAAGGCGCTTGGCCCCTAAAGCTCAATGTATTTGTTTTGGGTTTGGCCAATGGCGCATTTTCCATTGCAGCGATTGCTTCAATGATGCGTTTAGCTGTGATTGGGGGTTCTGGTAAAGAGGGTGTCAGGATCGGCCTTTGGGGAGGTGCTCAAGCAATCGCATTTGGTTTAGGCGGTCTCTTAGGTGCTAGCGCTAGTGATCTTGCGAGATCTATTTTTACTAACCCAGCATTTGCGTATTCATCAGTCTTTTTTATTGAAGCAATGCTATTTATTGCTTCTGCATATATGGCATCTCAAGTCGAGAGCAAAACCAGCAGTACTAGTGGAGCGAGGTGAAACATGACAACAGAATTTATTTATGACGCAGTCGTGGTTGGTGGCGGTCCCGCCGGTGCTACTGCTGCTCAAACACTTGCTCAAAAGGGTAAGCAAGTCTTGTTATTAGATAAGCGCGGTCGTATTAAGCCGTGTGGAGGTGCAATCCCCCCTCGTTTGATTAAAGACTTTCAAATTCCAGATGAGTTATTGGTAGCGAAAGCAAAGTCTGCAAGGATGGTATCGCCACTGGGAAAAGCTGTAGATATTCCAATTGAAAATGGTTTTGTGGGGATGGTAGATCGAGCTCAATTTGATGAGTGGTTAAGACAGCGTGCGGTAGCTGCAGGTGCTACCCGTGAAGACGGTCTATTTGAATTTTTGAAGCGAGAAGGATCCAATGTAAGGATTTACTATCGCTCACGTGGCGCTCGTGATGGCGATCAAGGCGCATTAAAAAGCGTTTTAACAAAGGCAGTGGTTGGTGCAGATGGCGCAAAATCACAGGTAGGAAGAAGTGCTGGGGTACAAGGATGTGCTGAGGCAAATTATGTATTTGCCTACCATGAGATTATTAAAACGCCTACCGATAAGCCGCTCTCTTTTGATGCAACAAGATGTGATGTTTTATATCAGAAGCCAGTTTCACCTGATTTTTATGGCTGGGTATTTCCGCATGGCGACACCATCAGCGTTGGCACTGGTAGTGCTGATAAAGGCTTTTCACTCAGAAATGCAGTAGCCAAGTTGCGCGCAGATATTGGCTTAGAAGGCGCTGAATTGATTCGGCATGAAGGGGCACCCTTGCCGATGAAACCTCTGAAGCGTTGGGATGATGGGCAGCAAGTTGTTTTAGCGGGAGATGCCGCTGGTGTAGTTGCTCCCGCATCCGGAGAAGGAATTTACTATGCGATGCTGGGCGGTCAGTTAGCAGGTGAAGCTGTTGCGGAGTTTGTGGAAAGTAATGATCCAGCAAAACTCAAGCTAGCACGTAAGCGCTTCATGAAAGAGCATCGTATGACCTTTATTGTTTTAGGCATCATGCAATATTTTTGGTACTCGACCGATAAAAGACGCGAGAGCTTTGTCAAGATGTGCGAGGACAAGGATGTTCAAAAGCTCACTTTTGAGTCCTACATGAATAAAAAGTTAGTACGTAAGAAGCCTATGGCGCACCTCAAGATATTTATTAAGGATATGGGGCACCTCTTAGGTCTCGCAAAGGTATGAAAATATTTTTTCAACATAAGTATTTGTGGGTAATCGCTGGATGGATGGTTGCCACTTCAGTATTGGGTGGCTTGGCCACTAAGCTGGGGCCTTGGTATTTCTCATTGATTCAGCCGCCTTGGAAACCGCCAGATTGGTCCTTTGGGGTGATTTGGACCATTATCTTTATTCTGTCTGCCTTAGCGTGGATGGTCGCATTTAATAGTCGTCCAACACAGTCCCAAAAAAATACTATCAACGTTCTTTTCTTCGTGAATGGTTTTTTGAATGTGTTGTGGAGCGTCTTCTATTTCCGGATGCAACATCCTGATTGGTCTTTTGTAGAAGCTTTTTTCCTCTGGGGTTCGGTACTAGCCATCATATTAGTCATGTGGCCAATACGCAGGGTTGCTGCCTATCTGATGGTGCCTTACTTAATCTGGGTGACTATCGCCATGCGCTTAAATTGGGAAACCTTAGTTCTTAATCCGGGGGCTTACTGAGCATATGTCAGGTATGAAGCTGCTTAATCTCGGTGTAAATCACCACACAGCTCCTATTGATATCAGGGAGAGTGTGGCGATTGCGCCTGAAGTTTTGCAGGACTCCTTAATTGATTTAAGAAAGTATTTGCATAGAGATAGTGCTGAACATCAGCCAGAAGTGGCCATTCTATCTACCTGCAATCGCATGGAGATCTATTGTGCTGCCAATGACGTTGACTATGAGGATCACCATTTAGAAAATCGCGCTTTTGAATGGCTCGCAGCACAGAATAATGTTCAACAAAATGAACTCAAGCCCTACATCTACTCAGCCAAAGAAAGTGATGCTGTAAAACATGCCTTTAGAGTGGGTAGCGGCCTAGATTCGATGGTCCTGGGTGAAACTCAAATCTTGGGCCAGTTGAAGAAGGCTATTGAGAACGCCAGTCAGGTTGGAACTTTAGGGCCTTATTTAAAACCTCTATTTGATAAAACATTTTCAGTAGCTAAGGTAGTCCGTGGCAATACCCAAATAGGTGCACATTCTGTTTCGATGGCAGGCGCTTCTGTGAAGTTAGTGGAACGTATATTTGGGCAGCTCAGCGAGTGCAATGTTTTGTTTATTGGTGCAGGAGAAATGATTGGGCTTTGCGCAAGTCACTTCGCCGGTAAAAATCCTAAAAAGATTGCGATCTCCAATCGGACAGTGGATCGGGGTAGCGAGTTAATTCAAACATTTGCTAATCAAAACTTAAAGACTGAAGTCTTTCCTTTGGCTGAATTAGCTCAACATTTACACCAATACGATGTGGTGGTTTCCTGTACGGCTAGTTCACTACCGATTATTGGCATGGGTATGGTAAAGACCGCATTAAAAGCCCGTCAGTCTCGTCCGATTGCTTTGATTGATTTAGCGGTGCCAAGAGATTTTGAGCCTGAAATTAAAAGCTTAAAAAATGCTTATCTCTATTCGATTGATGATCTCGGCGAGATCGTGAATGCTGGCAAAGCGAACCGCCTAGAATCAATCGGTGAGGCTGA
>CANCIL010000035.1 GCA_947378095.1 Betaproteobacteria bacterium
AATGGTTTGCGTCCAGCCCGTTATTACGTTACCGATGATGATTTGGTCATCATGGGTTCTGAGGCAGGCGTACTCCCAATTCCTGAAAGCAAAATTGTCCAAAAATGGCGTTTGCAACCGGGCAAGATGTTCATGATTGATATGGAGCAAGGGCGCATCATTGATGACGTTGAGTTGAAAGATGCAGTTTCTAAAGCGAAGCCATACAAGAGTTGGATTGATGCTGTCCGCGTTAAATTAGATGAGGTCGATGCAACTAATGCGGATCTGGTGGATGAAAAAACCACTATTCGTCCTGCGGCAAAATTATTAGATCGTCAACAGGCCTTTGGTTATACCCAAGAGGACATCAAATATCTCATGGCTCCAATGGCCATGAATGGCGAAGAAGCTATTGGATCCATGGGCAACGATAGCCCATTGGCAGTTCTCTCGAATAAAAATAAACCACTATATAACTACTTCAAGCAGTTGTTTGCGCAGGTGACCAATCCCCCGATTGACTCCATTCGTGAAAACATGGTGATGTCATTGGTGTCATTCATTGGACCAAAACCTAATTTATTAGATACCAACAACATTAATCCTCCAATGCGCTTGGAAGTAAGTCAGCCAATTTTGGATTTTGAGGACATTACTAAGATCCGTCATATTGGCCATTACACCAACGGAAAATTCCGTTCATACGAGTTAGACATTTGCTACCCAGCATCATGGGGTAAGGCTGGTATCGAAGCGCGTCTTGCCTCTTTATGTGCTGAAGCGGCAGATGCTGTGCGTTCTGGTTACAACATCTTGATCGTGAGCGATCGTCAAGTGGATGAGAAGCATGTGGCCATTCCCGCTTTACTGGCAACCTCTGCAATTCATCAACATCTAGTACAAAAAGGCTTACGTACTAGTGTTGGTTTGGTGGTTGAAACTGGCAGTGCACGTGAGACACATCACTTTGCGCTTCTAGCTGGATATGGTGCCGAAGCAGTGCACCCCTACCTCGCAATGGAAACATTAGCTGAGATGGCTAAAGGCTTATCAGGCGATTTATCTCCTGAGAAAGCAGTGAAGAATTTCGTTAAAGCAGTTGGTAAGGGCTTGCAAAAAGTGATGTCCAAAATGGGTATCTCTACATACATGTCCTACACCGGCTCACAGATTTTTGAAGCCATTGGTTTAAATCACGACATCATCGATCAATACTTTAAAGGCACTCCATCCAATGTTGGCGGCATCGGTGTGTTTGAGGTGGCCGAAGAAGCTTTGCGTATGCATAATGCGGCCTTTGGTAATGATCCAGTACTAAGCAATATGCTTGATGCTGGTGGTGAATATGCTTTCCGTATTCGTGGCGAAAATCATATGTGGACGCCAGATACGATTGCAAAGTTGCAGCACTCAACTCGTATTGGTGCAGAGAAGGGCTACCAGACTTATAAAGAGTATGCCAACATCATCAATGATCAAACCAAGCGTCAAATGACATTGCGTGGTTTATTTGAATTCAAGATTGATCCTGCAAAAGCGATTCCATTGGATGAAGTTGAGTCTGCAAAAGAAATTGTTAAACGTTTTGCAACGGGCGCGATGTCTTTAGGTTCAATCTCTACTGAAGCGCATGCCACATTGGCGATTGCGATGAACCGCATCGGCGGCAAGTCTAATACTGGTGAGGGTGGAGAAGATCCAAATCGTTACGTTAACGAGCTCAAAGGGATTCCCATTAAGAAGGGTGAAACTCTTTCTAGTATCTTGGGCAGCGACGTAGTAGAAGCAAATATCCCATTATTGGACGGCGACTCATTACGATCCAAAATTAAGCAAGTAGCTTCTGGTCGTTTCGGCGTTACCACTGAGTATTTGCGCTCTGCTGATCAGATTCAGATCAAGATGGCGCAAGGCGCAAAACCTGGTGAGGGTGGCCAACTGCCGGGCGGAAAAGTTTCTGACTACATTGGTAAATTGCGCTTCTCCGTGCCAGGAGTGGGCTTGATTTCTCCCCCTCCGCATCATGATATTTATTCAATTGAAGATATTGCTCAGTTGATTCATGACTTAAAGAACGTCAATCCAAAAGCAGATGTTTCTGTGAAGTTAGTGTCTGAAGTCGGTGTTGGTACGGTTGCTGCTGGTGTTGCTAAGGCGAAAGCAGATCACGTTGTGATTGCTGGTCATGATGGCGGTACTGGCGCATCACCACTTTCTTCTATTAAGCATGCTGGCTCACCATGGGAGCTGGGACTTGCTGAAACTCAACAAACTTTAGTTCTCAATGGTTTGCGTAGTCGTATTCGGGTGCAAGCTGACGGTCAAATGAAGACTGGTCGCGATGTTGTTATTGGTGCCTTATTGGGCGCTGATGAATTTGGCTTTGCGACAGCTCCTTTGGTCGTTGAGGGTTGCATCATGATGCGTAAGTGCCATCTCAATACTTGCCCTGTGGGGGTAGCAACTCAAGATCCAGAATTGCGTAAAAAGTTCTCTGGTAAGCCAGAACACGTAGTGAATTTCTTCTTCTTTATTGCAGAAGAAGCACGTGAGATCATGGCGCAATTAGGTATTCGTAAATTTGATGACTTAATTGGCCGCGTAGATTTGTTGGATACCCGTAAAGGTATCGAGAACTGGAAAGTCCACGGTTTAGATTTCAGCAAGATCTTCGCCGAGCCACAAGTTGCAAGCGATGTACCGCGCTATCAAGTACTTACACAAGATCATGGCTTGGGCAATGCGCTCGATAATATCTTGATTGAAAAGAGTGAGCCGGCTATAGAGCGTGGTGAGAAGGTTTCCTTCATTGTTCCAGTAAAGAACGTTAACCGTACTGTTGGCGCAATGCTCTCCGGTGAAGTTGCTCAGCGCTATGGTCATGCAGGTTTACCTGATGACACTATTCATATTCAATTAAATGGAACAGCTGGACAAAGTTTTGCTGCCTTCTTGGCACACGGCATTACCTTAGACTTGGTCGGTGATGGCAACGACTACGTTGGTAAGGGTATCTCTGGTGGTCGCGTCATTGTGCGTGCTCCACATGAGTTCCGTGGCGATACTGCAAAAAATATCATCGTTGGTAATACTGTTCTTTACGGTGCTATTGCTGGCGAGGCCTTCTTTAATGGCGTAGCTGGCGAACGTTTTGCCGTACGCAATTCTGGAGCCACAACAGTTGTTGAAGGTACTGGTGACCATGGTTGTGAATACATGACTGGTGGAACGGTAGTGGTGCTGGGTACAACGGGCCGAAACTTTGCTGCAGGTATGAGTGGTGGTATCGCATACGTGTATGACGAAGATGGCATGTTTAACAAGCGCTGTAATACCAGCATGGCAACTTTAGAAAAAGTGCTGCCTTCTGCTGAGCAGATTGCCAAGATTCCTCAGTCTGATTGGCACGCGCCTGTGGATGTAAAAGACGGTGGCGAGCGCTTAACGGATGAGCAAATTTTGAAGGGCTTAATTGAGCGTCATTTCCGCTACACCGGTTCAGAGCGTGCTAAAGCGCTGTTGGCCGATTGGGAAAATGCCCGCAGTCGGTTTGTGAAGGTGCTTCCAACTGAGTACAAGCGCGCCTTAGGCGAGCTGTGGGAAAAGGCTCAGAAGAAAACGGTTGCTGCTTAATTAATACGGATATTAAGAAAAGATACTAAGGATTAGATATGGGTAAGGTCACTGGATTTATGGAGTTCGAGCGCGTTGATGAAACATACGAAGCGCCCGCTAAACGTCTCCATCACTACAAGGAATTTGTAGTCGCTTTAACCGATGAAGAAGCTAAGGTTCAAGGGGCGCGTTGTATGGATTGTGGTATTCCGTTCTGTAATAGCGGATGCCCAGTCAACAACATCATTCCCGATTTCAATGATTTGGTTTTCCATAATGACTGGAAGAATGCCTTAGATGTTTTGCAATCTACCAATAACTTCCCTGAGTTCACAGGTCGTATTTGTCCAGCCCCTTGCGAAGCAGCTTGCACTTTAGGTATTAACCGTGCACCTGTTGGCATCAAGTCAATTGAGCATGCCATTATTGATAAGGGCTGGGAAAGTGGTTGGGTTAAGCCTCAGCCACCCAAAACCAAGACTGGAAAAAAGATTGCGATTGTGGGTGGTGGGCCTGCTGGCATGGCCGCTGCTCAGCAGTTAGCACGCGTTGGCCATGATGTCACCGTCTTCGAAAAGAATGATCGCGTAGGCGGCCTTCTGCGTTATGGCATTCCTGATTTCAAGATGGAAAAGTGGTTGATCGATCGCCGTGTTGAGCAGATGCAGGCTGAAGGTGTTAAGTTCGAAACAGGCGTATTCGTCGGCAAAGAAGCAATGGGTGCTGAAGTAAAAAATTATTCCACCAAGACAGTTTCTCCTGAGCAGTTGATGAAAGATTTTGATGCAGTCGTCATCACTGGCGGTGCTGAGCAGCCACGTGATTTACCTGTACCAGGACGTGAGTTGGCTGGCGTGCACTATGCCTTAGAGTTTTTGATTCCACAAAATAAAGAAAACGCCGGCGATTTCAAAAACGAAATTCGTGCAACCGACAAACACGTTGTGGTTATCGGTGGTGGTGATACGGGTTCAGACTGTGTTGGCACATCAAATCGACATGGTGCCAAACAAATTACTCAGTTTGAGCTATTGCCACAACCCCCAGAAGTAGAGAACAAGCCTTTGGTATGGCCTTATTGGCCAACCAAATTACGCACCTCCTCTTCCCATGAAGAAGGTTGCGAGCGCGACTGGTCTGTTGGCACTAAGCGTTTTGAAGGTAAAAATGGCAAAGTCGAGAAACTCATTGGTGTGCGTTTGGAGTGGAAAGACGGAAAAATGGCAGAAGTTCCGAATTCTGAATTTGAGATCAAAGCCGACCTCGTGCTCTTAGCAATGGGTTTCGTATCACCAGTGCAGCAGGTATTAAATGCCTTTGGTGTTGAGAAAGACGCCCGTGGTAATGCTAAAGCGACTGTAGAAGGTCAAAATGCTTATCAAACGAATGTTCCGAAGGTGTTTGCAGCGGGTGATATGCGCCGCGGCCAGTCTTTGGTAGTTTGGGCTATTCGTGAAGGTCGCCAATGCGCTCAAGCAGTAGACCAGTATTTAATGGGGTCATCTGTTTTACCCCGATAATAAGGGGATATGAACAGTAGTCATTTACCTCCTTTGGAAGTAGAAAAAAAAGCCGCTGGCGAAGTCGTCGTTGAAATCAAGGACGTCGACTTTGCTTATGCTCCCGGCGAGCGTCAAATTCTGTCGGGACTCAATATGGAGTTTCGACGTGGCCAAGTGGTTGCAGTTATGGGCGGATCAGGCTGCGGCAAGACAACCATTTTGCGTTTGATCGGCGGCCAATATACCGCTCAATCCGGCCAGGTTTTATTTGAAGGCCATGACATCGGTAAGATGAATGCAGCCGAGCTCATGGCAGCCCGTCGTCGCATGGGCATGTTATTTCAGTTTGGTGCGCTGTTTACGGATCTCAGCGTTTTTGAGAATGTCGCATTCCCTCTTCGTGAACACACCAACTTGAGCGAAGAATTATTACGCTCATTAGTACTTATGAAATTAAATGCAGTGGGTTTGCGTGGCGCTCGAGATTTAATGCCCTCACAAATTTCTGGAGGTATGGCAAGACGCGTTGCGCTGGCAAGAGCTATCGCACTAGATCCCCCGTTGATCATGTATGACGAACCATTTGCTGGCTTGGATCCGATTTCGCTTGGCATTACTGCGCGCTTAATTCGTGATTTGAATAATGCCCTGGGAGCCACGAGTTTATTGGTTACACACGACGTTGAAGAAACATTTGAAATCGCTGACTATGTCTACTTTATTGCGAATGGTCGTATTGGTGCACAAGGTACGCCAGAGGAATTAAGTCGTTCAACCGATCCTTTTGTACGACAATTTTTAGATGCTGCTCCAGATGGTCCAGTGCCATTCCACTATCCAGGCGAAAGTCTAGCGCTTGATTTTGGAGTGAAGATCTAATGTCAGCACTCCATAAAGTAATCGATCTATTGGGCGACCTCGGATTTTTCATTCGTCGCAATATTAGTAATCTTGGACATGCTGCACGTTTATTTGTTGCAGTGATTTTCCGTTCAGGATTTTTGCTTAAAAGACCCCGTTTAGTCATTGATCAAATTTTATTTGTTGGCAATCATTCCTTTGTCATCATCGCCGTCTCCGGATTATTTGTTGGATTTGTTTTGGGCTTGCAGGGTTACTACACCTTAAATCGCTATGGCTCTGAACAAGCTTTAGGTCTATTGGTTGCTTTGTCATTGACTCGTGAGTTAGGTCCCGTCATTACCGCCTTATTGTTTGCTGGTCGCGCAGGAACCTCTTTGACTGCTGAAATTGGCCTCATGAAGGCGGGCGAGCAATTAAGCGCAATGGAGATGATGGCTGTTGATCCTTTGTCACGAGTCATTGCGCCACGCTTATGGGCAGGGATTATTTCGATGCCTATTTTGGCAACTATTTTCACAGCAGTAGGCGTTATTGGTGGCTACTTTGTGGGTGTTCCTTTGATCGGGGTTGATTCAGGGGCATTTTGGTCTCAGATGCAGGGCGGTGTTGACCTTTTCTCCGATATTGGAAACGGCTTAATTAAAAGCATTGTGTTTGGAGTAGCGGTGACATTCATCGCGCTTTACCAAGGGTATGAGGCCCGGCCTACTCCAGAGGGCGTTTCGCAGGCAACAACCCGTACGGTTGTGATTTCATCTTTAGCGGTTTTGGCATTAGATTTCTTGCTCACCGCAATGATGTTCTCAAATTAGAAAGAATAAACTGAGGTTCTTATGAGAAAAAGTGCAATTGATGTTTGGGTCGGAATATTTGTTGTCATCGGTTTGTTGGCGGCATTTTTCTTAGCCTTAAAAGTGGGCAATATGAATGCCGTCTCCTTTGCCCCAACTTATAAAATTTCTGCCCGCTTCGATAACATTGGCGGCCTCAAGCCACGCGCCCCAGTCAAGAGTGCTGGTGTGGTTGTTGGGCGTATCGCCAATATTTCATTTGATGACAAAACATATCAAGCCACTGTAGTCATGACGATTGAAGATTCTTATAAATTCCCAAAAGATTCTGCTGCCAAAATTTTGACCTCAGGTTTATTAGGCGAACAATATATTGGTTTGGAAGCTGGCGGATCGGATGATATGTTGGCTGATGGTGGAAAGATTTCTCAAACTCAGTCAGCAGTTGTATTGGAAAACTTGATTAGTCAGTTTTTGTACAACAAAGCAGCTGATAGTGGTCAAGAAAAGGGCGCAGCAAAATGATTTTGTGGGCAAGCAGATTAAAGCGCTTAGTTTTGTTAAGTGTGACCTGCTTATTTGTAGGATGCGCTTCTATTCCCGCTGGAGTAGAGCCTTCGCCGCGTGACCCGTGGGAGCCGTTTAATCGCTCTGTCTTTGAATTTAACGAAGGCTTAGACGCCTATTTGCTCAAGCCAGTGGTTGCTGCCTATCGATTTATCTTGCCAGAGATTGTGCGCGAGGGAATCTATAACTTTTTTAGTAACTACAGCGATATTTACACTGCCTTGCAAAATCTTTTACAAGGCAAGCCTGACTATGCCTTCAATGACATCATGCGCGTTGCGGTAAATACCCTTTTTGGATTTGGTGGTTTGTTAGATGTCGCAACTCCAGGTGGACTCGAAAAACATAAAGAGGATTGGGGTCAAACCTTTGGAGTGTGGGGAATTCCTTCGGGCCCATATGTTGTGTTGCCATTCTTTGGCCCTAGCTCCGTTCGTGACACCTTTGGTACTGGCGCAGATCTAGAGTCAGATTATTTATTTAAGTACATTCCGGATGTTGGTCTCAGGAACAGCATTACTGGGCTGCGCGTGGTGAATGCTCGCAACACCTACTATGAAGCGGGTGATTTATTAGATGGCGCAGCGATTGATAAATATAGTTTCATGCGCGATGCCTATCTTCAACGTCGCGAGTATCAGATTAATGAGGGGCGCAATGATGAAGAGCCTCTCATGCCGGTTTATGAAAATCCTTACGAATAAGCAAAATCGTTTAAGGGGCTAAAATTAGCCCTAATTTATAGAGAGTGGATGGGACAAAGCATATGAAAACGAACAGCATGATTTCAGCATCGATCGCTACAGTCTTGTTGCTTCTATCTAGCGCGATCTTTGCTCAAGTTCCTGACCAAAATACCCCGCCTGATGCATTAATCAAGATGGTAGTAACTGATGTCATGGCTTCAGTAAAGGCTGACCCAGATATTCAGAAGGGCAACATTCCTAAGGTAATGGAGTTGGTTGAAAAGAAAATTGTTCCATTTACCGATATGCGCCGTACGACTGAAATGGCAATGGGCCCTAATTGGAAGAAGGCCACTCCAGAGCAGCAGGCTATTCTTACCGCAGAATTTAAAACCCTGTTGATGAGAACCTATTCAGGGGCATTAAGTCAGCTGCGTGATCAGACTGTGCAATTTAAGGCATTAAGATCAGCGCCCGACGATAAAGAGGTGGTTGTGAAAACTGTCGTCGTTGGTCGTGGTGATCCCATTCCTCTCGATTACCGTCTTGAAAAGGGCGCTAATGGTTGGAAGGTCTATGACATGAATATTATGGGCGCTTGGCTGGTTGAGGCCTATCGCAATCAATTTGCTAATCAAATTGGTCAAAATGGGATTGATGGTTTAGTAAAGTTTTTGCAAGATCGTAATAAGCAATTGGCTGCAGCTAAGTAAGCCCATCTCAATAGAAATCAAAAAATAATGCCCTTTTGCTTACCTCAGGTAGTGACGCAGGAAAATGTCTTGCAGCTTCAACAAGAGGGCTTATCTAATCATTCCGAATTAAGAAGAGTTGATTGTTCTGCTCTTAAAGATTTTGATTCAACAGTGCTGACAGTGTTGTTGGCTTGGCAAAAATCCTTACAGGCTGATGGCCAATCACTAGTGGTAGAGCAGGCCCCTGAAAAATTAAAAGTATTGGCTGGTGTATATGGCGTCTCTGCTTTGCTAGGTTTGTAAGCGCATGCATTCAGCGATATCGATTAAAAATATCACCAAAAATTATGGGGCGCTAACAGCGCTCGATGATGTTTCCTTAGCAATTGAACCAGGGGAATTTTTTGGCTTGCTTGGCCCAAATGGCGCTGGTAAAACAACCTTAATTTCTATTTTGGCCGGCCTCGTTAGGCCTGACCATGGGCATGCAGCCATTATGGGTGCTGACGTTCAGAAGGGCTTTCGTGATGCGCGCCGCATGCTCGGTGTTGTCCCCCAAGAGTTGGTTTTTGACCCCTTCTTTACAGTACGTGAGACCTTGCGTTTTCAGTCGGGTTATTTTGGCATTCGGAATAATGATGCATGGATTGATGAAATCATGGCCAATCTTGACCTCACTAATAAGGCCGATAGCAATATGCGTGCCTTGTCAGGCGGCATGAAGCGCCGAGTATTGGTTGCTCAGGCTTTAGTGCATCGGCCGCCCGTCATTATTTTAGATGAGCCCACTGCTGGTGTTGATGTGGAGCTTAGACAATCTTTATGGCAATTTATTAGCAGGCTAAATCAAGATGGTCATACGATTGTGTTGACTACACATTACTTGGAAGAGGCCGAAGCCTTATGTCAACGGATTGCCATGCTCAAGCAAGGCAAGATTGTTGCTCTGGATACCACAGAAAATTTATTGACTCGCTATGGCTCGGTTAAAAAAGACGGAGAAGGCAAAACTGATTTAGAGGATGTCTTCGTCAATATTATGTCTGGGGGCGCCTTATGAAAAATGCCCTGAATAAACCCATCTTGGAATACGGCAGCGGCTTTCCAACTTTACTGCGTAAAGAAATTAAGCGTTTTTATAAGGTCGCTTTTCAGACGGTTGCTGCACCAGTCCTCACTGCCATTTTGTATCTCATGATCTTTGGTCATGTGCTTGAAGGCAAGGAAATTTATGGGCGTCTTAGTTATACGGCTTTTTTAATTCCAGGTTTAGTCATGATGACGGTCCTGCAAAATGCTTTTGCTAATACTTCATCCTCTTTAATTCAGTCAAAAGTGACTGGTAACTTGGTATTTGTATTGCTTGCCCCTTTAAGCCACTTTGAGTTTTATGCGGCGTATATTTTGGCTGCTGTATTTAGGGGGATTGTTGTCGGCCTAGGCGTCTTTCTCATTACCGCTTGGTATGGATTGCCCAGTATTGAATACCCTCTATGGATTTTGACCTTTGCTTTTTTAGGCGCTGCTATTTTAGGAAGCCTTGGTTTGATTGCAGGTATCTGGGCTGATAAATATGATCAGCTTGCCGCGTTTCAGAACTTTTTTATCATGCCTGCAACCATGCTATCTGGAGTGTTTTATTCCATTCACTCCTTGCCGCCGGCATGGCAAATGGTGTCGCATTTCAATCCCTTTTTCTACATGATTGATGGATTTCGCTTTGGCTTCTTTGGGGTTTCGGATATTTCCCCATGGACCAGCTTTGCAATCGTGAGTTCTTTCTTTTTAGTAGTCTCAGTGATTGCTTTAAGAATGCTGCAAAAGGGCTATAAGCTCAGACATTAAAGGAGAAACCCATGTTCCCAACCCCAGAACAGATCGAGAGTTATATCAAGCAGGGAATTGATTGCACCCATATCCAGGTAGAGGGTGATGGACAACATTTTTTTGCCACCATTGTGAGTCCTCAGTTTGAAGGCAAACGCTTGATACAGCGTCATCAATTGGTATACGGTGCAATGGGTGATCGTATGAAGGCTGAGGTACATGCTTTATCTATTAAGGCGTATACCCCGGAAGAATTTGCGCAGAATCCTGCCGCATAAAATAGCCTTACCCTTCACCACAAAAAAGTTTTTACTGGAATAGTTTCATGGATAAATTAAGAATGGTTGGCGGAACCCCACTCAAAGGTGAGGTAGTCATTGCTGGCGCAAAGAACGCGGCCCTCCCCATTCTGTGTGCATGTTTATTAACAGATCAGCCGATTGTTTTGCGTAATGTGCCTGATTTGCAGGATGTCCGTACGATGCTCAAACTTCTCCAAGAAATTGGAGTCACAGTCACCTTTCCAGATGTAAGTGATCGTAGCCACCTCGTTTTAAATGCCTCCATTATTAAGAGCTCAGAAGCGACTTATGAAATGGTCAAAACCATGCGTGCCTCCATTTTGGTATTAGGCCCATTGCTAGCAAGGATGCATAGTGCAAAAGTATCTTTGCCAGGCGGCTGCGCTATTGGTGCACGCCCTGTCGACCAGCACATTAAGGGCCTGAAGGCGATGGGCGCCACAATCAAGATTAAAAGCGGTTACATACAGGCAGAAACAAAACCACCATTGGAGCGTTTAAAAGGCGCATCAATTTTGACCGACATGATTACTGTGACTGGTACAGAGAACCTATTGATGGCTGCTACCTTGGCCTCAGGCACAACTATTCTTGAAAATGCTGCTCGCGAACCAGAAGTTGGTGATCTTGCGGAGTTGTTAGTGAAGATGGGCGCAAAAATTACTGGCATTGGTACCGACCGATTAGTAATCGAAGGTGTAGAAAAACTCCATGGCGCAGAGCATGCGGTTATTCCAGATCGTATTGAGGCAGGTACTTTCTTGTGCGCTGTTGCTGCAGTTGGTGGAGAGGTATTAGTAAAAGCTTGTCGCCCTGACACCTTGGATGCGGTTATCGTGAAACTCAAGGATGCGGGTTTGAAAATGGAAGTGGGCCCTGATTGGATTAAAGCGTCGATGCAAGGTCGCCCTAAAGCGGTGAGCTTTCGCACTTCAGAATATCCAGCGTTTCCTACCGATATGCAAGCCCAGTTAATGGCAGTCAATGCAATCGCAAGTGGTAGCTCTACCATTACGGAAACTATTTTTGAGAATCGCTTTATGCACGTTCAAGAGCTCAATCGCTTGGGTGCGGATATTGCGATTGAGGGCAACACGGCCATAGTGCAGGGTGAAGAGAGGCTATCGGGGGCGATCGTGATGGCTACCGACTTACGTGCTTCGGCAAGCTTGGTTATTGCCGGATTAGCGGCTCAAGGCGAAACTCAGGTGGATCGGATTTATCACTTAGACCGTGGATATGACCGTATGGAGCAAAAGTTGACCCTCTTAGGAGCCAATATTCAGCGCATAAAGTAAGCCTGGTGGATAATTAGTCCATGAAATTGACTCTAGCCCTCTCTAAAGGGCGCATCTTCGAAGAAACTGCGCAGATCCTATCCAAGGTTGGTATTGTGCCGCTTGAGGATCCAGAAAAGTCACGCAAACTCATTATTGAAACCTCTAACCCTGAGGTGCGCTTAATCATTGTGCGCGCTTCAGATGTGCCTACTTATGTGCAATTTGGTGGTGCTGACTTTGGCGTTGCTGGGCTAGATGTCCTGATGGAAAAAGGCACAGACGGCTTATATGTTCCTTTTGATTTAGATATTGCCAAATGCCGTATGTCAGTTGCGGTGCGCGAAGGATTTGACTACACAGCTGCTGTGAAACAAGGCTCCCGCTTAAAAGTGGCTACAAAGTATGTCAATTGCGCAAGAGAACACTTTGCCAATAAAGGCGTGCATATTGACACGATTCAGCTCTACGGCTCAATGGAGTTGGCACCATTAGTTGGATTGGCCGATGCCATTGTGGATTTGGTATCCACCGGAAATACCTTACGTGCAAATGGTTTGGTTGAAGTTGAGCCCATTGCTGATATCAGCGCGCGTCTAGTAGTTAATCAAGCTTCCTATAAACGTAAGCGTGCACAACTACAACCTATTTTTGAGTTGCTGAAGTAAGCCTTATTCAAATGTCTTCTGCACCCATTAAAGTAAAGCGCCTCAATAGTCTCGATGCAGGCTTTAAAGATACTTTGTTGTCTAGCCTTTCATTACCTATGGCGGATGATGAGGCGATTGATGCCGCCGTACAGAAGATTCTGGCAGCGGTAAAGGCGCAGGGCGATCAGGCAGTATTGAACTTTACTAAACAGTTTGACCGTTTAAATGTTGCCAGCGTTTCTGAATTAGAAATCGCGCGTAATGAATTAGAGCAAGCCTATAAGGCTTTGCCAGTAAATCAAAAAAATGCTTTGGATATTGCGGCTCAGAGAGTGCGCGCGTATCACGAGAAGCAAAAGATGGAAGCGGGTTGTCATTCTTGGGAATATGAAGAAGCGGATGGCACGCGTTTGGGCCAAAAAGTGACTGCGCTCGATCGCGTAGGAATTTATGTTCCTGGCGGTAAAGCAGCTTATCCATCCTCTGTTTTGATGAATGCAATCCCCGCAAAGGTTGCAGGAGTTAAAGAGGTGGTGATGGTGGTTCCTACCCCAGATGGTGCGCGCAACCCATTGGTATTGGCAGCCGCTTATATAGCCGGTGTTGACCGCGTCTTCACCATTGGTGGTGCGCAGGCAGTGGGTGCTCTAGCTTACGGAAGCAAGACGATTCCTTCGGTCGACAAGATTGTGGGACCAGGTAATGCTTATGTCGCGGCAGCAAAGCGTCGGGTATTCGGCACCGTTGGTATCGACATGATCGCTGGTCCGTCAGAAATTTTGGTTCTTTGTGATGGAACGACTAATCCTGATTGGGTTGCAATGGACCTGTTCTCACAAGCAGAACATGATGAACAAGCACAATCTATTTTGCTTTGTCCTGACGCTGAGTATATTGAGAAAGTACAAGCCAGTATTGATCGACTCTTACCAGAGATGCCGAGATTTAAAGTGATCGAAGCTTCTTTAAGGAATCGCGCATTATTGATTCAAGTAAAAGATATGGTCGAGGCTTGCGAGATCGCCAATGCGATTGCTGCCGAACATTTAGAAATCTGTGCTGCTGAGCCTCGTAAATGGGCCGAACAAATTCGTCATGCAGGTGCTATTTTCATGGGTAACTACACCAGTGAATCACTAGGTGATTATTGCGCTGGCCCAAATCATGTGCTGCCTACTGCACGTACTGCACGCTTCTCATCACCTTTGGGCGTGTATGATTTTATTAAGCGCTCGAGCATGATTGAAGTGAGTGAAGCTGGAGCACAAACCTTAGGTCAGGTTGCTAGCACCCTCGCACATGGCGAAGGCTTGCAAGCGCATGCTCGTGCTGCTGAGATGCGCCTTAAAAAATAGGTTGAGATTTTTCTTAAGAAAGAATTTCTTGCAGCGCTGCAACGAGCTCATTACTTTGCTCGTCAGTACCAATGGTAATCCGCAAGAATTCTTCAATACGTGGCGATTTGAAATGGCGCACGATAATGCCGCGATCTCGTAATGCTTGATATAGCTTTGCTCCAGCATGCTGTGGATGGCGGGTAAAAATAAAGTTTGCAGTCGAGGGTAGGGTTTCAAAACCGAATGCACTTAATTGAGAAACCAACTTTTCTCGGGTTTCAATAACCTTTTGAGAGCTCGCCTCTAAGTGTGCTTGATCTTCAATCGCTGCGACTGCCCCAGCTTGTGCCAAGCGCCCCAGGGGGTAGGAGTTAAAGCTATTCTTGACTCGCTCCAAACCTTCTATCAGGGATGGATGACCAAGGGCAAATCCAACTCGGAGCCCAGCAAGTGCTCTTGATTTAGAAAGTGTATGGACGACTAGAAGATTTTCTGGACATTTGTCGCCTCGCAAAAGAGGAATACAAGATTCAGTACCGTAGTCTACGTAAGCTTCATCAATAACGAGGACAGAGTCTAGGTTACGAGCGAGTAATTTTTCAATTTCTGCACGCGCAATAGATCTACCAGTTGGTGCATTTGGATTAGGAAAAATAATGCCACCGTTGGGCACTTTGTAATTGGATAGATCAATTTCAAACTCTGACCCCAAGGGAATCGTTTGATAATCGATCCCAAATAGTTTGCAGTAGACTGGATAAAAGCTATAAGTGATATCAGGAAATTGCACGGGCTTATTCTGTTTAAGCAGTCCCGCAAAAATATGGGCTAATACTTCGTCTGAGCCATTACCTAAAAAAACTTGGTTTGGATTTAAGCCATGCAGTGCGGCAATCGCTTTTTTAAGCGCAACACCCTCTGGATCTGGATATAGGCGCAAATCTTCATTGTTCAGACTATTGATTGCAGCGAGCGCTTTGGGAGAGGGTCCGTAAGGGCTCTCATTTGTATTGAGCTTCACTAAGCGCTGCATTTGCGGCTGCTCCCCCGGAACATAAGGGGTTAGGGTTTGAACGACGGGGCTCCAAAAACGGCTCATTAGGGTACTCGGGTCAATAGTCAGAAAGAAAGTAAGGCAATATCTGTATTTATTAGTCTTCTAGGAATGATATTATGAGGCTTCAATCAACACTTCGCCTCGCGGCGCAATGAAGCATGCGGCAAGCCGACGTTACCCGAAACACTTCGGAAACCAAAATTCAAATTGCCATCAATTTAGATGGCACTGGAAAGGCTGAACTAGCCTCTGGGGTACCTTTCCTAGACCATATGCTCGACCAGATTGCGCGTCACGGCATGATTGACCTTAAGGTTCAGGCAAAAGGCGACACCCATATTGATGATCACCATACAGTTGAGGATGTCGGCATTACTCTAGGCCAAGCCTTTGCTAAGGCGGTAGGGGATAAGGCTGGGATTACTCGTTATGGACACTCATATGTGCCTTTAGATGAGACGCTATCTCGGGTAGTGATCGATTTTTCAGGTCGCCCTGGACTGGAATTTAATGTGCCCTTTACTCGTTCGCGCGTAGGCGATTTCGATGTCGATCTGAGTATCGAGTTCTTTCGTGGCTTTGTAAATCATGCTGGCGTGACATTACATATCGATAATTTGCGCGGTATTAATGCGCACCATCAGATTGAAACTGTGTTCAAGGCATTTGGCCGCGCATTGCGTATGGCTTTAGAAATTGATCCACGTGCTTCTGGTGCTGTTCCCTCAACTAAAGGTAGTCTCTAATTTAGACACCCCCTAGTTGCCCAGTAGACAACAGCAGACAATAGGCTAACTTTGGCGCAAACAATTGCGATCGTTGATTACGGAATGGGCAATTTGCGTTCCGTTTATCAGGCATTTCATCATGTTGCTCCCGATGACAATGTGCTGATAGCGCATCTGCCAGAAGAAATCCGTTCTGCAGATCGTGTGGTCTTACCTGGCCAAGGCGCCATGCCAGATTGCATGAAACATCTTGAAGAGTCAGGTTTATTAGAGGCTCTACTCGAGGCGTCTAAAACTAAGCCCCTGCTTGGCGTTTGCGTTGGCGAACAAATGCTCTTTGATCGGAGTGCTGAGGTTCGTTCCAATCAAGAACAATGGACTGCATGCCTGGGTTTAATTCCTGGTGAAGTGCGCCGTTTTGAATTGGCTGGCAAAAAGCAGGCGGATGGTTCTGCCTATAAAGTACCTCATATGGGGTGGAATCAGGTTCGCCAAGATAAACAGCACGCTCTTTGGGGCGGAATTCCTGACTTAACGAGCTTTTACTTTGTGCATAGTTACTATGTTGTGCCGCAGCGCAAAGAAGATGGTGCTGGCTCTACCGAATATGGAGATTGGTTTACTTCTGCGGTGGCGCGAGATAATATTTTTGCTACACAGTTTCACCCTGAAAAAAGTGCAGAATACGGATTAATGCTTTATAAAAATTTTGTTTCTTGGCAACCTTAATATTTTCTAACCACTTGCTATGCTGCTGATTCCCGCAATTGATCTCAAAGACGGCCACTGTGTTCGACTCGAACAAGGTGATATGGATAAAGCCACGGTTTTTTCTGAGGACCCGGGCGCGATGGCGAGCCATTGGATTAGTAAGGGCGCGCGTCGTTTGCATCTAGTCGACCTCAATGGCGCGTTTGCAGGCAAGCTCAAAAATGAGTCTGCGATTAAATCGATTCTTAAAGCAGTTGGCAATGAAATTCCGGTGCAGTTGGGTGGCGGGATTCGGGATCTAGAAACGATTGAGCGTTTATTGGACGACGGCATTAGCACTGTCATTATTGGAACTGCGGCAGTTAAAAATCCGGGCTTTGTTCAAGATGCTTGCACGGCATTTCCAGGGCATGTCATGGTTGGCCTAGATGCGCGCGATGGCAAAGTGGCAACAGATGGTTGGAGCAAGATCACGGGCCATGAAGTGATCGACCTTGCTAAGAAATTTGAAGACTGGGGTGTTGAGGCTATTATCTATACCGATATTGGGCGTGACGGTATGCTGAAGGGTGTCAACATCGACGCGACGATTAAGTTAGCTCAAGCGATTCGCATTCCTGTTATTGCTAGCGGCGGCTTATCTAATAATCAGGATATTGAAGCGCTTTGTAAGGCGGAAGAAGAGGGCGTGATGGGCGTGATTGCAGGTCGCTCCATTTATTCTGGCGATCTTGATTTAGCGACTGCTCAAAAATATGCTGATGAGTTAACACTCAAATACGCAAAGAAAATTATCTAGTGCTCACCAAAAGAATTATTCCTTGCCTTGATGTTACTGCAGGGCGTGTGGTGAAAGGTGTGAACTTTGTTGGCTTGCGTGATGCAGGCGATCCAGTAGAAATTGCTCGTCGCTATGATGGTCAAGGTGCTGATGAGTTGACCTTCTTAGATATTACTGCGACCTCAGATGGGCGCGATCTCATTTTGCACATCATTGAAGATGTTGCTTCTCAAGTATTTATCCCCTTAACTGTTGGTGGTGGTGTACGTGCAGTGGCAGATGTACGCCGTTTGCTCAATGCAGGTGCTGACAAAGTCAGTATGAATTCTTCTGCGGTTGCTAATCCTGATTTAGTTTCAGATGCTGCCGCTTATTATGGTTCGCAATGTATTGTGGTTGCGATTGATGCCAAACAAACTGATGCAGGTCATTGGGAAGTATTTACTCATGGTGGTCGCACTCCCACTGGTAGGGATGTAGTAGAGTGGGCCAAAGAAGTAGCCCAACGAGGCGCAGGTGAGATTTTGTTAACGAGTATGAATCGCGATGGCAGTAAAGATGGTTTTGATCTCGCTTTGACTGCGGCCGTGAGTGATGCTGTTGGCGTTCCGGTCATCGCCTCAGGAGGCGTTGGCAACCTACAGCATTTAGTAGACGGTATTACAAAAGGCCATGCCGACGCAGTGTTGGCAGCCAGCATCTTTCACTATGGTGAGTACACAGTACAAGAGGCAAAAGAATATATGGCCTCTCAAGGAATTCCGGTCCGCATTTAAGATTCGCTGTACAGTTGATCCATGAGCTCATTTACACCCATTGAAAATTTGCAGCCAGGTCCTTGGTTGGATGCTGTGACTTGGAATGAGCAGGGCCTCGTTCCGGTCATTGCGCAAGAGGTGGGTAGTAAGGATGTCTTAATGATGGCTTGGATGAATCGCGACGCCTTACTCGCTACTTTGCGTTTAGGTGAAGCGGTTTATTGGACTCGCTCAAGACAGAAGCTTTGGCATAAGGGTGAAGAATCTGGTCACACCCAAAAGGTAAAAGAAATTCACTTAGATTGCGATGGCGATACCATTTTGTTGATGGTTGAACAAAAAGATGGCATTGCATGCCACACTGGTGAGCACAGTTGTTTCTTCATGCGGTGGGATTCTGCGAGTACGAGTTGGGTAGATGAATCTAAGGGTAAGAAGTAAAGCCTGCCTCAATAAAAGACATAAAATGTACCGATGACTAGTTCTTCAAATAAACCTTCTAATTTGGATTCTGCATTCGCACATTTAGCTGATGTGGTTGATCAGCGTCGTGACGCTTTCAAGGCGGGTCAGGCAGATCCCAAAACTTCCTATACCGCCCTGCTCTTTTCCAAGGGTGATGATGCAATCTTAAAAAAGATTGGCGAAGAAGCTACTGAGGCAGTAATGGCTGCCAAGGA
>CANCIL010000036.1 GCA_947378095.1 Betaproteobacteria bacterium
AAAAAGGCCATCACATGATGGCCTTTTCTTTAGGTGCTGTTTAATTAAGCGGGTTGCGCTTCAGCTTCAGTAATTTTTTCTAAAGCCTTAGCTAAATGATCAACAGTACGATCAACGTGCGCTAATTTTTCTAAGCCAAATAAACCAATACGGAAAGTACGGAAGTCTGGCCTTTCATCGCACTGCAATGGCACGCCTGCAGCAGTTTGCAAACCTAGCGCAATGAACTTCTTACCAGACTGAATATCAGGATCCTTGGTATAGCTAACGACAACTCCTGGAGCCTGGAAGCCTTTTGCAGAAACAGAATCGTAACCCTTAGACACCAACAGCTCACGAACCTTGGCACCCAAATCAATTTGTTTTTGTTTTAGAGCAGCAAATCCAAGCGCTTGAGTTTCCTTCATGACATTACGCAAAGTCTTGAGAGCATCAGTCGGCATAGTGGTGTGGTACACATGACCACCCTTCTCATAAGCCTCCATAATTTGCATCCATTTTTTGAGATCCATGGAGAAACTGCTGCTCTGCGTAGCATCAATACGCTCACGAGCACGATCGCCTAGGGCAATCAATGCGCAACATGGTGAACTACTCCAACCTTTTTGTGGTGCCGTAATCAATACATCGACATTGCATGCCTTCATATCAACCCACATTGCACCTGAGGCGATGCAGTCTAATACAAATAAACCATTTACAGAGCGGACTGCTTCGCCCACCGCCTTGAGATAGTCATCAGGCAAAATAATTCCGGCAGAGGTTTCAACGTGCGGAGCAAAAACAACAGCTGGCTTTTCTTTTTTAATAAAAGCAACTACTTCTTCAATTGGCGCAGGAGCAAATACACCCTGCGTAGAATTTTCTAATTGCTTGCCTTTGATGACAGTTACGTCACTCGTTATATTGGCCAGATCAAAAATTTGAGTCCAGCGATAGCTAAACCAGCCATTACGCAGGACTAAGCACTTTTGCTGATTAGCAAACTGACGTGCCACTGCTTCCATACCAAAAGTTCCGCTTCCGGGAACAATCACTGCTGAACTTGCGTTGTACGCATCTTTGAGTACGCTGGAGATATCAACCATCACGCGCTTGAATTCTTCAGACATGTGATTTAGAGAACGGTCGGTATAAACGACTGAGAACTCCAACAATCCATCTGGATCAACGTTTGGTAGCAAGCCTGGCATAGTAAGTTCCTAAGAATTTCTGGGGATAAGGGGTAAATGATACCGATTTAAGGGTAATCATGGGGGATGAAATACAAAGGCTTTGCCCCACCCCCATCAGAATGCCTAAATTCTGGGATTACGAGCTCAGGCGACTAGTCTGAACCCAGTTGCAATGTATTTTTTTGCCGCTTCTCGATGGCATTTTTTAATAATGCTGCAGTGCGATATATGCCGTGGGCAAACTTTCCATAAGGCATCGTCAAGAAGAATCCCATGACAAAACCTAGATGCGCCGCCAACAAAATGGGCATCCAAGTCGTATCGCGATAAGCCAAGAGTGCCAAACCAGTTGCGCTAATTAATAAGAGCAGCAAGATGAACGCCCTATCCATCGGTTTTTGATTGGCATCGCCATGGGCACTATCACGCTTGTAATTTAAATAAAGTAATCCTGCCGGTCCAATCAGAAGACCAATACCGCCAAGGGTACCCAGGATCACGGGCAAGCTATTGAGTGCATATGGTGCTGATAAACCTAAGAGGTAGTGATACAAAGTAGCGACACTAGTCGCAGCAAAGCACAACATAAAACCATAGAAAGTGAAATGATGAAAACGTTTTCTCCATAGAGAGAAAGCATCGTCTTCATTATTACAACCCTCTCCATGGCCGCCGCCTAGGTATTTCAAACTTAAGACATCATGGGTTGCTTCGGCAGCCGCGACCCCAGTGATCACTCCTGGTGAAATTTGACGCCAGAAACGAGTCACACCAATAGCGATTGCCAGAATGGCAAATACAAATACAGCGCCAAACATCAAGGCCAAAGTGTTATGAGAGAAGATGGCATAAAAGTTTCCGCCATTCGGAGCCAAGAATAAAGTCCCATTCAGCGCTAGCGTTAGTAATAGAAATGCAATTAAAGAAACTGAGCTAGCCAATGCAAGCGTAATGCCATTCTTTTTATACAAACTGCCAAAAGCATGGGGCCAAGCAAAATCGATATATGTTTCTTGTCGCACCTTTGCCATCGCTAAGGGAACATTGACCCCAAAGTCATGTGGAGGTGCGTATTGGCAAGCATGCAAACATGCACCGCAGTTGTGACATAGGTTTGCTAAATAATGCACATCGGCGGTATTGAACTCGATCCGACGGGTCATCGCCGGAAAGACTGCACAAAATCCCTCGCAGTAACGACAAGCATTACAGATCTGCATAATGCGAGCAACTTCTTGGTCTGCACGGGCAGAGCCCAAATTAGAAGCCTCTTGAATCAGAGAGTTAAGCTGTTGCATCATTCATCTCCGTTTTCAAGCCAACTGCTTTTGCTGCGCTAACACCCGCAATTCGTCCAAAGGCTGTACCGATCGTCATACCAATCCCTGCGGTATAGCCCTTACCCAAGACATTGCCTGCCATCATCTCTCCAGCAACAAATAAGTTTTGACTGGGCTTACCATCAAAAAATACATTGGCATTGTGATCTGTCTTTAAACCTAAATACGTAAATGTCACACCTGGCTTAACTGCATACGCATAGAAAGGTCCGGTATCAATTTTTCTTGCCCAGTGGGTCTTGGGAGGATTGAGATTTTCTGTATGGCAATCATCTAAGGCAGTGTGATCAAAAGTACCTTCTACACATGCGGCATTAAAGTCCTGAATGGTTTTCACAAAAGTAGCTTGATTAATCCCTAACTGATCTGCCAACGCTTCCAGAGTGTCAGCCTTCTCACCAGGAAACACTGGCGGCATAAAACGACCAAGCGCTTTGGAGTCAATAATCGAATAGGCAATTTGACCAGGCTGTTGTGCCACGAGGCGGCCCCAGATGGCATAACGCTTAGGCCAAAAATCCTCGCCCTCATCGTAGAAGCGCTCAGCCTTTTGATTCACAACGACGCCCAAGGAAACACAATCAATGCGTGTACAGATACCGCCGTCATATAAAGGAGCGCGTGCATCAATAGCCACCATGTGCGCCTGAGTAGGGTCACCAATCGCATCCGCACCCGCTGCAATCATGTACTTGAGCAATACACCCATATTAAATTTAGTGCCCCGGATTAAAAAATTATCCGCAGGATATTCACCTATGTCATTTTTGCCCCAGGCTTCTTTTAACCATTCGCGATTAGATTCAAAACCACCAGCAGCAAGCACGCAAGCTTTAGCTTCAATCCGCTCTTTACCAACATAAGCTGCAATAAACTTACCATCCTTTAATTCAACTGAATCTACCGGCGAGTTATAACGAATTTTCACTCCAAGTTTTTCAGCGCTACGATAATAAGCATTCACCAGCGCTTTACCACCGCCCATAAAGAATGCATTAGTACGCGAGAGATGTAGAGTTCCAGATAAAGGCGCCTGAAAATGAACGCCGTGTTTCATCATCCATGAGCGACAGCTCGAAGATGAGCGAATGACCAGTCTAGCGAGCGCTTCGTTTGTAAGGCCTCCAGTGACCTTTAGGAGATCTTCCCAATATTCTTCCTCTGAGTAGGTGCCCAGCAAGACATCTTGCGGTCCTTCATGCATCGCGCGTAAATTGCGCGTGTGGGCTGAGTTTCCGCCCCGCCACTCCTTAGGGGCAGACTCTAATAGCAATACGCTAGCGCCAGCCTCGCGGGCCATTAAGGCAGCACAAAGGGCAGCATTACCACCACCAATTACAAGGACATCAACCATAGACTCTGGAAACGTTAAAAAACCAAAAGAAGTAACTGTACTGTTTTTTTGAGATTATTTCCTGAACCCAGATCAAGAGAGCTTGTCTAGGCGGAACGATTTTTAGAAGAAGAAACCCAGATACCAGCAACAATCAGAGCAAAGGCAACCCCATGAAATAAGCTCGGGGGCTCTCCCAAAATGGCAGCAGATAATAGCGCTGTAAATAAAGGAATGAAGTTAGCGAAAAAGGCAGCTACAGTAGGACCCGCCCCATTAACTCCAAGCCCCCAGCAACGATAAGAAATTAAGGATGGGCCAATGGCCACAAATAGGATCAACGATCCAGTCCAAAGATTGAGATCTAAATAGGCGTGACCAGTAGCAATTTCGAAGCCATCGAATAAGCCAGTCCAAAGCAAGCCCACTAGGATCTGAGCCATCAAGAAATCCGCCCAGGGCCACTGACGTTCAGTACTAGCTCCAGGGCGACTGAGCATCCAGCTATAGAAAGCCCATAAAAAGGTCGCCACCATAATTAAGATATCGCCTACAACCATTTGCATAGACAACAAAGCACTGAGATCACCGCGCGTTAACACTACCGCTACTCCGACCAAAGAGACCACCGCTCCGATCATCTGCAAGAGTTTAGGTTTAACCTGATAAAACACACTGCCAATAAATAACATCCAAATTGGCATACTCGCACCAATTAAGGTGACATTAATAGCCGAGGAAGTTTGTAGCGCCAAGTAAAGTAAAACGTTGTAGCTTCCAACACCAAATAAACCGAGTATGAGAAAGCGGATCTTGTTTTCCCATAATGGGCTACCCGACTTAAAAATACGCCACCCAAATGGCAATAAGATTAGAGCGGCCAAGCCCCAACGTACTGCACTCAAGGTAATTGGCGAGATACTACCCACTAAAGCACGACCCGCAATCGCATTTCCCGCCCATAAAGCCGTGGCGGTTAATAAATACATTGCGGTAGCGAGATTCAGCTGGGGCATTTACGTTTAGTGAGGACAATGGGAATTCAGGGGCCCCAAGCATGGGTTGTCCCCCTATTGTAGAAACAAATGCGCGGTATTGCTAAGATAGAGCTTAAATAAGCCAATACTTAATCATTACAAGGAAATTTAGTGGGAATCATCACCAATATTGAAGACTTAAGAGTTCTTCATAAAAAGCGCACTCCCAAGATGTTTTATGACTATGCAGACTCCGGATCCTGGACTGAGTCAACCTACCGCGCCAATGAATCGGATTTTCAAAAAATCAAATTTCGTCAACGCGTTGCCGTGGACATGAATAATCGCACCCTGAAAACCACCATGGTTGGTCAAGAAGTTTCCATGCCAGTTGCTTTAGCCCCCACTGGTCTCACTGGAATGCAACATGCTGATGGTGAGATTCTGGCTGCGCAGGCTGCTGAGAAGTTTGGTGTGCCGTTTTGTTTATCCACCATGAGCATCTGCTCGATTGAGGATGTTGCTGAGCGCACAACGAAACCATTTTGGTTCCAACTCTATGTAATGAAGGATCGGGGATTTATTGAACGCTTGATAGAACGTGCAAAGGCGGCAAAGTGTTCTGCACTGGTTCTTACCCTCGATCTACAAATCTTAGGTCAACGCCACAAGGATTTAAAGAACGGCTTAACTGCACCACCAAAATTAACGATCGCCAACATCATGAATATGGCCACTAAGCCACGCTGGTGCTTAGGCATGGCGATGACTCCCCGCAGAACCTTCCGCAATATCGTGGGTCATGCCACCGGGGTTGGCGATATGTCCTCCCTGTCCTCTTGGACAGCGGAACAATTTGACCCAGGCCTTAGTTGGGATGACGTAGAGTGGATTAAAAAACTCTGGGGAGGAAAATTAATCATCAAAGGAATTCTGGATGAAGAGGATGCCCGTTTTGCTGCCGATTCTGGTGCCGACGCTTTGATTGTTTCTAACCATGGTGGGCGTCAACTTGATGGAGCTGTATCTAGCATCCAAGCGCTCCCTGGAATTGTGAATGCAGTTGGAAAAGATATTGAAGTATGGATGGATGGCGGTATTCGCTCTGGTCAAGACGTCCTTAAAGCTTGGGCCTTAGGCGCTCGCGGTACCATGATTGGTCGCCCTTTTTTGTATGGTTTAGGCGCCATGGGTGAAGCCGGCGTAACGAAATGTCTTGAAATTATTCGTAATGAATTAGATATCACTATGGCCCATGTTGGACATCGCGATATTCAAAATGTCACTACCGATATCTTGTATCCAGGAACTTTTTAAATTAAATACTTGCTAAATCACCCCATATTGCTTTTTGGGGCTTGCCTTCTGATCTTTTCGACATCGGTATGGTTTGGTAACGCCGTACTGAGCCGGTATCGCACTAAAGACAGTGAGACCTCACAAGATTTGGGCGTCATTCAGACTGCGACGCTTACGCTTTTAGCACTCATCATTGGCTTCACTTTTTCTATGGCTATTGACCGGCATGACCAGCGGGAAGTTTTAGAAGAAGCTGAGGCAAATGCGATCGGAACAGAATACTTAAGAGCGGATCTCCTACCGGCATCCACTGCAGATAAAACCAAAGTTCTCCTTAAGGAATATCTGGATCAGCGGATTTTGTTCTACTCTAAACAACCTCATGATGTCATTGTCAACATTCGACAAAGAACAGACGATTTACAAGATGCCTTGTGGAAAGAAGTACTGCCCCATGTACGAGCCCAACAAACTCCCGTTATGGCTTTGGTGGCCTCAGGCATGAATGATGTTCTGAATTCTCAAGGGTATGTTCAGGCGGCTTGGTGGAATCGGATCCCAAATACCGCCTGGATTCTGATGGCCTCTATCGCCATATGCGCTAATCTCCTGGTTGGCTTTGGTGCGCGCAACTTCAAAAAGAATATTGGCTTATTTATGATTTTTCCTCTGGTCACCTCTGTATCTTTTTTCTTGATTGCTGATATTGATAGTCCTAGAGGCGGCGTTATTCGCATCGAGCCAAAAAACTTAATCACCCTAAAAGAATCCCTAGACACCCCAAAGAGCAGCGTAAATCCATCTACCAGTATCAAATAAGCATCAACCTATAGGCGGTACATATGAAACGTGTAGTGGATGTATTTAAGAATCGCGGCCGCGAATTGGTCTGGACATATGTGATCGACCTACGCAATGATGAAGAATTCCATCCAGGTCAAGCCGATTTTGAGGTAGAAGCTTTAAGACTATCCCAGCTAGACAAACGAGGCGCCGTGAGTGAACTAAGTGCACGAGTCCGACTCAACAATTAAAATGGATAATGTGCATAAAATAATGCATTAGCCAAATTCTGCGTTAACAGGAAGACTGAAGATGAAACCGCTCACCAAAAAAGCCAAGATGGCAGTTGCTTGGACCATATTAATGACTGTTGTGGGAACCGCCATATTGCATCAATGGCAATTTTTTGCGATGGGCATCGCCTCTCTTGTCCTATTGATCATCGCCAATCAGTACGACTTACTTAAAGATCCAGAAGATAAAAAATAAGGCCCCCATTATTTTGGAGGCCTCATTGCTTGATTAAATGAATACGATTACATTAACGCTGGGTAATCTGTATAGCCCACCTCATTACCACCATAAAAAGTAGCACGATTGTAGGGATTTAAGTCTGCACCTTGCTTAAAGCGCTCTACTAAGTCTGGATTAGAGATAAATAATCGGCCATAGGCAACCGCATCTGCCAAACCATCCTCCAATGCCTTCTCACCCATTGCCTGATCGTAACCACCAGCAGTAATAAATTTGCCTTGATAGGCTGATCTGAACATTTCAGAGGTAATTGGTGCCTCTTCATCAACCTGATCGCCGCCACCAGCGCTTGTTGCACGCGGCTCAATCATGTGTACGAAGGCTAATTGATATTGGTTTAATTTTTGAATAGCAGCAGTAAAAAGTGCCACTGGATCACTATCGCTCATATCATTAAATGTGCCATAAGGAGAAAGTCGGACACCAATTCGTGAACTCGGGAACACCTGCGCCACAGCTTCAATCACCTCACCTAAGAGGCGTAAACGATTTTCAATCGAGCCGCCATACTGATCCTGACGTTGATTGGTTTTATCTTGCAAGAACTGATCAAGCAAATATCCGTTAGCAGCATGAATTTCTATGCCGTCAAACCCTGCATCTTTTGCATTTTGTGCAGCCGCTGCATATTCCCGAATTAAGCGTGCAATGTCTTCTAAGCTCATCGCTTTAGGGGTTTCGTAATCATGCAACTGCCAATCTGCGCCATAGGTCTGCCCAGCAGCAGGAATCGCAGAAGGAGCCTCTGGAACGCCATGCTCAGGATGTAATGAAGAGTGAGAAATACGCCCTACGTGCCACAACTGCGCCACAATACAGCCACCCTTAGCATGTACTGCTTGCACAATTTCTTTCCATGCTGCCGTCTGTTCAGAGGTATAAATTCCAGGGGTTCCAGGATAGCCCATTCCTAAGTTAGAAATTTGGGTTGCCTCTGTAATGATTAAGCCTGCGCTTGCACGCTGGGCATAATAGGTCTTTGCCAAAGGATTAGGCACGTGCCCTGCTATGGCGCGCATTCTGGTTAAGGGTGCCATTACCAGTCGGTTCTTGAGCTCAATAGAGCCAAGACTTACAGGTGTAAACATGAGTTCTTTGCCGGACATAGGGTACTTTCTCTTTACTTTAAAAATTGACTTGAATGACTGACTGTAACAAGTTTTAAGCATATACGCTGAATAAGCGCCTGATTGAATTTAACTTTAAAATCAGCCATATTGATAAGGAGTAATGATGAAAACTTGGCAATGTATCGTATGCGGATTTATTTACGACGAAGCAAAAGGCTTACCTGAAGATGGCATTGCTCCTGGCACTGCTTGGGCTGATGTTCCAGATAACTGGGAATGCCCAGACTGTGGTGTTTCAAAATCTGATTTTGAAATGGTTCAAGTCGGTTAAGCATTTCTATTCGTAGCACCATATTAGGGAACTCTATTTTGAATCAAGCAGCTGCATCAAGCCCAGGCGCCATTACTATCATTGGTAGCGGCTTAGCTGGGTATACCGTCATTCGTGAAATTCGCAAACTTGATAAAACAATTCCAATTACGCTGATTACTAAAGAGCCAGGTTATTTTTACTCTAAGCCCATGCTCTCTACTGCCCTTGCTAGCAAGAAAGAGGCGGCACAGCTAGTCTCCACACCTTCAGATGGAATGGCATCACAGCTAGATTTCAACATCATGGCTGAAACTGAAGTACGTGCAATTCATGTAGATACACAACAGATCGATACAGATAAGGGCAGCCTGCCTTATGGCAAATTGGTGCTGGCCTTAGGCGCAGATCAAATCCGCCTCCCACTCCAAGGCTCTGCAGCTAGCGAAGTTCTGACAGTGAATGATCTAGAAGATTATGAACAGTTTCGCCAGCAAATTCAGGGCAAAAAAAGAGTTGCCATTCTCGGCGCTGGCCTCATCGGTTGTGAATTTGCTAATGACCTCGTTTTAAGCACTTATGAAGTTGATGTAATTGATATGGCTCCACAGGCTCTGGGGCGTTTACTACCTCAAGAGGCTGCGGTGGAGTTAGCCAATAAATTAGAATCTGCTGGCGTTCGCTGGCACTTCAATACCACTATCCAAAGCATTGATCGCGAAGCGGATGTACTCAAAATCTCTCTAGCTAATGGCACATCGTTCACTAGCGATGTAGTACTCTCAGCAATAGGCCTAAAACCAAGACTGGATCTAGCGAAATCCGCTGGCATTCAAACACATACTGGTATTGTCGTAAATCGAGAATTAGAAACAAGTGCCAAAAACGTGTACTCAATTGGAGATTGCGCTGAGGTCGATGGCCTAGTTCTGCCCTATGTCATGCCCATCATGCAAGCTGCAAGAGCCCTAGCACCAAATTTGCTTGGGCAAAAAACTGTTTTGACCTATCCAGCCATGCCCGTCATGGTCAAGACCCCTTCTCTGCCAACGATTGTTTCTCCCCCACCAAAAGATGCAAGCGGGACATGGAAGGTAGAGCAAATTGATGGGGGCCTAGAAGCTCGCTTTATGTCTGAGGACGGCAAATTGCTTGGCTTCGCTTTAATGGGCAGCGCTACAGCTCAGCGTGCAGCATTGACCAAAGAATTGCCACCCTTGCTTGTTTGATCAGCATGGAGATATCCTCGAATTAAAAAGGCCCGCAATGCGGGCCTTTTTTGAAGCAAACAATGACTTGAAGTTATGAAATCACTACAAACCAAGTTGTGTTGTGTGATTGCGCGACCATCAAGAACAGCATTGGCACTGAAAGCACAGTGTTCAAGCGTGATGTCAGCATTGCGACACGAGCAGATTTCGCTTTGACATCAGCCTCAACAGTAACAATACCTAATGCACGTTTTTGATTTGGCCAAATAATGAACCAAACGTTGAAAGCCATTATTAAAGCAATCCACATACCTAAGCCGATAGCGCGGAATGGGGCTTGCAAAGTAAACGCTTGATGCAAATAGCCATTTAATGCCGCCACAATAATACCAGTGAGAACGGTAAATAATGCTGCGTAACGGAACCAAAATAAAGCCGTGGGAGCAATCACTTTACCAATCGCAGGTTTTTGCTCATCAGGAATTTTTGGCATAGAAGGAATTTGCACAAAGTTAAAGTACCAGAGCAAACCAATCCACATTACGCCAAACATAACGTGCAGCCAGCGGAAGATAAAAGGCAATTCAGCAGAACTAAAGTTACCGCCTAAAGCCAAAATAATCAAAATGAGGAGCACAAAACCGGCTAATACAGTGCGCCCTAAAGAGGTCAAGATTGAAGTCATAAAATTTTCCTTGAGGATCTTATAAATTAAGCAAAATTCTTGCTAGCAAAATCCCAATTAACCAAGTTCCAAAAGTTTTCTAGGTACTTTGGTCGGGCATTGCGGGTATCGATGTAGTAAGCATGCTCCCATACATCACAAGTAAGCAAAGGAATTGCATCCGTAGTCAATGGAGTTGCAGCATTGCTTGTTGAAACAAGATCCAGACTTCCATCAGGCTTCTTAACAAGCCATGCCCAACCTGATCCAAAAGTACCAACAGCACACTTTGTAAACTCTTCCTTGAATTTATCAAATGAGCCCCACTTAGCATTGATTGCATCCGCTAATGGGCCAGTAGGAGCGCCCCCGCCATTTGGCTTCATTCCCATCCAGTAAAACGTATGATTCCAGACTTGAGCGGCATTATTAAATACACCGCCTGCTGATTTCTTAACAATATCATCAAGGGTGGCTGACTCAAACTCTGTACCCTTAATTAAGTTATTTAAATTAGTAACATAAGTCTGATGATGTTTGCCATAGTGATACTCCAAAGTCTCCTTAGAGATATAGGGAGACAAAGCATCGAGAGCGTAAGGCAACTGGGGTAAGGTATGTTCCATTCTTATTCCTTTTAATGACATAAACTTATAAAAATATACGGTATTTTGCGATAACTATAGACTATTCTGGCTTTTTTGTTCGTTTAAGCAGTTTTTTAGAAATCTTACTGAAAATAGCGATTTCATCCCCTTTTTAACTAGCCAGTTATCGATGGTCGGAAAAGTAGATAAACTATATACAGCACTTTACGACCCCAAAACAAAATTAATGAGACAAACCTATGCTATTTGCCTGCACAATTAAAGTTCGTGTATTTATTGCGCTGACACTCATAAGCTTCTTCAGCTTCGCATATGCGCAAGAATTTCCGCCGAAGAAAACCATCACTATTGTGGTTGGCTTTGCACCTGGAGGCTCTGCTGACAGTGCTGCCCGTGTTATTGCCAAGAAACTCAGTGAGGACTTGGGTCAGAATGTGATTGTGGATAACAAGCCTGGTGCCGGCGGCAATATTGCCCATGCCTATACAGCAAATGCCGCCTCCGATGGGTCAGTGATTTTGTTTGGCTCAATTGGCCCACTCTCTATTGCCCCTCATTTAATGAAGTTGCCTTACGATCCCCAAAAGGATTTGGCTCCTCTGACTATGGGCGTCACATTTCCTAATGTATTGGTTGTGATTCCTGAATTGGGCGTGAAAAACTTCAAAGAATATATTGCGATGGCCAAAAAGAATCCTGGCAAGATTACTTTTGCTTCGACAGGTAGTGGCTCCGCTTCCCACCTGCAAGGCGAACTCTTAAACGTCCGTGCTGACATTGACACAGTACACGTCCCCTACAAAGGTGGCAGCCCAGCTATGGTTGACCTTCTAGGGGGTCGTGTTTCTTCCTACTATTCTGCATTAGCGACTGCTGATCCTTATATTAAGAACGGCAAACTGATTCCGATTGCAACAACCGGTCTCAAGCGCGCACCTACACTGCCTAATGTACCGACGATTGCTGAATCCGGCTACCCAGGCTTTGATGCCGTGAATTGGTATGCCTTTGTAGCGCCTGGAAAAACGCCCGATGTTATTTTGGAAAAATGGAATAAAGCATTGGTGGCTGTTCTTAATGACAAGACAACCAATAAACAACTGGCTGAGCATGGCCTCACCCCTAATCCAGGTAGTCGTGAAGATTTAGCGAAATATATTGCAAGTCAATCTGCCACATGGGGCAAGATTATTACGGATAGAAAAATTACAGCCGAGTAAATTACCCGGCTGTCATTCAGTGGTGCTGTGCTGCTTGCTGCTCGTGCTTTATTGAGCAGTCCAGCCACCATCCATATTCCAAGCCACACCTCTGACCTCCGAGGCATCTGGGCCACACAAAAATACAGCGAGCGCAGCTAATTGCTCAGGGGTGACAAACTCTCCTGAAGGTTGCTTTTCTGAAACAAGCGCTTGCTTTGCTGCATCATTAGAGATCCCTTCGCGTTCAGCACGAGCATCCACCTGCTTTTGCACCAAAGGAGTTAAGACCCAGCCAGGGCATATGGCATTACAGGTAATGCCAGTACGTGCATTTTCTAATGCAGTGACCTTAGTCAAACCAACAATGCCATGTTTAGCGGCAACGTAAGCTACTTTTTGGGTTGATGCAACCAGTCCATGGACCGAGGCAATATTAATGATGCGTCCCCAATTGCGCTTCTTCATACCTGGCAACGCATGATGAGTCGTATGAAAGGCTGAACTTAAGTTAATCGCAATAATGGCATCCCACTTATCTGCTGGGAAGTTTTCAATATTGGCGGTGTACTGAATGCCGGCATTATTTACCAAGATATCTAAAGAACCAAAACGCTTTTCAGTTTGCTTGATGAGATCTTCAATTTCTGAAGGCTTACTCATATCAGCACCGTGATAGTCCACCTCTACTCCGCAGGCTTTGATTTTGGCTATAGCTTCATCTTTTTCACCAAAGCCATTCACCATAATATTGGCGCCTTGCTTAGCCAATGCAATAGCCATACCCAAGCCAATTCCGCTGGTAGAACCTGTAACCAGGGCTGTTTTACCTTTTAATGTGGACATATCTTTCAATACCGTATCAAGTTAATCATGGGTCCACCCAAGGTGAACCGCTCAAGCTTGATGTTACAGGATGCTCATACCCCATAGAGATGGGGTATGCACCAAGAAAACGGGATTCAGATGAAAAAACTAGATCTTTTTGAGTGCTCTTAAGATTTTTTCAGAGGTAATGGGTTGATCAAATACGGTTGTATTAAATGGGGCCAAAGCATCATTAATCGCATTTTGTACAGCACCTGGAGCACCTGCAGTTCCCGCTTCCCCTGCCCCTTTTGCACCGAGCTTCGATGATTGAGTGGGAGTCTCTACGTGGGCTACTTCAATATCCGGCATTTCATTTGCCATCGGGACGAGATAGTCGGCCATGCTACCGTTTCTAAGAAGACCGCTATCGTCATACAAGCATTCTTCAAATAGAACACCGCCAATACCCTGCACAATGGCACCACGAACTTGCTCATCCACCAACATTGGATTGAGAACGCGTCCACAATCCTCAACCGCCCAATGTTTAAGCAGTTTTACAAATCCTGTTTCGGGATCGACTTCAACATAAGATGCCTGAACACCATTAGTGAAAATAAATGGGTAATCTTTCTGGGTGTAATGACGGGTCACCATCAAGTCTGCAGAAAAGCCAGGAGGCAAGGTATCAGTTCGGAAGTAACCAATGCGTCCGATTTCACTAAAGGGTAATAGCTGCTCACCCGTTGCTTTATCTAAAACATGGCTTCGACGAATCGATAGTTCTGTAATGGGTCTATTCAAGATAGCGCCTGCGAGCTTCAGAATATTTTCTTGCAGCGCTTGGCAAGCCAATAAAACCGCTTCGCCACCTACGCCAGCACCACGTGATGCCCAGGTACCGCCGCCATAAGGAGTTACATCAGTATCGCCAGTCACAATCCGAACTTGATTGATTGATACACCAACTGCATCCGCTGCAATTTGCGCGTAGATGCCTTCAGTACCCTGACCCTGCTCTCCCACACCAATCAATACCGAAACCACGCCACTGGGATCGAGGCGAACTGAAGCACCATCCTGAGATGCAATACGCGCTCCCCCGACACCATAGAATGCAGGGCTTGGATTAGTGAGTTCGATCAGGGTAGCAAAACCAATTCCTCGATAAATTCCCTGCTTACGCAATTGCTCTTGCTCTTTACGTAAGGCTGGATAGTCCATCATCTTTTCAATCGTGCGCAAACATTGCTCGTGCGATAAGACTTCAAGTTTGATGCCAGAAATTCCAGAACATGGATAAGCATCATCCGGAATCACATTACGCTTACGAAACTCTAGTGGATCCATTTTCAGTTTCTGCGCTGCGAGATCAACCAAGCCTTCGGTAACAGCACAGGCAATTGGATGCCCTACTCCGCGATATTGACAAGTAGGCGTCTTATTCTGAAAAACCACATCTAGCTTGGCACGATAGTTCTGATGCTTGTAAGGCCCACCGACTAAATTCACTACTTGATTTCCCTCGATTGCACTTGTTCGAGGGAACATGGAGTAAGGACCAATGGCCGTTAAGTCGTCAATCTCAAAGGCAAGGATATCGCCAGCATTATTTGCAGCAATACGTCCCTTAATGCGATGCTCGCGCGCATGAATGTCACTCGTAAATGACTCAAGACGATCAGCAACAAATTTAACGGGTCGCTCGAGCATCATAGCTAAGCCAACAGTAGCAAAGTCATCAGGATATGCGTGAACCTTAATACCAAAAGAACCGCCAACGTCTTTGCAAATCACATGCACGTCCGATTCAGATAAACCAAATTGACGACAATATAAATCTTGCATCATATGAGGCGCTTGTTGAGAGTGATACACCGTCAAGCGTCGCTCGCCTGGGTTGTAGTCTGCTATCTGACAACGAGGCTCCAGAGTGACTCCGGTGTGACGGCCAAAACCAAAAGTCGCTTCAGCGACCACATCCGCATTAGCAAATACTTCATCTACATTACCCACATCTAAGCTGCGGGTAAAACACAAATTGTCACCAAGTTCAGGATGTATCACAGGCGTTTTGGGATCAAGCGCAGTTTCCATTGAGACCACTGCTGGCAACTCTTCCCACTCGACATCCACCAGCTGCAATGCATCTTCTGCTTGAGCACGCGTTTCAGCAACAACTGCAACAACGGGCTCACCTTGCCAGCAAGCGCGCTCAATTGCTAGCGCAAACTGAGGTGCAGACTTCATGCCAGCTAAATGTCCGAGGGTGGCAACCCAGGGTTTACAAATTTCTGCCATCTGCACGCCATCGACAACCGCTAATACACCCGGCATCTTGCTGGCTTCCTCTTTATGAATCTTACCTATCTTCATATGGGCAACGGGGGAGCGCCAAAATACGACATGCCCCATGCGTGGCAGCTTGATGTCGTCAATGTAAGTTCCCTGGCCTTCTAGCAGACGTCGAGCACTATGCCTTGGTTCACTCACGCCAATATAGCGTTGGTCATTGGTCACAGGATCTAGAACTAGTCCTTTTAAATCACTTGGCTTATTCATAATGCGTTTTCCTAACCTGATTAAGCGTGTGCCACTACGGGTTTAATTTTCTGACCACTAGCCCGTGCTTCCAAGACATCCACAATGGCATCCACAATCGAGTGATAACCAGTGCAACGGCAATAATTTCCAGAAATCCATTCGCGTACTTCTTCGCGTGTTGCTTTTGGTCGGTGCTCAATCAACTCAGCAGCTGCCAACAACATCCCTGAAGAACAAAAACCACATTGCATTGCGTTGTGACGCATAAACGATTCTTGAAGATCTGCTAAGGCACCGCTTTTGGTCAATCCTTCAATCGTCTCAACCTCAGCGCCATCCGCCTGAATTGCCAGATAAAGGCATCCACGAATAATTTGACCGTTCACTTTGACAGTACAAGCCCCACAAGCGCCCTGCTCACAACCTAAATGCGGGCCCTTTAAATGTAGGTCTTCACGCAAAAAATCCACTAAGTGTTTGCGTGGCTCTATCTCTGCAGTCACCGGTAATCCATTGACTGTCATTGAAATGGTTTTCTTCAAGCTCATGAAAATCTCCGCGTTCGATTTGGGTAGATCAGGCAATTAAATGCTTAAGACCACGCTCAAGCAATACGCCGATTAAATGTTGTTTAGCTTCTGCGCTATTCGTGATGTCAGCCATAGATTCAATTTCTGCTCGAGTAGCGGCTACTGCTTTTGCAATCAGCTCTGCATTCACTTGCTGACCATTGACTAGTTCTTGTGCCTGGCTTGCCATGACTGGTGTGGCTGCAATTGAGAAAAAAGTAAATGCGCAATCGGTTAGGGTATTGCCTTCCTTATTTGCAACCGCAGCCAATCCAGCTACAGCATAATCACCATGCCGTCTTGCTAATTCATGAAAATAAAATACTTGCTTACTACTTGCGACTGGGATTTCAGTAGCAACTAAGATTTCATCCGGCTCAAGCGAAGTGGTATAGAGATCGATAAAGAATTCTTGCGCAGATATGCGGCGCTCTCCTGCAGGCCCATGAATAATCATGGTGGCATTTAAGGTGAGACTGCATGCAGGCCACTCAGCCGCAGGATCGCCGTAGGCTAAGGATCCACCCCAAGTACCTAGATTACGAATAGCACGATGGGCAATGTGTGGCGCAGCTGCTTTGAGTAAAGGTGCATGTTTCGCGATGAGATCCGAATCTTCTATCTCAGTATGGGTAACTAGAGCACCTATACGCAAATGATCGCCATTTAATGTGATGCCTTTGAGTTCAGCAATACCAGTGATATCAATCAAGATGCTTGGCTCTGAGAGGCGCATATTTAATGTGGCCAACAAAGTTTGTCCGCCCGCAATTAAGCGCGCATCCTCACCTGCCTCAGCCAGTAATGACAGCGCCTCAGGCAAGGCCTTGGGTTTTACATAATCAAATGCTGCGGATTTCATTGTGTCTCCTCCACCACCAATTTATTTGCCTTTTGGCTTTTTATTTATTACTTCCTGAAGTACAACTTTTACAGCACCCACTCGTTATTTTTATAAACTACCTTTTACTACTTGCCCGCGTCAGAATCTAACGCGGTTGCCTCCCCGCCTAATTCTTTTGCAAATTTCTGAAAGAAATCATCTGCAATTTTTTTGGCAGACGCACTAATTAAGCGACCCCCAATTTGACCTAACTTGCCACCAATAGAGGCTTCGGTTGTGTAAGACACCAAAGTACCACCCTCGGCTAACTTCAATTCCACTCTTGATTTACCCTTAGCAAAACCAGCGGCACCTCCCGATCCTTCGAATGCCATTGAGCATGAATGGTCAGGAATGATGTCGCTCAGCAGTAATTTCCCGGAAAAACGAGCCCGAACAGGTCCGATCTTGAACATTACCTTGGCGTGAACCTCTTCTGGAGAGATACGGCTGATCTCTTCGCATCCTGGAATAGACTTTGCGAGTACGTCAATGTCGTTCAAACCCCTCCAAACATCTGGGATTGATGCGGCTATGAGTTGCTCGCCATTAAGTTCCATGCATTTTCCTTGGGGTTTGTCCGAATAGAGTCTTATCTACCAATTGTTCAACAATGTACCATTATTTAACTTTTGGTCAATAGGTCCAAATTCGGATAAACCCTGAGAACCCATGCGTTTGATTGATGATCATGAATCTAGCCTAAATACAGCCGAAATTTCGGCAGGCTCAATGGCGCCAACCAAGCGCAGAATGAATACTGCTGAGCGTAAGCGGCAAATTTTGGATCGTGCTATTCAGTTTTTTGCCCAACAAGGAATGGATGGACAACTCAGAAATTTAACTAAAGAACTTGGGGTTACGCATACCCTGCTCTATCACTACTTCCCAACAAAAGATGCGCTGATTCAAGAAGTCTACAAAGAGGTTTTTGAATCTCGCTGGAAGCCTGAATGGGAAGAACTACTCGATGATCAGACGCTCAGTCCAGAAGAAAAATTTAATGCTTTTTATTTGGACTACACCAATACGGTCTTAACTTATGATTTTGTTCGCATCCTAATTTTTTCAGGATTAAGCGACCACTCTATTAGCGATCGCTTTTTTGAACTCTTGCGTTCACGCTTGTTACCTAGACTGATTCGCGAGACAAGAAAATACTGCAATCGCCCAACCACATCTAAGCCTACCCAGCGCGAACTGGAGTTTTTAATGGGCTTACATGGGGGAATTTTCTACATTGGAATGCGACGCTGGATTTATGGTCAGGCTATCTATGCTGCCGAGAGCCCCAATACTGAACAAGAGATTATTCGGGATCGCGTCCAGTGCTATCTTCAATCTGCCAAATCACTATTTGCTTAATTCAAAAGGTCATCATGTCAAACTTAAGCCTGAATCACTTCTCCATCCGCAGCCTAGAAATTGAAAAAACTACTGAGTTTTTTAGCAAGC
>CANCIL010000037.1 GCA_947378095.1 Betaproteobacteria bacterium
ATTGAGTAAATCCATCCATCGGGGATTCCGCAACTCCAATTCTTGGGGCCATTCTGAATTAAGACATTCGTTTGATTACGCTCATCGTAATAAAGAAAATAAATCTTGCCATGAATTGGATTGAAACTAAATTTAGCGCAATGGACCATTTCAGTCGCATCTAATCTGGCTTGGAGGGCCTTAGCTTGCTTCATCAGCACTTCTGCCTGCTCCATGATGCGGTCGTACTCTAGCTTGGCATTCTGACGTGCCACATTAACCGCCTTATCCTTTTCCTCTACTACCTTAATAGGCGCAAAGACAGGAGCGCTGACTTCCATCGGGTATTCAATGCCTGCATGTCTTGCTGGATCGGTATCTTCTATTCTCACCTTAACTCCTTATTCCTAATTTCCTAATTTAGTTCTATACCTGTTAGGTCTGTGCTTTGGGTAATTTGGATTTAACCAACCAAAGTGCACCTGGCCCTAGCACTCTAGAAATTGCATGTCGATTTTTAGCAAAGAAGCGATAGCCTATTTGCAAAGCAGGTTGCATCGTTTTTCTAGAAAAAATCCAAGCTAAAGTTGGCAAGTTAGCTCTTCTATACGCCTCTGGAAAAACAGCAGGCCCATTGATCAAAGTGCCATCTGCATATTGACCATACATCGCTGCCAAGGCTTCCTCACATGAAACGCCCACCTTCAGCGGATCATATTTTTCAGAATTGATGTCGATAAAGTCCAATAGATTTTCCTGATTACGACTAGATAAAAATAGGATCTCCGCCTGGCATAAAGGGCAAGCACCGTCAAAAAAGAGGGTTAATTTAGGGAGATTATTGGACATCAGGTAAGTTTAAGACTTATTCAATAAACTAGCTGAAGACCCCTCACTATGCAAAAGAGCTTATGGCATTGCTTTCCCAACCTTATCGCGCCCTCATTATTGGCTCTACCGGCACCATTGGCTCTGCTTTTATGGAGCTACTTCAAGAAAAAACGTCTTGTATAGAATGTATCGGACTGAGCCGCCAATCAGCGCCTTCAATCGACTATCAGGACCCAAACTCTATCCAAGCAGCTGCAAAAGCACTATCTAGTTCAGGACCTTTTCAACTCATCATTAACACGATTGGTGTTCTACATTCAGCGGACTGGATGCCAGAGAAGCGCTTAGAGGATCTCAATTCTGATCAGCTCATTGAGCTTATGAAAATCAATGCCATCGGCCCCGCTTTAACAATTTCGCATTTTTCCAAACTCTTAGATCCAAACCATAGTGTCATGGCTACTCTATCTGCCAAGGTGGGCAGCATTGAAGATAACCGTCTTGGAGGTTGGTATAGCTATCGCGCCTCTAAGGCTGCGCTCAATATGCTCATCAAGACTGCCTCAATAGAACTTGCTAGGAGTAAACCCAATACTGCGCTGATTGCCCTTCATCCTGGCACAGTCAACTCCAGGCTCTCTAAACCTTTTCGCGGAGAGCAAATTGGTAGGCCGCCATTAGATGCTGCAAACGATATGCTTAAAGTAATAGAGGGACTAAATAAAGAAGACTCAGGCAGTTTTATAAGCTATTCAGGAGAGCGCTTACCCTGGTAAGGCAAAGTCTTCCTAGGATTGAGTCTTAGGAGCTTTTTTTCTACAAGCATCCGAACAATACTTTACTGATTCCCAATTCTTTGCCCATGACTTTCTCCAAGTCATTTCTTTTTTACAAACCAAACAGAGTTTGCTGGGCAAATAACTTTTATTACCTTTAAAAGTAGATTGCTGATTACCCATTACAAATCATCCAAGTGATTAAGGATGTGTTTCGCATGAACCTGAATGGCTGCCTGATCACTATCGCTTATTTTCTTTAAATTGGCAGTCATCAATCGCGTTCTGGGGCTTGCTTCAAATTGGCCCCGATGGTTTATTAAGAAATTCCAATACAGATTAGTAATAGGGCAGGCAGATTCTCCATAGCGCACCTCAGGCTTGTATTTGCAATCACCACAGTAATTACTCATCCGCTTGATATATGCCCCGCTAGCAATATAGGGTTTGCTAGTAAAGCGTCCACCATTTGAAAATAAAGCCATGCCCGCTGTATTGGGTAGCTCCACCCATTCAATTGCATCAACATATACCGCCAAATACCATTCGCATACCGCGCTTGGCAAAATTTCAGCCAATAAAGCAAAGTTGCCCGTCACCATAAGGCGTTGAATATGGTGCGCATACCCATATTCCATAGTTTGGCTAATGGTGTCTTTCATACAAGCCATCTCTGTTTGGCCGGTCCAATACCATATTGGTAAAGCACGCTGATGATCGTAGAAGTTATCCAAGGCCATTTGAGGCATATCGAGGTAATACATTCCCCGCACAAATTCTCTCCACCCTAGAATTTGCCGGATGAATCCTTCGATACTTGAAAGCTCCAAGGAATACTTTTTCCAGGCCTGAAGAACGGATGCAATGACCTCGCGCGGGTTTAATAGTTTGAGATTCAGTGCGCTCGACAGAATAGAATGCCAACCAAACGGCGTGTTCGTCCACATCGCATCCTGATAAACACCAAAGTTCCGCAAACGATACTCCACGAAGTACTCAAGCGCATCTATGGCCTGCTCTCTAGTTACTGGCCAGTTAAATTGGGCTAAGGACCCAGGATGATCAGGGTAAGTAAGCTCAACATAATCTAAAACCTCTTGGGTGATTGCGTCAACTGCAAATGCAGCAGGTGCATCAATTAATCCAGGACCTTTCTTGGGATAGGACTTGCGATTATCTTGGTCAAAATTCCATTGCCCGCCCTCAGGATTACCGTCCCCGTTTACCAAGACCTGATGGGTCTTACGCATTAGGCGATAAAAGTATTCTAGTCTGAGCTCTTTTTTATCCGCTACCCAAGCCTTAAATTCTTGAGGTGTGCAGTAAAAATGCGTGTCATCCCGAATCTCTAACTGAATATGTAAATCCAGCGCCAATGCTTCCAGAGCTTTTCTGACTCGCCACTCACCAGGCTCCACACAAACTAAATGTGTCACCTTCTTGCGAATAATTTCTTGTCTTAAGACTTCAACAATGGTTAAAGGTGATTCCTGTATGTAGGTCAGTGGATAGTTCTGCTCTCTTAATGCCTGAGCAAAGTGACGCATAGCCGAGAGGAATAGGGCGATCTTTGCTTTATGAGACCAAACATATTGAGCCTCATTCGATGACTCCACCATGATGATTTCATCGGTTTGGCGATCAAAATCTCGTATAGCAGCACTCTGAAGATCGAGCTGATCGCCCAGAATCAGAATGAAGCGAGTCTCCGCCTTCTTTGTTACCTTCATTTACTTTTGTATTGCGTAGGGCAGTAAGCGCGTTGAACCTCTTTACTACGCAACGCGCTATGTTTCGTTGCCCTACCGGTAACTCGCTTACGCCACAACTCAAAGGAGCTGCGCTTTAATTGACTACGCATGATTTCAATCACCTGGGATTCTGATAAGCCAAAGGATTTCTCTATCGCATCAAATGGCGTTCGGTCTTCCCATGCCATTTCTATCAGGCGAGATATATCGGGCTCAGAAAGGGATTTAGCGAGTGATTTTGGCACACAGCAAGTTTAAGGCTTATTTACTAAACCAGCAGGGATGCCAATACATTCAAATTACTTCTGATCGTAATCCTGACTTTGTAAGAAGTGGTACTTTTGGAGCTTTCTTGCCTCGTCCATGCGCATGCCCTCTCGGATGCTCTTTCTGACTTTATTTTCTCTAGCAACAATTTCTTCTGCATAAGTGAGGACTTGTTCTTGCATAGCACTTGGAACCACAACAACCCCATCGGGATCTCCGCACACTAGATCTCCAGGATTGACGGTAACTCCGCCAATTTTCACGGGAACTTGTAGGCCAACCAACTGAATGCGGCCTTTGCCAGTTCTCATCCAGTAGCCGCTGCTATAAATTGGGTAATTTAATTCACGGCATAAAGAGACGTCACGATTAATACCGTCAATCACAGTCCCAGCAATTTTTCTTTGGTGCGCCATTTCAGTCAAAATATTGCCCCAAGTAGTCATATCATCTCGACCTTGATTGTCGATCACGATGACATTGCCGGGCGGGACATCGTCGATATATTCACCGACATTACCCTCTTCATCAGGATTAGCTAAACGGTAGAGCACAGTGTATGCGTGCCCAACCATCCGAAAACTCGGATCACAAGCAGCTATCTTATAGCACTGGCCGACAATGCCCGAGCGATCAAGGGCATCGCTAATCGCTGCACAATCAAGTTTCTTGGCGCGCTCAATCCATTGGTTTGAAGCATTCATATCATTTACTCTTTAATTTTGAATTGATTTAATCAACAGTGATATTGGCAGTCTTAATTACCTTAGACCAATACTGAATATCTTTGCGAATGGTGGCATCAAACTGAGTAGGATTCATATAACGCAACTCCACACCCGATTTTTCTAGCGCTGCCTTCACCTGCGGATTATTCAACGTTGTTCTGGCGGCATCATTTAGGGTTGCAATGACAGCTGGGGGTGTTCCAGCTGGAGCCAGAATCCCAATCCACGCCTCTAGTTCAAAGCCAGGGAACCCTGCCTCAGCAGAAGTGGGTACATCCGGCATTTGCGGAATGCGTTTCTTGGCAGCAACAGCTAAAGCCTTCATCTTTCCTTGCTGAACAAACTGCATTAAAGAAGGGGGCGTTGCTACTGTCATTTGTACATTGCCTGCAATCACATCCAACATGGCAGGACCGGCGCCACGATAAGGTACATGAGTAATATTTAACTGATTTTGCTGTTTGAAGAGCTCTACCCCAATGTGCGGCACAGATCCATTACCAGAGGTAGCGTAGTTTAATTTTGCAGGATTGGCTTTTGCATAATTCACCAACTCTTGCAAAGAATTAACTGGCACAGAGGGATTCACAGCTAATACATGTGGTGAGACAACCAGCATACTCACTGGAGCAAAGTCCCTAATAGGATCCCACGCTAAGTTCGCATACATTGAGGGGTTTCCTACGTGGAACATGGAGTAGCCCAAAAGTATGGTGTAGCCATCGGGCGCTGATTTAGCAACCGCCGTAGCAGCAATATTTCCACCGGCGCCTGTTTTATTTTCAATCACAATAGGCTGACCCAATATTTTGGTCATTTCAGGTGCAATCATGCGCGCTACCGCATCCAAAATTCCACCCGGTGGAACGGGCACGACCATCGTAATTGGTTTATCTGGGTAAGCTGCAGTTGCAGCAATAGAAAAGGCACTCAACCCCAGGAGAAGTAATTTTTTAATCATGATTGTCTCGATCTATTTTAGATATTGATTTTTATTTATTAAGCGCTATTTAATCTACGGTAACTTCGGCGCTCTTGACTAGCTTGACCCAAAACTTTTCATCTTCAGCCAAAAACTTTGCAAACTGAGCCGGGGAAGTAGATAAAGAAACGTCCGTTCCCTCTCTTGCCAAGGAAGCTTTGACATTGGGCTGCTTTAAGGCTGTTTGTGTAGCTTCAAAAATCTTTTGCACGATCGCGGGTGGCGTGCCTGCTGGAACAAATAAACCGTACCAAAATTCAATCGCGTAATCTGGCAGACCAGCCTCTTTCATGCCAGGCAGACTAGGCGCAAGAGGTGAACGATCTTTTGCAGAAATCGCTAAACCTTTTAAACGCCCTGCTTGAACCATGGGTAGCACTGAAGGTGGCGTACCGAATGTAAGCTGAGTATCTCCAGCAATCACAGACTGGATCGCCAAAGATCCTCCACGAAATGGGATATGCGTCATCTTCACATCAGCTACCTGGCCAAATAATGCAGCCGCAAGATGTGGAGCAGAACCATTTCCTGAAGTAGCATAGTTCAGTGAGCCTGGATCCTGTTTCGCTTTCGCAATGAGCTCTTTTACAGAGTTAATGCCAGTACCCGGATAGACTGCAATCACGACAGGTGAGCTAGTAATTTTGCTAATCGGCTGAAAATCACTTGGCTTGTAACCTAACTTTGGACTTAAAGCGGGGTTTACTGAAATACTGCTTGGACTTGCTATTAAGATGGTGTAGCCATCGGGTGCTGACTTAGCAACTTGCTCAGCAGCAATGCTCGAACCAGCGCCGGGTTTATTTTCAATCACAATCGATTGACCCAAAGCTTGTCCCAAAGGAACGCTGATATTACGAGCCACATAATCAGCTGCGCCACCAGGCGCAAATCCAACGATCAATTTAATGGGTTTATTAGGGTATGGCTGAGCAATAGCAGCAGATGCCAATATTCCCAATAAGAGCGATAGGCTTAACTTCAATCGATTCATTAGGATCCCTCCTGCGTTCCCGCTAAGATAATTTTTCCAAGATGTTGATTTGAATCCATGATGGCTTTGGCTTCAAGCAATTGCTCAAAGGGCAAGGTTTTATAAATCATGGGAACAATTTTTCCTGAGTCGACAAGCGGCAAAATCAGCTTCTTGAAGTCTGGCATTGCTGCAGCACGTTGCTCTGCAGTGCGCAACTTATTGGATACCCCAAACAATTTCAAGCGCTTCGCATGCAAGGCTTCAATATCCATTTCTGCTTTTAATACACCGTCTACATAACCTACTGTAGCCAAGCGTGCCTGGAATGCCATTGCACGAATACATTCCGCAAACACGGATCCACCAACGGTGTTCACCACTAGATCAACGCCCTTGCCGTCTGTAGCCTTCATTAAGGCGTCATAAAAATTAGGTTCTCGCGTGCAAATCCCGATATCCAATCCAAGCGCCTTGAGTTGATCTAATTTCTCTTGAGAGCCAGAAGTACCAATCACTTTTGCGCCCAAGGCTTTTGCCATGGTGAGAGCAGAGACACCTACCCCTGAAGTCACGCCAGTTACAAATACCCATTCACCTGGCTTTAAGTTACCCTGTACTACCAACATATCAAACACCACTAATGATGTCAGTGGCAATGCCGCTGCTTGATTCCAATTAAGAGATGCAGACATCTTCATTGTTTCTGGCTCTGACATCAAAGCATATTCAGCAAAGGCCCCCGGGCAACGCCCCATCACCCGATCTCCTGACTTAAAACCAGTGACGCCGGTGCCACAACTCACTACCTCACCAGCCGCCTCCATGCCTATCTGCTTTGCAGTACCCGCCTTATGCAGCCCATGGCTGAGAATAAATTCACCTCGATTTAATCCCGCTGCGCGTACTCTCACCAATAACTGACCAGGGCCTGGGCTTGGAATATCTACATCACGTAGATCAATATCCGCATTAACGCCATCGCTTTGCATCCAATATGACTTCATCTTTGACTTTCTAGTGTGTTTATTTTCCGCGGAATGCGGGTTTACGCTTTTCCATAAAGGCGCGACGACCTTCTGAGTAATCCTCGCTATCAAAGCAGTCACGAATTAATTGACGACATGTATCGTGATCAATCTCAGGTGAAGCTTTGAGAATCTCGGCAATGATTGCCTTACCAGCGCGAACCGTGATTGGCGCATTCTCAGCTAAGGCTTTTTTGTATTCAACTTCCAAAGCAGGCAACTCACTTTTCTCGCATACGCGAGTAATCAGACCAATATGGCGAGCCTCATTTGCATCAATACGCCTAGCTGTGAAAAAGAGATCTTTGGCCATGGCGGGACCTACTAAATCAACTAGATTTTTCAATGCTGAATAACGATATCCCAATCCTAAGCGGGCCGCTGGTATAGCAAATACGGAGTCGCTACTGGCAATGCGGATATCGCAACTCATCGCCACATTAACGCCGCCACCGATGCAGTACCCCTGAATACAGGCTAGAGTTGGCTTACTAAAGTTATAAATTCCCATTAGTGCTTGCTCTGCCAAAGATTCGTAACGGGCTACCGCCTCTTGAGCAGCGCGCAGATCCTCAAACTGAGTAATATCAGCACCTGATACAAACGCTTTCTCGCCCGCTCCACTAAAGACAACCAAACGAATTCGATCATCACTCTCAGCAGTATTAAGCAGTGGAACTACTGCCTCCCACATATCAACTGAGAGGGCGTTGTGACGACTGGGATTGTTAAATTGAATTTGTAAAGTACTACCATCTTTATCCAACCAAACTTTGACCCGCTCAGTAATAGATTGATAAATAACTGCGCTCATTAATAAACTCCTTTTGCTTTCAGACCAGAGAGTTCAGCCGCTTCAAGACCAATCTCTTTCAAAATTTCTTCGCTGTGCTCGCCACGTTTCGGAGCAGAGCGTGCAACAGTACTTGGTGTGCGTGTAAGCTGCATCGGTTGGCCAACCATTTTTTGTGGGCCATGATGAATCGATACAACATCTTTCACAATACCCAGATGCTGAACTTGAGCTTCCTCGAAAACACCTTTGACATTGTTGATCAAGCCGCAAGCAACGCCACCCTCATTGAAGCGCTCAACCCAATATGCACAATCTTGCGCAGCGAGGCGACGATTAATTTCTGCATTAATGGAATCTCGATTAATAGATCTACCCTGCTTATCTTTATAGCGCTCGTCGGTAACCCATTCAGGCGCACCCAGAATATCGCAGAAGCGCTCCCAAATCTTAGATCCAAATACTGCGATATTCATATAGCCATCTTTGGCCTTATACACTCCCGTTGGAATGCTGGTCGGATGATAGTTACCCGCTTGAGTAGGAACGTCGCCATCAATTAACCAGCGGGAGTTTTGGAAATCCATCATATAAATCATGGATTCTAATAAGGAGGTATGCAACCACTGCCCCTTGCCGGAAGCATCTCGCTCTAATAAAGCCACCAAGATACCTTGAGCAGCAAAGATCCCAGCGCATAAATCGGCAATGGGAATACCTACTCGCATGGGACCATCTCCAGCCTTACCAGTCACTGACATTAAGCCACTCATGCCTTGTGCAATTTGATCAAAGCCAGGGCGCTGGGATAATGGACCACTCTGCCCAAAGCCAGAAATACTCGCATATACCAAACCGGGGTGATCCTTGCTCAAGGTTTCGTAATCAATTCCTAAGCGAAACTTCACATCAGGTCGAAAGTTTTCTACTACGACATCAGCACTAGCAATCAGACGCTTCAAGATAGCAATGCCTTCAGGCTCTTTCAGGTTAAGCGTAATGGAGCGCTTATTGCGATGGGTGTATTGATAATCTGAGCCGTCTTGACCGCCAAGCGTGTCATCTCCACGCATATGGTCTGGCATCTGCACTTGAATCACATCGGCACCCCAATCAGCCAATTGTCGACAAGCAGTAGGACCAGCGCGCACTTGAGTTAAATCAATCACGCGAAAACGGGATAAAGCAGCAGAAGCAGGCATGTGAGGCATAAAAATTACTCGATTAATAAAGAAAATGAATAGGAAATAGCATTAAGCCGCTATTTGATTTTTTAAGGCTTGACCATGGGCAAATAAACGGAGATTTTCAACAAACAATTCTAAAACGCGAGCCTCATTTCCTGCTGAATGTCCAGCGGAGTGCGGCGTCACAATGACCCTATTCATACTCCATAAGGGCGACTGAACATCTAAAGGCTCAGAGGCAAATACATCGAGATAGGCGCCAGCTAATTTATTGCTCTGTAATGCAGCAATCAAACTGGCTTCACAAATGATTTCTCCACGAGCAATATTGATAAGGTGGGCATCTTTTGGCAATAAATCAATTGCAGATTGATCTATCAAATTGCGAGTCTCACTACTTAAGGGGCAAGCTAGCACAAGCCACTGGGCCTGCGGCAATACCTGTTTTAATTGGGAGATATGAATCGTCTTGGAGCTTGAACCCTCGGATGCGGCTTGATTTTTTAAGGCAGCATTAAATCCCACGGCAATGGTTTGTACACCAAGTACTTGTAAGACCTTGGCAATGCCATCCCCGATAGGACCTCGACCGACTATCACGGCAGTTTGCCCGCTTAAGTCTGGCGGCAATGGATAGTTAATGAGCGAATCCCAACGACGCTCTGCTTGGGCCTTTAACATTTTCGGAAATTGTCTAGCCAACATCAGTATTCCAGCAATAGCGGTTTGCATCACAATTGGTGCGTTTACCCCAGAGGACCCAGAAATCACAACTCCACGCTTCATGAGATCCAGATAGATTTGGCGGTCAGCTCCAGCCGAATGAATCTGAACCCACTTTAGATCAGATGAGCCGAGTAAGAGGTCATAAAAGGACTGCGTGGAAGGAATAACTTTTTGTTTGGTAGATGTAGCGGTGATATCTCGCGATATCAGAGCAGCATCAAATTGCACGCCCGGCGTTTGCTCATCACTATTGAGAAATTCAACATCAAAATCGAATGGATTTGTGATGAGTTGCTGCAACTCCAGAAAAGATTTTGGGCTAACTAGAATACGCATGAGATTCTTAGATCTTTGGAAAGTCATAAAGGCGTGCAGGATTGCTAACCAAGATGCGCTCAAGGTCTTGGGGCTTCTCAATCCATCGTGACAATAAATTCACTAGCCTTCCATCATCAGGCACTAATGCAGAGTCAAAATAATTAATATGTGGCCAGTCTGTTCCCCACACCACATTCTCGGGATTAGCTGCGATTAGTGCTTTTGCAAATGGATCAACATCCTGATATCCCTGTTGAACGTCACCAATTCGATCGGCCCCAGAAATTTTGACCCAACCCTTACCTTCAGCAAGTAATTTACATAAAAACTGAAAGCCAGGATTATTTAATCCATGGCTCGTATTCATTCGACCCATATGATCAATCACTAAAGGCAAACCCAAAGGAAGTAGTTGTGGCGCCAACTCTGGTAAATCTGGTGCATGAGCCCAGATTTGGGCATGCCAACCACGCTCAACAAACTTTGGTGCTAGTTTTTTCAATACTTCCAAACCTACACCGTTGCGGTACATAGGTTTACCGTCAATTTGCAAAAGATTGAAGCGTGCGCCTCTCACGCCTAATGCGTGCCAACGGTCTAATTCTTGATCACTCACATTGATATCAGGAACAACTACTCCTCTAAAGCGATCCGGATATTGCTCCAAGCCCTGTAATAAAGAACCATTATTAGTTCCGCAAACGCTGGCGGTGACTAATACGCCTCTGGCAAATCCAATGCGATCTAAATGGGCAGCAAATTGATCAGGAGAAAATTCTTGAGGGGTATAACTGCGGTCTTCCGCTAAGGGAAATTGTGCAAAGGGTCCAAAAATATGGACGTGACTATCGCAAGCACCAGCAGGAACAGAAAAGTTCACTGCTGTGTATTCAGACTGAGGAGGTAAACAAATGCGAGTCATGTAATTTATTCGGCCTTAATTTTTCCAGCCTGTATTAAGGCTTGAGAATTGTTCGATTCTTGGCTCAACATAGCTGCCCATTCTTGAGTAGTAGATGAGCGGGCAGTACTACCCAACACACTTAATCGACCACGCACTCCGCTATCGTCAATGGCTTTTCTAAGTGATGCATTCAGCGACTTCACAACATTAGGTGGAGTTCCTAGTGGTGCTAAGATCCCCGCCGTTGTGCTGGCGTCAAGATCAACCCCCATCGCCTCACGTAAGGTAGGCGTATCAGGCAAGCCAGGGTCACGCGCCTTAGAAAGCACTGCCAGGATGCGCAAACTGCCTGAATCGACAAACGGTTTTGAGCTTGTAATTTGATCAACTACAAAATCAATTTGCCCGCCCATGAGATCGGTTAAAGCAGGTGCTGATCCTTTATAAGGAATGATATTAAAGTTGGCCTTTGTTGCATCTTCCATGCGCAGAATCGCAATGTGATTCGATGTGCCCTGCCCTGCATGCCCGACTGAAACTTTGCCAGGGGCATTTTTAGCGGCCTGCAAAACCGATTTAGCATCCGTAAAACGTTTATCGTCTTTACGTACTACCAACACCAATGGAGAAACTGCAGCAAGTCCAACTGGTTCAAAACTCTCTAACTTATATGGAGGATTCTTAAGCATATAAGGCAATACTGAAATCGTATTGGTCGTAGCAACCAATAAAGTATGCCCATCAGGCTCTGCCCTAGCAACATACGTAGATCCAATAGCGCCACCAGCACCAGCCTTATTTTCAACCACCACAGATTGCCCAGTCACCTTGGCCAATGAAGGTGCAATCGATCTAGCAATGACGTCAATATTTCCACCGGGTGCGAAAGGCACCACTAATGTGATCGTCTTATTAGGATAAGTTTGTCCATTAACCCAAAAAGAGCAACAAAGTAAGAGAACCCCAAAGGTCCATCTTTGGAAATAAGTTTGCCGCATGTATGTCTCCAGCTTTTAGCGATGACGCTTTTATATTTTTATATTGCTACCACTACATTTACTGCTAACCGCTAGAGATCGCTGATGCATACTCTAGCAGCTCATGCTACATCAAATGGCTTTGTTTAAGCTACTCCTTAAAGCTCGGATCCATACGCTCAACCATGCGCAATAAACCTGGCCAGTCCATCAGACCATAAGGCCTGCGAGTTTGAGGTTGGTAGTTCATATATGTCTCTTTTAGCACTTCAGGCGATACCTCTTGAAGCGGGGTGTTACAGGCCATAGCGGCCAACTGGGCGCGGCAAGAGAGTTCAAGACGATGCATCCAGTTAAAAGCCTCGCCTACAGTTCTGCCGACGGTCAATAAACCATGATTGCGCAAAATCATCGCTTCAGCATTACCTAGGTCACGAACCAAGACTTCCTGCTCCGCCATATCGAGAACTACCCCCATGTAATCATGGTAGCTAATCTTTAGAAAACGCATCGCCGTTTGATTAATCGGGAGTAAGCCACACTTTAAGGAAGAGATCGCCATTCCAGCAGGAGTATGAGTGTGAATCACGCAATCTACTTCAGGACGTGCGTGATGAACTGCGCTATGCAAAATATATCCTGGTTTATTAAAGCCATAATTCAGTTCACCAAAATCTGGCTTGAATAAAACTTCACCATCATGACTGATCTTTAAAAAACAAGATGCAGTCATTTCCTCATACATCATTCCATAGGGATTGGTTAAGAAGGCGCCATCTTCGCCAGGCACTCGAATCGTTATGTGATTAGCCATCATGTCTGACATCCCATAATGTGCAATCAAGCGATAGCAAGCGGCTAAATCTACGCGAGCTTTCCACTCGTCTGGACTCACTTTATTCTTAAGCGAAGGTAATTCTAAGCGTCCTGCAGTCATGATTTTTGTCCAATAATTTACTGAAGATATTTTAATTACTTAAAGGATCAATAGCTCATTTTTGACCATAATTTGCTTAAATCTCGGACTAAAGGAGGCGCCCCTTCGAGAACCTCCCCAGATAGAGTCTGAGCTATTTGCAGACCAACCCTAGGTTCAGCCAGCTCATGAAATTTATCCACTAACTCCTGATCACTTAATGGCTCGTCTGGGTCGCCATGACGAGTATGTTGATGGTGTTTGAAAACACTTCCATCCTTCATTTCTATTTCCACCCTAGCGGAGCGATGCAATGGAAATTTTGCAGCGCATTCAGGGTCAATATTTAATTCAATCTTCTTTTCCATTGCATAGATCTGAGGGTTATTTAAAGCATTCTCTAAAAAGGCGCGCTCGCGAACGCGTCCAAGAATGATTCTGGCTGATACGGTATAAGTCAAACTAAACTTTGCTTCAAACGGCGTTTTTGGATGTACGTAATGACACACTTCCACAGTCGCTTTGTAGCCACCCACACGAATTTTCTGAATCTGTTCTGGATCAATCGCATGCTCATTCAGCAAATGCGATACAGCATCAATCGCTGGGAAATTATGTCCGCAGCAACCATGATTCTTAAAAGTCATTTGCTCAATATTCCAGCTTGAGCCCAGATCAATAAATAATTCATCCCATCTGGGATTTTCACAAAGAGCAGCACCAAAACCAGCATCTCCCTCCAGCAAATCTGGAGTGCCCGTCATGCCAGCCTGTGCAAGCAATGCAGCATTCAAGCCCACTTCTGCTGCATGCCCAGGGTGCATGGGTTTAGTCATAGAGTCAGAACGAAATGCCTGTTGAAGGCCGCTGGCAAATGTACCTGCCGTCGCCATAGCATCACATGCTTCAGACGCATTCAAGCGGAGTAAGTATGCACATGCTGCGGCTGCACCAAATACACCCACCGTTCCCGTTGTATGAAAATATTGATAGTGACTCGGTTGAATGACCTTACTAATTCGAGTAGAAACCTCGTAACCAATAATGATGGCCGCTAATAAATCTTCAACTGAATCATTACGCGACTCTGCTAGAGCCATCGCAGCAGAAATCGTTGGGCACGCGGGGTGATAGGCGCCATCTCTAAAGATGTCATCAAATTCAGCAATATGCGAGATCGTGCCATTCATAAAGGCAGCTGCTCTAGCAAATACCTTCTTCTGACTGCCTGCAACAGAACAATTCCCCACACCAAACTCATCCCTATAAGCCTCTCTAAGTCGAGATGCGGCCTCAGTATCAGCACCCGCAATGAGTGCACCATGCCAATCCAATAAAGCACGGCGCGCACTATGCAGCGTAGGAGCGGAGAAGCTAGTTTGGTAGCTAGCCTCTATAAATTGTCCAAATTTTTGTAAAAGGGTCATAACTTACTCAGGCTTAGCCCCAGACGCCTTCACAATTGGCGCCCAAAGAGCGTAATCACCCCGGACAAACTTTGTAAATTCTTGAACATTCATGAGAATAGGGTCCGCACCCAAGCCAAGTAATTTCTGACGAATGGCCGGCTCTTCCAAAATACTCACAACCGTTTCATTGAGTTTTTTGACAATCGCAGGATTTGTTCCCGCTGGAGCAAATAAACCAAACCAAGCACCAGTAGCAATATCAACACCTAACTCATTTAATGTAGGTAAATCAGGCATCGCACTAATACGCTTTTTCGATGAAACCGCGATTGCATTCAATTGACCTGCTTTAATGAGTGGAATCACTGAAGGTGCTGTAGCGAACATAAACTGTAAGCGACCTGCCACCAAATCCCGCGTTGCCTCTGCACCTTTATAAGGAATATGCGTAGCATCTATGCCGGTCTTTTGTGAAAACAAGAAACTGATTAAATGTGCAGTGGTACCAATACCAGTAGAACCATAATTTAAGTTACCCGAATTCGATTTCGCAAAAGCCTGAAATTCTTTCCAGGTTTTTATGCCTGAAGATGCTGGTACTACCAAGATATTTGGCACATCTCCCAATAGCGCCACTGGATCTAAAGCTTTTTGGGGATTTACTGCCAAATTTCCAAATAAGGTTGGATTAATTGAGATCGGACCAATGGAGTTAGCTAACAATAAATAACCATCTGGTGCTGCCCTTCCCACAATCTCCGTACCTAAGTTACCGGCAGCTCCAGGCTTGTTTTCTACCACTACTGGAACTTTCCAGCGAATGCTCATCTGGTTTGCTACTTCCCGAGCCAAAATATCAGTTGTACCGCCAGCAGTGAAGGAAACAATAATTTTGATTGGCTTATCTGGATAGTTAGCAGCCCCTTGAGAGAAGGCGTTACCCGCTAAAACCAAAGCACAACCAAAGGTGGCTGCTATTTGCTTAATGTATTTCATATGAATGTCTCTTTAATTTTTATATTTTCAATAAATTACCAACGCTACTATGCCCGTTGATTAAAACGCCTGTCAAACACCTCTTCAGCAATTCTATTCTTCAAAATCTCAATAGATCCGCCAGCAATCATCCAACCGCGTGTCCGTCTCACGCAATACTCAACTAGGGTCTCCTGGCTGTACCCGGTCGCCCCCATGATTTGCAGCGCCTCATTGGCCACCTCAAAACCAGTATTGTTACAAATTAACTTAGCAGCCGTAGTTTCATAGGCTGAAGGCAATCCTGCCTCGGCATTAACGGCCGCCCTGTAGAGCATGAGTTGGGCAGCATCTAATTTAACGGCCATATCGGCAAACTTCCACTGGATCCCCTGAAATTCACAAATTTGCTTGCCAAATTGCTCACGAACAGAGGCATACTCTTTGGCCTTATTAAATGCATAGCGGCCCAAGGCCAGCGCTCTTGATGAGTTGCCAATCCGCTCCACATTAAAGCCACTAATTTGTTTTTTAAATCCTCCTGGACCTAGCAATAAACCATCATCAGAGATAAAGCAATCTTCAAAGTACAGCTGTGACCACTCTTCACCACTCATGAAGCTATTGGGCTGACCGACAGTCAAACCAGGCGCGTCGCGATCAACCAGTACTGAGCCAATACCCTCTAAGCCAGGACCAAAACGAACATATACCAAGAACACGCCCGCTTCAGGGCTATGAGTTGAAAAAACTTTTGAGCCATTAATTAAATATCCACCATCTACCTTTTTGGCTGAGGTCGCCAATTCAGTAACAGCTGAGCCGGCACCTGGCTCACTCATACCTAAGCCCAGAATTTTTTTACCCGCCAATAAATCAGGAAGATATTTTTCCTTCTGTGGCTCGCTGGCGTACTCAACAAAGGTTCGAATCGCCCCAAAATTTCCAGCTTGAACTACGTCTGCAGATTTTGGGCAATGTAATGCCACTTCCTGAATAGCAATCACCGCATCCATCAGCGTTCCACCCATACCACCATCTTTTTCTGGGAAGGCAATTCCTAACAGGCCTTGGCTACTAATCTTCTGCGCAATTGCCCAAGGATACTCGGGACTATGTGCTCGCTCTAGAGCGCCGGGCGCTAATTCTTTTTCAGCAAACTTAGACACTGCATCTGCAAACGCTCTTTGCTCACTCGTTAAATGAAAATCCATTTTTATTTTCTCTTGGCTCTTAATTAAGGTTTAATTTTCTAGATTGACACAATTTTGCGGTGATCCAGCTAGATAAGAATTGATATTGTCAAAAGCAATCCCAAAATAAGCCTCATAGTTATCTCTCTCGACAAAACCAATATGAGGAGTACATAAACAATTGGGCAAATGTAAGAGTGGATCGCTAGCCCCAAGAACAGGCTCTGACTCATAGGTATCTACTGCTGCATAAGCAGGACGTCCTTTTTTCAGTCCAGCCTCCAAAGCTCCAGGCGCTATTAACTCAGCACGACTTGCATTCACTAAAAGTGAGCTAGGCTTCATTAAGGCCAAATCTTGAGCGCTCACAATATGCCTTGTCTGATCATTTAACCTAAGCTGCAAACAGACAATATCGCTTTCACTAAAGAAATGTTCTTTTGTTCTTGCTACAGCGAATCCTTCTTGCTGCGCCTTTTGTAGGCTACTTTCACGACCCCACACCAAGGGTTTAGCACCAAATGCTTTGCCTAAATAGCAGACTTGCTTGCCGATTCGGCCAAAACCATAAACACCTAATACCTTGCCTGATAACTGATCGCCTAAATAGCCCTGCCACTGGCCATCCTTAAACCTCGTCACCTCCTCGACTAGTCTGCGGAGTGCAGCGAGGATCAGCAACATATTGAGTTCGGCTGTAGCAGCGCCAGACCCTCTGCCGTCCATGACAACAATGCCCTTGGCTTTGCAAGCCTCAAGGTCAACATGAGATGCCATTTTTCCTGTTTGAGAAATTACCTTCAGTTTAGGCAAGCGATCCAGCAATTCTTTTGTAATTACTGTTCGCTCCCGAATAAGAACAATTGCCTCAGCATCTTGAAAACGTTCCGCTAGAGCATCTAGGCCGCTCACACTATTGTTATGAATACGAACGGTATGGTCTTTGAGCTTCTCAAAGCAAGCAAGCTGGCGGATACAGTCTTGATGGTCATCAGAAATCACAATATGCATTTGATGCTTTCCTTATTCCGATCCATGCGTCTCAAATAAACCACTAAGCTCAGCTTTGACGAACCCAGGTCCACTCCATTTTGCCAAAGCATCCATCTCGGATCTCAGCTT
>CANCIL010000038.1 GCA_947378095.1 Betaproteobacteria bacterium
CAGCATGCGAAGGTTCGAATCCTTCTTCCCCTGCCAAATACTGTAGAAACGACCAAGAAACCACTTAACCTCTACCCAAAGCCTATGTCCGCCCCCATGAACGCTGATTTATTGACTTTATTTACAGGCAACGCAAATCCCGTTTTGGCACAGGCTGTTGCCAAAGAGCTCAATCTTCAGATGGGCAAAGCCTTTGTAGGTCGGTTCTCCGACGGTGAAATTCAAGTAGAAATTCAAGAAAATGTCCGCGGTAAAAATGTCGTTGTAATCCAATCAACCTGCGCTCCAACAAACGATAGTTTGATGGAGCTCATGATCATGATTGATGCACTTAAACGAGCATCTGCAAGCCGCATAACCGCAGTGATCCCTTACTTCGGATATGCCAGACAGGACCGTCGTCCGCGTTCTGCCCGGGTTGCAATCTCCGCGCGCATCGTAGCAAACATGCTTCAGTCAGTTGCTGGCATTGAACGCGTCCTGACCATGGATCTCCATGCCGACCAAATTCAAGGCTTCTTTGATATCCCCGTAGATAACATCTATGCGTCGCCCGTATTACTGGCTGACTTGGAAGCTCAGAAGACCAAAAAAGATTTAATCATTGTTTCTCCAGATATTGGAGGCGTTGTGCGCGCCCGCGCCATGGCTAAGCAATTAGGCACTGATTTGGCGATTATTGATAAACGCCGCCCTAAAGCGAACGTTTCCGAAGTAATGCACCTGATTGGCGAAGTAGAAGGCCGTCATTGCGTCATCATGGATGACATCATCGATACCGGCGGAACCCTCTGTAAGGCCGCTGAAGCGCTTAAAGAGCGTGGTGCTAAGGGTGTTACCGCCTACTGTACTCATGCGGTGCTATCGGGCGGTGCAGTAGCCCGTATTGCCTCTTCCGAATTGGATGAGCTTGTTGTCACCGACACTATTCCACTGACCCCAGAGGCCATTAAGGTGGCCAAAATTCGTCAGTTGAGCGTGGCGCCTATCTTGGCTGAAACCCTATCCCGCATCAGTAAGGGCGATTCAGTCATGTCCATGTTTGCCGAATAAGCCAAAAAATACTGCTTTATCTCGTTTTTTGGCAGTTTTGAGCCATTTGTAGGCAAAAATACCCATTCCCACGATATAATCGAAGGCTTTTCTGTTTGGTCGCGAACGGAAATTAACCTTAAAAGGGAATTTGATATGAAAGTTGTAGCCTTTGAAAGAAGCGTACAGGGAACGGGTGCGAGCCGCCGTCTGCGCAATTCCGGTAAAACTCCGGGAATCGTTTACGGTAGTAAAGATCCAGCCTTGGTCATTGAGTTAGACCATAACGCGTTGTTCCATGCTCTCCGCAAGGAAGCATTCCACTCATCCATTTTGGATTTGGAAGTTGGTGGCAAAACACAAAAAGTGTTGCTACGCGATTACCAAATGCATCCATTTAAGCCATTGGTTTTGCACATTGACTTCCAGCGCGTATCCGCGACTGAGAAAGTTCACATGCGCGTTCCATTGCACTTCACTAACGCTGAAACTTCAGCAGCTGTGAAATTGCAAGGCGCTGTCATTAGCCACATCCTCAACGATCTCGAAGTGTCTTGCTTACCAGCAGACTTGCCAGAGTTCCTTGAAGTGGACTTGGCGAAAATCGAAGTGGGTCATTCTATTCATGCTAAAGACGTTGCATTGCCAAAAGGTGTTTCTTTGGTATTGCATGTTGAGCAAGAGAACCCAGTACTTGCAAACGCACGTATCCCTGCTGTTAAAGCTGCTGAAACTGAAGAGGCTGCTCCAGCCGCTGCAGCTCCAGCTGCCGCTCCTGCAGCTGATGCAAAAGACAAGGCTTAATGATTTAAAGCTGCATTCTTTGCAACAGAAGGCCCGCGCAAGCGGGCTTTCTTTTTTGCTCTTTGTAGAAACGCTTTTATATCTTTAAACTCCCATCATGACTAAATTAATTGTTGGCTTAGGCAACCCAGGCGATGAGCATGAAGCTGATCGGCATAATGCTGGCTTCTGGTTTGTCGACACCCTAGCAAAACAATTAGGGGCCCGCTTTGAAACAGAAAAACGGTTTCATGGAAAAGTAGCTAAGGCCAAATGGGAAGGCGAGGATCTCTATCTTCTCAAGCCGAGCACCTATATGAATTTAAGTGGTCAAGCGGTTGGCGCGCTGTGTCGCTTTCATAAAATCGCAGCGTCTGAAATCTTGGTTGTGCAAGATGAGTTAGATTTAAAACCCGGCACAGCCCGCATTAAATTAGGTGGTGGTACAGGTGGGCATAATGGCCTCAAAGATATTCAAGCCCATCTAGGCACACCGGATTACTGGCGCTTGCGCTTGGGTATCGGGCACCCAAGAGACTTGGCTGGCGATGGACGTCCTATGGATGTCGCTGATTATGTTTTACGCAGACCCCAACTGACTGAACAAAAATTGATTGATGCCAGCATTGAAAATGGTTTGCAAATTTTGCCGCTCTTCTTAAAGGGTGATACTGCAGCAGCTATGCTTGAGCTGCACTCCAAGACTTAAGCTGACTCGGCTTTTTTCTTAGCCATAAGTAAGTTGTACTTCACCATGAGTTGATCCTGGCTTTCTTTGTGTGCAGGGTCAAATGGAATGCAGTCAACTGGACATACCTGGCGACACTGAGGCGCATCGTAATGCCCCACGCACTCAGTGCACTTATCAGCATGAATTTCATAAATCTCTAAGCCCATATAGATGGCATCGTTTGGGCATTCAGGCTCGCATACATCACAGTTGATGCATTCGTCCGTAATCATTAAAGCCATGGCTGACCTATTGACCTGACTTTTTATTCAACTCGTTTGCAGCAGTTTTTTGAACTAACCACTTTTCTACAGATGGGAAAACAAACTTACTGACATCACCACCCATAGAGGCAATCTCACGCACAAAAGTACCTGAAATAAATTGATACTGGTCGGAGGGGGTTAAAAATAAAGTTTCGACATCTGGCAAAAGATAGCGGTTCATGCCGGCCATCTGAAACTCATATTCAAAATCGGATACGGCACGCAAGCCACGCACAATGACACGCGCATTATGCTCACGAGCAAAATCTTTTAGCAATCCATTAAAGCCCACCACCTTCACATTGGAATAATGACTTAGCACTTCCTTGGCGATATCTATCCGCTCCTCTAATGTAAAGAAGGGATGCTTGCTACGACTGGAGGCGACGCCAACAATCAGTTCACTAAAAATACTGGATGCTCGACGCACCAAATCCTCGTGACCACGAGTAAAAGGGTCAAATGTTCCTGGGTAAACAGCGACAGTCATAAATCTCCTAGGGCTTTAACAGCTACAGGCAAGAGTTTAGCCTCTTCTACCCCGAAATAGACAAGCTTTTACAGCGCCTGCCTCTAAGTATTTTCCACAATGCCACTCCGGTATCAGGGCTTCTACTTCCTCCCTCGTGCGAGTAGACGGAAACTCGACATAAATACCCCCGCCAGTCGAGTCATCACATACCCTAGCAGCCTCAATTACTGCACGATCTAGTAATGCCGAATCTTGAAATGGAGGATCTATAAAAATTAAATGGCTGGAATGGTCAGCTTGTTGTTTTAAAAACTCCAAGCTATCTCTATGCAATATTTCTACTAACCCAGAATTTGGTGAAGATTGCAACAATTTGAAGTTCGCATGCAAATTGGCGTAGGCATTTTTATCTCTCTCCAAAAGTACCACTAACTCAGCATTACGGGAGGCTGCCTCAAATCCTAAAGCGCCAGTACCTGCAAATAAATCTAAACAACGCAAGCCACGCAAATCTTGTCCAAGCCAATTAAAGAGCGTTTCCCGAATGCGGTCAGTAGTAGGGCGCAAGCCTGGCAAATCTAAGACCGAGAGTAAACGACTACGCCATATACCCCCAATGATTCTGACCTTCTTAGGTGGCTCAGTTTGTGAACCTTTTTTAATCGCTGGTTTGTTCATGCACTATTAACGAGCAGCTTTACTTTGCGCGCCCAAGACTACGATTTTCATACGATCCATCGCAAGATATTTTTGAAAAGCAGCTGTTACCTGCTCCAAGCTAACCGCTTCAACTTGTTTGGTCCATGTCTCCATAGTGTCGAGCGGTAATTCATTCCATGCAATGGAAGACACGTTATCCAGCAGCTTCCGATTATTATCAATTCGCAAAGGATAGCCATTCACTAAATTAGATTTGGCGGCCATGAGCTCGGCATTTGTGGGGCCTTCAGCAATAAATTTTCCAATAGTGCTACTCATGACTTCTAGCGCTAAGATAGCTTGATCATTTTTTGTTTGAAGACCGGCCTGAAAAATACCGGTGTCTTTACCAGGCGCAAAGTAACTAAATACGCTGTAAGCAAGGCCTCGCTTTTCTCTAACCTCTGACATGAGTCGAGAAACAAATCCACCGCCGCCCAGAATGTAATTACCTACTAGCAAGGGGAAAAAGTCTGGATTATTACGTGCAATCGCTGTCATACCCATGGCGATATGGGCCTGCTGGGTATCAAACGGAATTTGTATTTCTCGCTCAGATAGGCTTTCGATGGGTGATCGGCCAAGAGAGGGTAGTTGCGCAATAGGCGCACCAGATTGTGGAATCTTTTTCAATAAGATTTGTGCAATCTCTTCAGCCTGGCTGCGATCAACATCGCCAACGATACTGATAATCATCCGATCGCCACGATAAAACGTTTTATGAAATTGCATTAGGTCAGATACGCTCACTGAACTCACTGACTTCACGCTTGGATTATTGCCTAAGGGATAGCTGCCATAAACTGATTTTTTAAAGCGCCGCTCTAATACAAATTCAGGCTTTGTTTCAGCTTCGAGTAAATTGGTGATTGAACGTTGCTTCTCACGCTCCAGAATTTTGGCATCGTACAAAGGGGCACTTAACATCGTCGCCGCTAATTGCACCGCTCTCTCTCGCAGATCTTTACGACTCAAGCTCCGAATCCGCATAATAGTGCGCTCACCACCAACTGACACCCCAATATTGGCACCTAAGTCGGCTATTTCATCGGCAATTTGAGCTTCAGTCCATACGCCCTTATCGCCACGCGCTCCATAGCTCATAAGGCCTGCGGCCATATCCGCTAGGCCGCTTTTATCAGCAGGATCATAACGGTCGCCAGCATCAATACTGATTTCAATATCCACCATCGGCAAAGCCTTGGTTTGCACTAGAAATACTTTAGCTCCCTTAATAGAGTTGAGTTTTTCGATTGGCAAAATGGCATGGGCACCCTGAATCAGCCCAGCACTCAGAATAGCAATCCACAGTCCCCGTTTGAGAGCGCGCATCATTTGCCCTCCTTATTCGCTGGTGATTTTCTGGCTTGAGGATCTAATACGGCAATAGTTAAACCCTCATCGACTAAATACTTTTTAGCAACAGCTTGTACCTGTGTAGGTGTAATGGTTTGCATTTTCTCGAGCATAGAATCGATATCTTTCCATGAGAATCCGGCCATCTCATTACTACCAATTTCCATTGCCTGACCAAAAATAGAATCCCGTTTATAAATTTGATCGGACAGAATTCGCACTTTGATACGCTTAAGCTCTGACTCCAAAATCCCTTTTTCTTTAATCTCTTCAAGGGCTTTACGAATACTTGCTTGCGCTTGCGCTACGGTCTTTCCCTTTGCCATCGTGGCGCTAATTAAAAATAATTCAGGTCCACGAGAAATCATGTCATAGCCTACGCCCACATCATTCACAACCTTTTCTTGCTTTACCAACACCCGATTTAGACGAGCATTGTCATAACCATCGAGTACTGCCGTTAGAAGCTCTAAGGCATAAGGCTCTGGGTCATCTAGCTTGCCTGGTTCTAGCTTAGGAACTTTCCAGGCCATTGCTAACTGTGCACTGTCAGCTGCTGCCTTTACTTGCACCTGTTTGATGCCTTTTTGTGGTGGCTCAACTTGAGGTTTACGGACTGGTAAGTCATGAGGTGCAATCACGCCGTAATACTTTTCTACCAGCTTCAACATATTCTGCGGATCAACATCACCACTAATCACTACAGTTGCATTATTGGGGGCATACCAACTGCGATACCAATCACGTGCATCTATTGCTTTCATATTAACCAAATCATTCATCCATCCAATCACAGGATGGCGATAAGGAGAGCTCATATAAGCAGTGGCCATCAATGATTCATTCAAGAGACTGCTCGGGTTATCTTCCGTGCGAAGGCGACGTTCTTCCATAATCACCTGAATCTCTTTATCAAACTCTGCATCATCAAAATTTAAATTCGACATGCGATCTGCTTCAAGCTTAATCACTTCCTCCAACTTAGATTTTTCCACTTGTTGAAAGTACGCGGTGTAATCGCGGGAAGTAAACGCATTTTCGCGACCACCTACTGCAGCAACCAAACGAGAAAACTCGCCAGCCTTCACTTTTTTAGTTCCCTTAAACATCATGTGCTCCAACACATGTGCTACTCCAGTTCTACCATTGGTCTCATCCATTGAACCGGCTCGGTACCAAACCATGTGAGCAACCGTCGGAGCGCGATGATCCTCCCTAACTATCAATTTCAGGCCATTGCTTAAATTGAACTCGTGAGTTTGAGGCTCATTACTTGTCGCAGCCCATGACAAGGGGGTTGCCAGAAGAAATAGAAAGAAAATTCGGAGTAAATTAGGTCGCATCTGCTAAATCACCATTTCCCAAGAATTAAATTGATAAGATGCAAGGATTAAATTGTATCGATTATGTTCGGATTACGTAAAACTCTCGGATCTCTTTTCAAATCAAGCAAGACGGATGAAGCTTGGTTTGATACTTTAGAAGAATCACTGATTCAAGGTGATGTGGGCCTTCCTACGACTGAGCAATTGATCAGCAAATTACGCAAGGCAGCTAAATCAGAAAAAGCTTCTAGCCCGGAGGAACTCCAGGCGCTTCTCATTACAGAGGTTAGCGCACTTTTGAAGCCCCTAGAGCCCACTCCTAATCCTTTATTCATTACTGATAAAGCGGCTATTCCTGAAGTTTGGTTAGTCGTTGGTGTCAATGGTGCAGGAAAAACCACCACCATTGGTAAGCTGTGTCGCCTCTTCCAAGCACAGAACAAATCCGTTCTTCTAGCTGCAGGAGATACCTTCAGAGCTGCAGCACGCAATCAACTTCAAGAATGGGGTGGTCGCAATAAAGTGGATGTGATTACCCAAGAGGGCGGGGATGCTGCTGCCGTCGCGCATGACGCCATTCATGCTGCGATTTCTCGTAAAAGCGATATTTTGATTATTGATACAGCAGGGCGTCTAGCAACCCAAGACCACCTGATGGAAGAGCTGAAGAAGGTAAAGCGAGTGATCGGCAAAGCGCTTCCAGGAGCGCCACACCATACTTTGCTAGTGCTTGATGGCAATACCGGTCAAAATGGTTTGAGCCAGGTAAAGGCCTTTCATGCGGCTTTGGGGCTTACTGGAATCATTATCACCAAACTCGATGGCACTGCAAAAGGCGGGGTCATTTGCGCACTAGCCCATACCCTACAAGATGGCCCTAAACCGGCTATTTTGGCCCTGGGAAAAGGTGAGGGAATTGATGATTTAGCCCCCTTCACAGCAGGGCAATATGCCTCAGAATTATTCAATTAAATCAATTACTTAACGACTTTTAAAAGGATTAGCACTCTATTGACAAGAGTGCTAAAATAGTCTTCTATTAACACCTCATATTTATAAAAAAAATGGTTCAAAAGAAATCCGACAAACCGAATGTGCAAAGACTGCCAGTACCGCAGACTGCGGCGGCGTCTGCATTTCCTATGCTGCCATCCCTTGGGGTTGGCACTCTTGATTCCTATATTGCATACGTTAATCGCGTACCGATGCTCAGCGCTGCGGAAGAGTTACATCTTGCGCAAGAATTTCGTCGTACTGAAAATGTGGATGCTGCTAAAACATTGGTGCTCTCCCATTTGCGCCTGGTCGTTTCTGTCGCGCGTCAATATCTTGGCTATGGCATTCCTCATGCTGACTTAATTCAAGAAGGCAATATTGGTTTAATGAAAGCCGTAAAGCGCTACGACCCGAACAATGGTGCTCGTCTAGTGTCTTATGCAATTCATTGGATTAAGGCTGAAATACACGAGTACATCTTAAAAAATTGGCGTCTGGTAAAAGTTGCAACGACTAAAGCTCAACGCAAACTATTCTTTAACCTTCGGAGCAATAAGCCTACCTTGAGCACTCTCAGCCCAGCTGAAGTAGATGCTCTCGCTAAAGCGCTTGATGTTAAAGGCTCCGATGTAAAAGAAATGGAAATGCGTCTTGCTGGTGGAGATGTTGCGCTTGAAGGCGACGATAGCGATGAAGATTCTGCTTATGCACCGATTGCATGGCTTGCTGATAATAGCCAAGAGCCAACCGAGATGATGGCTCACGCCGAATCAGACGCTATGCAGGGGCCCAAGTTAGATCAAGCCTTAATGGCCTTAGATGAGCGTAGCCGTAATATTGTGCAGTCGCGTTGGCTTGCAATGGATGCCGATGGTAACGGTACAAAAACCTTGCATGATCTTGCCAATGAGTACGGCATATCTGCGGAGCGCGTTCGTCAAATTGAAACTGCTGCCCTCAAAAAGATGCGCGGCATGTTGCAAGCTGCCTAAGCCGATTCTTTAATTACTTTAAGAGTTCTTTCAAGTCATGTGCCAAGGTCTCAGGACCTTGTGCATGCTTGATATACAAACGCAGACGACCGCTGGGATCAAATGCATAGCTTCCCGCCGTATGATCCATGGTGTAAGAACCTGGACTACTACCTGGTACCTTACGGTAATAAATCTTGAAGTCCTTGGTTACTTTTTCTAAAGCAGCGTCATCTGCTGGTCTTAATCCCAAGAAGCGCTTATCAAATGCAGGTACATATTGCTTCAAGATCTCCGCAGTATCGCGCTGTGGGTCTACCGTCACAAACAGCACCTGAACCCGATCTGCTTGAGGTCCCATCAGGGTCATGACCTGCTGCATTTCGGTTAAGGTGGTTGGGCAAACATCAGGACACTGTGTGTAACCAAAGAACATCACCACTACCTTACCCTTGAAGTCTGCTAGCGTTCTGACTTTACCGTCCGGGTCGAGCAAGCTAAAGTCTTTTCCGAAAGCAGTACCGCCAGTGATATCGATATTCTTAAATTCTGGCTTGGGACTACAGGCAGCCAAGACCAAGAACAAGCAAGCAAGAAAACCAGTGCGCAAGAAAGTCAATTTCATCTTAGAGGAAATAATGGTCAACCAGCAATGCTACGAATAGCAGTGATAGATAAGTAATAGAAAAGCGGAATGTTTTCTTTGCCAATGCATCGCTATACGAAACAAATAAGGCAATGGCATAAGCCAAGAATATGAGACCCAAAATAATGGCAGAAATTAAATATACCAATCCACTCATGCCATAAACATAGGGCAGTAAGGTTGCAGCAATCAAAATGAGTGTGTAGAGCAATATATTCAGGAGTGTGAATCGCTCACCATGTGTGACAGGTAGCATCGGTAGCCCAGACTGCACGTAGTCATCACGACGATATAGCGCCAAAGCCCAAAAATGGGGAGGCGTCCAAACAAAAATAATGAGCACTAACAACCATGCTTCGGCAGACAGCGTATTGGTCACTGCAGCCCAACCTAATGCTGGTGGCATTGCGCCCGAAAGTCCACCGATTACAATATTTTGCGGTGTAGCCGGCTTTAATAGCCAGGTATAAATCACGGCATAACCAACAAAGGTGGCGAGCGTTAACCACATGGTCAGTGGATTGCAAAAGTTCCACAAAATAATCATTCCAAGCGAACCGAGAATGATCGAAAAAATAATGATGTGAAAAGGGGTGACTTCGCCGGTAGCGGATGGCCGCCAAGAGGTCCGCTTCATCTTGGCATCTACCGCTTGCTCAATCAAACAGTTCACCGCAAAAGCAGCGCTTGCGAGCAACCAAATTCCAACAATGCCGCCAATCAAAATGGGATAAGGAACCATGCCAGGCGTAGCCAAGAACATTCCTATCACCGCACAGAATACGGCGAGCTGAGTCACCCGAGGCTTAGTAAGAACCCAGTACTGACGCCAACGTGGCATCGCTACAGACTTGGAGGTTTGCGGGCTACTCATGATGACTTTACATTCTTCAATTGAATAGGTGACTTCCATGAAGCCCAATAGCCCATTCTGACTAAACAGAATACCAAAGCTGCGGAGCCTGCGGTGTGCATTAAGGCAGCAATTAAGGGCCACTGAAAGACAACGTTCGAGATACCAGTGAGAACTTGCAATAGGAGCAGTGAGAGAAGCAATATAGCCAATCGCTTGAGCATCGGTGTGGCAGGCGTTGATAATTGATAGGCTTTTAAACCCAAACCACCAAGACAAAGCAAAACTAATACAGCAAATAAGCGATGCGTCCAATGAATCGTTTGTAGGGCAACAGGAGAAATAAATTCACCTTGAGCATTGAGGCCTAATTGGCGCCACAGAGAGAAGCCCTCAGACCAATTAGTTTCTGGCCAAGCAGAACCCAGGCAAGTCGGGAAGTCGGGACATGCCAACACAGCATAGTTTGTACTTACCCAAGCACCTAAAAATACTTGCATCAATAAGATAAAAAATGAAATTAACAGGAAAGATGCTGGCAAAGGACGAATACGTAAAGTGCGTACCGAAGCAGATATCTGCTCCCAAGTTTCTTGGGCATAGGCCGTTAAGCAAGCCAGCAAAATCAAAGCGAGCATCAAGTGGATTGTGACAATAATCGGCTGCAATTTCAGGGTTACTGTCCATGCTCCGAAAGCACCCTGAATACAAACCATCAAGAGCAAACCTAAGCTAGCGATAAAAGGTGTTTTACCCAGTGTCTTTAGTTTGCTCAATGCTATACCAACTTGAATCAAAATTAACGCGCCTACCGTCATTGCTAAGTAGCGATGGATCATCTCAATCCAAGCCTTCATTACCGTTACAGGCCCTGTAGGCATAGCACTTTCAGCTTGCTGGATATCGTTGAGAGCGCGGAAAGGATTGGAAGTGCCATAGCATCCTGGCCAATCAGGACAACCCAAGCCAGAATCCGTTAGGCGTGTAAATGCTCCAAACACAATCAGATCAAATGTCATAAAGACTAAAACCCAATTGAGCTTTTGAAAAAAACTGTAAGAAGGTCTCGTCCAAAGATAGGCCAAAGGAATGCCTGCAAATACCACCGCAATAGCCCCTAGCTCTAGAAGTAATACAAGATTAGACATTACAAGTTTTCACCCTTGTGATTGAGCTTCAAGAGCTTTTCTAAATCTTTCTTCATGCCAGCAAATTCTTTTGGTGAATTTGTTACCTGGAAATACATCATCTTCGCGGGGCTTGGATCAATTAATTGAATCTGTTGACCAGCACCCTCCTTATTCAGCCATCCTTCAAAATCTGCTTTTAGCTGAGGATCTGTAGGTAGGGTCACAATCTTGAGGCCTGCAAGCTGTTCGTCGTAAACCTTTGTAACCTCAGGATCCACGGGCTTACCATCGGTATTGACCCACAACAACTGTACGCGCTTACTTTCTCTTCCCATGGCAACTTTTGTCTGGCGCATGAGAAACAATGCCTCAATACATTTTTCATCTTTGATCTGACATTCACCAGCAGGACGGGCAATTAATAAGGTCCACTTTCCTTGAAGCGGTGTATTCAACCATGCTGGATTCAATGCCTGTGCGGGATATACCAAAGTTCCAAAATTGGTTTTCCCACCCTCTAGCTTAAATACGTAATAAGCCAAATAAGACGCAATGACAGGTGAAGCGCAAGCCAGCAAGAGCAAGAGCATTTGAATGCGGCCCTTACGTGTCCGCGCATTGATGGCCGCATCAGTCTGTGACGCTGGAATTAATAATTCTTTTTCACTCACCCTTAATCCTCTTTTACAACGCCTTGGCGCCAATATTGTCTTAAGCCACTAATTAACCAAAACAAGAACCCACAAGCCGCCAATGCAAACCACTGGAATGCATAAGCATAATGGCGATCCACTCCTGTCGTCAGAGGCGCCCACTCCCTTAGCAGGCCGTCCTGTATTCCCGCTTCTTCTAGACGCAAAATAAAAGGGCTTTGTGTCCAGCCATACAACTTTGCTTGGCCATCCAAATCAAAGTTCTGCTCAATACGCGGTACATTTTTTACTGGACTCGATTTTCCTGATCCTAGTTCATAGACTTTGCCTGGATGGGCAAAAACAATTCCTTCGATATTCACCACCTCTGATGGGGTATCAATAGGCGGCATCGTTTCTCTATTTTCCGGATTACGTGGGGCCCATCCTCGATTTACCCAGATAACCTCATCGCCCCCATCTAATCTGAACGGCATCATGAGATAGAAACCAGATGGCACAGCATTACCTGCTCCGCCTACTGGCAATGGCCTTGGACGATTGTCCAGCCAGATAGCGGCCTCGGGAATGTACCGGCCTCGGGCCGTCATTCGACGCTCAGTCGCCTCAGATAAAGTCCAGGCACGGTCATTGGCATTCAAAATAGGCATCTGTTGGCGAGCTTGTAAATGGGCCGCCAAAACAATTTTGGTATCAGCTCTACTCAATTGCCAATAGCCCGCAGCACAACCCGTGGCTATAACTACCAGGGCTGATACAGTAGCGACTATGCGCTTACTTACGAGGGCATTGAAAAGCTTATTCAAAATGAGGGTGTGAGATGAAGTGGATTATTCCGATTGTCCTACTAATGATTGTTTTTAGCTTAGGATCGGCGCTGTATTACATGATGAAAGATAGGGGCAATAGCTCCAGAATGGTTCACTCTCTCATGTTGCGCATCGGCCTATCCGTTGCTCTTTTTCTGGGGATCTTACTTGCCCATTACTTTGGCTTCATTGAAGCCACCGGCATTAAAGTCGGAACCAACTAAAACGTAATAAAAAATCAGAACTATAAAAACTAATCGGGGCTTAAAGCCCCGATTTTTATTCTGCTTACATCCAATAAACAGCGATGTAAAGACCAAGCCATACTACGTCAACAAAGTGCCAATACCAGGCCGCACCCTCAAAAGCGAAGTGATGCTTAGCAGTGAAGTCGCCACGAATCATACGACGCAACACAATAGCCAACATCGTGCCGCCTAAGAATACGTGGAAGCCATGGAAGCCAGTCAACATAAAGAAAGTAGAGCCATAGATACCTGAAGTTAACTTCAAGTTCAACTCATGGTAAGCATGGTAGTACTCATAAACCTGAAAGCCCAAGAAAATAGCGCCTAAACCAACTGTCGCAGCCAAGCCATAAATGGCTTTCTTCATATGGTTTTCTACTAATGCATGGTGAGCGATCGTAATGGTCACACCAGAGCTCAAGAGCAACAAAGTGTTGATCGTTGGAATTGGCCAAGGGCCCATGGTGGTGAATTTCTCAACCAATCCTGCAGGTCCATCATTAGGCCAAACCGCTGTGAAGTTAGGCCAGAGTAGTTTGCTTTCTACATCGCCCATCCAAGGCATTGCGATATTGCGGGCATAAAACAAAGCAGAAAAGAACGCTGCAAAGAACATGATCTCGGAGAAGATGAACCATGCCATTGACCAACGATAAGAAATATCGACGTTGACACCGTTCTTACCAGCGTTTGACTCAGCAATGGTGTCGCCAAACCAGTTGTACAGAACAAAGATAACCCAGGCCACACCGGTAAGGGTTAATGGACCGCCCCAAGAAGCGTGGTTAACCCAGCCAGATATACCGAAACCAAAGGCAACTAAACCAAGTGCCGCCATGGCTGGATGTCTAGATAGTCCGGGGACGAAATAGTGTGGGGTTGAATTGGATGACATCTTATTCTCTCTATTCAATCAAAAAATAATCAATGGGACACAACTGCTTTCACTATCAAGAGCAGGACAGCCATAAAAATCAAGGCTCCAACAACACCCGCAATGATAATGTGTACAAAACTCAATGAAGCTACATCTTCTTGTAAACCAGACTGCTTACGCACGCCCAGAAAACCCCACATCACGGCTTTCATAGACTGCAGAAAACTACTTTTCTTTTTCATGAAACCACCTTTGATTTTGGAGCTGGCGGAGTGCCGCCTAAACCTAACTCAAAGAAGGTGTAAGACAAGGTGATGGTTTTCACATCATCAGGTAAACCTGCATCGATCACGAATACCACTGGCATCTTCTTGGTCTCATTCGCTGCTAGTGTTTGCTCTTGAAAACAAAAGCACTCTAATTTAGTAAAAAACTCGGTGGCACTTTTGGGTGCATAGCTCGGTATAGCCTGTGCACGTACGGGACGAGCCAGATTGTTCGTCACTTCATAAACAATCTCGGTCATTTCGCCAGGATGCACTTCCAAAAAATTCTTGACTGGCTTGAATGTAAAAGGCCCACGACTATTTGAATCAAACTCAATAGTGACCGTGCGTGCATAGTTAACTTGTGTGTTGCCCACTTTATTGGGGCTAATCGCTCGAATGCCGTAATCATTTTTGCTGGTCACGACATTGATGCCAGTCACTTCACACAAAGCCTTATACATTGGCACCAATGCATAGCCAAAGCCAAACATCATCACAGCTGCAATTAAGAGCTTTAATAATATTTGGCGATTAAGCGCATGTGTGGAAACCATTGTCATTGGAATGCTTTAGCTCAAAAGGCTCCACTTCATCACAATGCCGATAAAGAATGCCGCAGCAATGCTCAGAAGAATGAACCCTAGACGGCGATTATTCACCGCCTGGGCTTGTTTTGAAGACGTATTAAATTCCTGCTTCACGTAACTGCTCTGCGCTAGGCGGAGTTTCAAAAGTGTGATGAGGTGCTGGTGAAGGAATAGTCCACTCCAAACCTTTAGCTCCATCCCATGGCTTAGCTGGAGCCTTCTCACCATAACCGCGATAAGCAGGCAATGCTACGAACAATAAGAAGTAAACCTGTGCCAAACCAAAACCGAGCGCTCCAATCGAGGCAATCGTATTGAAGTCAGCAAACTGCGTAGGATAGTCAGCGTAACGACGTGGCATACCTGCTAGACCCAAGAAATGCATTGGGAAGAAGGTAACGTTGAAGAAAATCATGGAAGCCCAGAAATGGATCTTGCCGCGAGTTTCATTTGCCATGTAACCAGTCCACTTAGGGCACCAGTAGTAGAAGCCAGCAAACATTGCAAACAATGAACCTGCTACTAAAACATAGTGGAAGTGCGCTACAACATAGTAAGTATCTTGTAAGCCAATATCAATCGGCGCCATGGCGAGGATTAAGCCAGTAAAGCCACCCATCGTAAATACGAAGATGAAACCGATTGCCCACAACATGGGAGTTTCAAAGGTCATTGAACCTTTCCACATGGTTGCAACCCAGTTAAAAATCTTTACGCCAGTTGGTACAGCAATCAACATCGTTGCATACATGAAGAAGAGCTGGCCAGTTACGGGCATACCAGTAGCAAACATGTGGTGAGCCCAAACAATGAATGACAAGATCGCAATAGACGATGTTGCATAAACCATAGAGCTGTAACCAAACAAAGTTTTTCTGGAGAAAGCTGGAACGATCTCACTCACGATTCCGAATGCTGGAAGAATCATGATGTAAACCTCTGGGTGACCAAAGAACCAGAAAATATGCTGGAACATGATTGGGTCGCCGCCACCAACAGCAGAGAAGAATGAAGTACCGAAATGGCGATCAGTCAGAACCATGGTGATTGCGCCAGCCAATACAGGCATCACGGCAATCAACAAGTAAGCAGTAATCAACCAAGTCCAGCAGAACATTGGCATCTTCATCAAGGTCATGCCAGGTGCGCGCATATTCAAAATGGTCACAATGATGTTGATTGATCCCATGATGGAAGAAGCGCCTAACAAATGGAGGGCAAAAATCGCCATATCCATGCCAGGGCCCATTTGCGAAGTCAATGGCGCATAGATAGTCCAACCACCTGCTGGAGCACCGCCAGGAACGAGGAATGAACTCAGTAATAAGGTTGCAGCTACTGGCAGAATCCAGAAGCTGAAGTTGTTCATACGGGCAAAGGCCATGTCGGAAGCGCCAATTTGCAAAGGCACCATCCAGTTAGCAAAACCAACGAAGGCTGGCATGATCGCGCCAAACACCATCACCAGACCATGCATGGTCGTTAATTGATTAAAGAACTCTGGGCGAAAGAATTGCAAGCCCGGCTGGAATAATTCCAAACGAATTCCCAAGGCCATCACGCCACCAGCTAACAAGCTGATGAACGAGAAGATCAAATACATAGTGCCGATGTCTTTGTGGTTGGTTGCAAACAACCAACGACGCCAACCATGTGGCGTGTGATCATCATGTGCGTGATCGTGTGCGTGATCGTGGGTAGTAGAGACTGTGCTCATGGATTACTCCGGTTTCGTTTTATCTGTTATTAATAAATGGATTACTTGCCGCCGCGTGCGGTAATAATTTCTTGGGTTTGAATCACTTCACCCGTCTTATTACCCCATGAATTACGGGTATAGGTCATGACTGCAGCGATATCGCCATCAGAAATTACGCCAGCCCATTTCGGCATTGCATTTTTACCGTTGATCAAGATGTTGTATTGCGCATCTTTTGGACCCAAAACAACTTTGCTGCCATCAAGCGCAGGGAATGCGCCAGCACCTTTACCGTTTGGCTGGTGGCAAGCTGCACAGTTCGCTGCATACACTTTTGCACCACGCTCTTTTTGCTCATCCAAGGTGTAAACCTTGCTTGGGTCATCGCCAGCAGCGCCCATTTCTTTTTTCTTCTGCTCTACCCACTTGGTGTAATCCTCTTGTGAAACTACTCTCACAACGATAGGCATAAAGGCATGCTCAGCGCCACACAACTCAGAGCACTGTCCACGGAACGTACCAATGGTTTCAGCCTTAAACCAAGTGTCACGGACAAAACCTGGAATCGCGTCTTGCTTAACGCCGAACGCTGGAATAGTCCATGCATGAATCACGTCGTTAGCAGTAGTAATCAAGCGAATTTTTTTGCCAACCGGTACAACCATTTCATTGTCTACTTCCATCAAATAAGTATTTGATTTCGGGGCCAAGTTGTTGATTGCTTCACGTGATGTAGCCAAAGTAGATAAAAAGCTAATGCCTTCACCTTCGCCTTTAATGTAGTCGTAACCCCATTTCCACTGGTAACCAGTGGTCTTAATGGTGATATCTGAATTTGTAGTGTCTTTCATTGCCACAACTGTTTTAGTTGCAGGCAAGGCCATACCGATCACGATCAACAGTGGAATCACAGTCCAAATAATTTCGACTGTAGTGCTCTCATGGAAAGAAGCCGATTTGTGACCTAAGGATTTACGGTGTTTCAAAATGGAGTAGAACATCACCCCAAAGACACCAATAAAAATCACTGCACAAATCACCAACATCATCCAGTGAAGCCAGTGGATTTCTTGCATGATTTTGGTTGCAGGTGCAGCAAAATTGAGCTGATTTACTGCAGGGCCGCCTGGCATATTTTCAGCTGCGTTTGCCAAAGCAGTGCCAAAGGCTGCTACTAAATAGAGCGAAGCCCTAGTGACTTTTCCAAATAAATTCATCTTATTCTCTGTTTATTGTCGCGAGCACAGGAGCAAAAAA
>CANCIL010000039.1 GCA_947378095.1 Betaproteobacteria bacterium
AATCTGCTCTACCAGGCCTTCGACTGATCCCACATTAATAAATAGCAGACCGAGCTCACGTAATCCCGGCAACTGCTTTTGCAATGCTTTCAAAGTATCTTTATTCAACAATACAAATAAGCGACGCAGTCCCTGCCAATGATATTTACGCGCTTCCTGCAGATCATCAAATACCTCTAGATCAACATAATCCGTACGATCTACTAAGGCAGGATAGCCAAAGAGGGTTTGGTTACCTTTCTGGATTTCTAGAGTTTCCGGCAGTGAGCCAAATTCCCAGGTGCGATAACCGCCCTGCTCTACCTTGCGGGAAGCATCAATAGGCGTTTGATTGCTGGAAGCTTTTGCTTGGGCTGGCTCAACTCCGAGCTCTGTTTGCACTGTCTCTTGAGCAATTGCCTGAAAGGCACTTCGAGCAGTTTCTCCATACTCAGAACGTAAGCGTGCGAGGTTACGCTCTAACTCTAATTGACGTCCATGCTCATCAATCAGCCGAAAGTTCATAAAACAATGCAAAGGCAAGGCCTCTGGTCGAAAGTCGGTTCGTTTAATTTCTAAACCACGCTCTTGACGAATATCGGTCATGAGACTCTCTAAGAAGTCCCCTTGACCATACTGCTTTTGATCGAGCTTGCGCTCTAAAAATGCTTTGGCATATTCCGGGAGCGGTACACAGTGACGTCGCAACTTTTGCGGGAGCGTCTTTAAGAGTAGCAAGGTCTTTTCCTCACACATTCCAGGCACCAACCACTCACAACGACGCCCATCCACTTGATTTAACTGAGTCAAGGGTATTACCAAGGTAACGCCATCTTTTGGACTTCCTGGCTCAAAGTGATATGTCAGACTCAGCTCTGCGCCACCGACCATCATTCTCTTTGGATAACGATCGACGGTAATACCGGCAGCTTCATGACGCATTAGATCAGCCTTAGCAAGGCGTAGTTGTGAATCTAGCTCAACATCCTTTTTGAGCCATGCAGCAAGTTGCTCTCGACTACAAACTGATTTGGGAATACGTGCGTCATAAAAGGCAAAAAGTAGCTCATCATCTACCAAGACATCAGGTCGTCTAGAGCGATGTTCTAAAGCTTCAATCTCTTTAATCAAACGACGGTTATGCCAAAAAAATTCAAACTGATTGGGATATTTTTTCTTAGCATCAGCCTCTGTTTCTCGCTGAAGTGCTGGCGTGTCCATGCGGCCAAATATTTCTTCTTGAACTAAGGCCTGCCCAATAAACAAGGTTCTTGCTTCTGCTGGATCATGTGGCTCATAACGTACGCGGCGCCCGTGGTAAATCGGGAGGCCATATAAAGTCCCGCGCTCAAAAGCCATGACTTCGCCTTGCCGGTTATCCCAGAATGGATCGCTCAGCGATTTAATCAGGCGATGAGCAGCAACCTGCTCTACCCACTGCGGCTCAATTTTGGCAATTGTTCTTGCGTACATGCGGCTAGTCTCTTGTAACTCTCCCGCCAAAATCCAAGCGCCAGCTTTTTTGCCTATCGTAGAACCTGGCCAAATCGAAGGTCGTATTCCACGAGCGCCAATATAAGAACCAGTTTTACTGCCGCGCTCTTGTGACTTTTCATCCTCTTCTTTTTTGGCTACATAACCAAGCAATCCGGTAAGCAAGGATAAGTGCACTTGTTCATAGGTAGCAGGTAGGCCATTTTCTTTCCAACCTTTCTCTCCTAGCATAGTGTGAAGCTGACCATATACATCGCGCCACTCACGCAAGCGTCGGGGGGATAAAAATTTACTGCGACAGAGGTTTTCTAGCTGACGATTGCTCTGTTTGTGTTGCAACGCCTCTTGATACCAATTCCACAGTTTTACAAAGCTCAGAAATTCTGAACGTTCATCAGCAAACTGTATGTGCGCTTGATCTGCGGCAGCTGCCTGATCTAATGGCCGCTCTCTAGGGTCTTGCGTGGCCAAGGCGGAGGCAATGATAGTGACTTCCTTCAGTGCATTGTGTTCTTTTGCTGCCAACATCATCCTGCCAATACGAGGATCCAGCGGTAAATCTGCCAACTGTTTGCCCATCTGGGTCAATTTAAAACTGTTATTGATGTCTTTATTGTCACCTTCGAACTGTTCATCGAATTCAATAGCGCCGAGCTCATCTAATAACTGCACACCATCAGCAATGGCTCGCCCGAGAGGCTTATCAATGAATGGAAAATTCTGAATACGCGGCAAACGCAATGAACTCATGCGCAATAACACTGCGGCTAGAGAGCTACGCAAGATTTCGGGATCGGTAAACTTGGGACGACCAAGATAGTCTTGCTCGCTATAGAGACGGATACAAATACCGTCGGATACACGCCCGCAGCGTCCTGCCCTTTGATTGGCAGCCGCTTGTGATATCGGCTCGATCTGAAGTTGCTCAACCTTATTGCGGTAAGAGTAGCGCTTGACCCTAGCTAAACCGCTATCAATCACATATCGAATATTGGGCACAGTCAGAGAAGTCTCTGCTACGTTGGTAGTCAAAATAATGCGGCGCCCATTGCCAGGACTAAATACTCTTTCTTGTTCCGCCACAGATTGACGTGCAAATAAAGTCAGAATTTCAGGATGAAAGCGCTGCTGTAGTACGTGATCCTTACGCAATACTTCTGCACAATCCCGTATCTCTCGCTCGCCCGGTAAAAATACCAAGACATCCCCAGCGCCTAATGCACCCTCTCGCCAAACATTTGCAATCTCTTCTGCCACTGCATCCGGAATTTCTTTAGCTAGCTTCGATTCCTTTTTCCCATCCGGTTTAGCATCCGGCTCTAAAGGGGCATAGCGTTGCTCAACTGGAAACAGGCGTCCACTTACCTCAACGACTGGTGCTAATTTGCCATCCATCGCAAAGTGCTCAGCAAAGCGTTGTGCATCGATGGTTGCAGAGGTAATAATTAGCTTGAGATCAGGCCTCTTAGGTAAAAGCTGACGCAAATAGCCTAACAAAAAGTCAATATTAAGACTGCGCTCATGAGCCTCATCGATGATGAGTGTGTCATAGGCACGCAACTGTGGGTCGCGCTGCGTCTCGGCCAGCAAAATACCATCTGTCATCAATTTGATCGAGGCACTTGGGCTTGTCTTATCTGCAAAGCGAACTTGATAACCCACATCCTGACCAATAGGAGAGCCTAGCTCTTGGGCGATTCGCTTTGCGGTAGCGGTTGCAGCAATTCGACGCGGCTGAGTATGGCCAATGAGCTTGCCACCATGAATCGTCCCTCTTCCCAACTCTAGACAGATCTTTGGCAGCTGAGTCGTCTTACCGGAGCCTGTCTCACCACAGACAATCACTACCTGATGCGATTGCAAGGCGTCCTGAATCAGCTGACGCTGACTAGATACTGGCAATTCCTCAGGAAAGCAGATTTCTAGCCTGCGTGAGGTGTTGGAAGCAGGCACAGGCTTGGGGATAGCTTTGGGTTTTTGTTGGTTTATAGGCTCATGCACCCTATAATTTTCTCACTATGTCGACAAATGCTCCAAACCCGCCTTCGGGCACCCCAGAATCTACCTCCAACTTCCCCTTCGTAGGGTGGTTGCGCGATGTCGCACCTTATATTCATAGCTTCCGAGAAAAGACCTTTGTTATCGCTTTTGCAGGTGAACTTGTCCAAGAGATTGGCCTTGAAAATTTAATCGAAGATATCGCCATGTTGCATGCCATGGGGATGCGGATTGTATTGGTTCACGGAATTCGACCGCAAATTGAAGAGCAACTGATGTTGCGCAAGATTAAAAGCAAATTCGGTAAGAGCGGAATGAATAGCTATCGCATTACTGACGCCGCAGCTTTGGAGTGTGTCAAAGAAGCTGCGGGTGAATTGCGCTTAGATATTGAAGCAGCGTTTAGTCGTGGCCTACCAAACACCCCGATGGCCGGTTCACGTATTTCTGTGATTTCAGGAAACTTTATTACTGCTATGCCGGTCGGCGTGGTCGAAGGAACTGACTACATTCATACTGGCTTGGTTCGTAAAGTAGACTCTATCTCGATTAAGCAATCACTGGATAGCAACAAAATTGTTTTGCTTTCTCCCTTAGGCTTCTCACCAACAGGCCAAGCATTTAATCTAGCCTATGAAGATGTGGCCGCTTCGACTGCTGCGGCCTTAAAAGCGGATAAACTCATTTTCTTGAGCCCCTACTCTGGCCTGAAGGATGCTGATGGCGATTTCATTACCGAGCTTTCGCTCCCTCAGTTGCAAGACTACGTAACCCAGAGTAAAGATCTTGAGTCTGGCATGAAGAGTTTGCTGAATATTTCCGGGAGAGCTATTCGCTCAGGCGTCAGTCGTGTGCACTTCCTGCCCTGTAATCAGGATGGCGCTTTGCTTGAAGAGCTCTTTACCCATGACGGTATTGGCATGATGCTCGCCTCCTCTGATATTGAGAATCTACGCGAAGCCAATCAAGACGATGTGGGTGGAATTTTGCAACTCACCATGCCATTAGAAGAAGAAGGTATTCTGGCGGCTCGTGGGCAAGACGTGATTGAGCGTGATATTCAGCGCTTTTCTGTGATTGAGCATGATCGTGTTCTATTTGGATGTGCCGCCCTATTTCCCTTCCCTGGTGGCGTTGGTGAGCTGGCATGTCTTGCCGTAGATCCTGATGTTCAAGGGGTTGGTGATGGAGAGCGTCTTCTTAAGCGAATTGAAATGCGCGCAAAACAAGAAGGTATCAAGAAACTCTTTGTTCTGACGACCAGAACAGAGCATTGGTTTTTAAAGCGTGGATTTAAAAGGGCATCGGTGGATGACTTGCCTGAAGAGCGCAAACAGATTTATAACTGGGACCGCAAGTCCATGGTTTTAACTAAAGATTTATAAAGAAAGGTATTACAGATGGCACGCATGGTTCAATGCATCAAGCTTAATAAAGAGGCTGAGGGAATGGATTTCGCCCCTCTACCTGGAGAACTAGGCAAAAAGATTTGGAATCAAGTTTCTAAAGAGGCATGGGCTGCTTGGTTAAAACATCAGACGATGTTGATTAATGAAAACCGTCTGAACATGGCTGACCCGAGAGCCCGCCAATACCTGCTCAAGCAAGTAGAAAAGTATTTCTTTGAAGGCGGCGCTGATATGGCGCAAGGTTACGTGCCTCCAGCAGAGTAATTGCTGCAACACAATATTGTTTTAATCTAGTGATCGGTTAAAAAATATTTTCATCTACTGTTGACACTCTTAAATTGTAGGCATAGCATGAAGTTGTGATGCGACAGACTTTGTGTCGGTCACATTGGCGTAAGCCACTTGAAATAAACGCATCTGTGCGTTTAAGGGCAGCGGAACCAATACTCTTCCGTTTGTCCACGCCATGTCAAGCATGGCAATCAAACCCGATGGGGAAACCCCGTCGGGTTTTTTTATTCCTAAAAGGTGATTCGCTCTACCCCTGCCGCATTGCTTACCAAAAGTACATCGGCTTTTTCTTTGGCAAACAGACCAACGGTAATTACTCCTGCAATTTGATTGATCAGGGACTCCGTCTGAACTGGATCGGTAATTTTTAAACCAGCAACATCTAAGATCCAAGCACCATTGTCGGTTACAAAAGCTTGGCTAGCAGTTTGTCCCAAATCGGCGCGAGTATCTCTTGCAAGACGTAAGCTGACGGATCCACCCAGCTTTTCAAGTTGTCTTGTCACTTCTCCCCTGGCAAGCGGAATAATCTCGACAGGTAATGCAAAATTACCCAGAACAGCAACTTGCTTTGAGGAATCGCAAATGCAAATAAATTGCTTTGCCATAGAAGCAATAATTTTTTCACGGGTAAGCGCACCACCCCCGCCTTTAATCATATGCCCCATGGAATTGATTTCATCAGCGCCGTCCACATAAGCAGGAAGACTAGTTACATCATTAGGATCGAGCACTTTAAAGCCATGCTTTAGCAAGCGCTCTGTTGTTGCATTTGAACTCGATACCGTACCTGCAAAGTGATCACGATGGGATGCCAAAGCATCAATAAAGCAATTAGCTGTTGAGCCTGTGCCAACACCCAGGACTTGTCCTGCTGGCAGCCTTAAAACTTCATCCCTTGCCGCCTCACCCACCATTTGCTTTAATTGGTCTTGATTCATCGTCATGCTCACTGTCTTTATTGGAATAGAGTCATTAATCCATCTATCATATGATAATCACGAGACAACCCCTAAGAACATCAATATCGCCATGAATAGCACTACCTCAGCATTAAATCAGCTCAAAAAATGGACAACCGTGGTTGCCGACACTGGCGATTTTGAGCGTATGAAAGAGTTTGCCCCTCAGGATGCCACCACCAATCCTTCCTTAATCCTCAAGGCCGCTCAACAGAGCAATTATCAATCCTTGGTTCAAGCCGTGAAGGCTGCACATCCGGGTATGAAACCCAGTGATTTGGTGGACTATATATTGGTCGCCTTTGGTTTAGAAATTCTGAAAATTGTGCCCGGACGTGTGTCGACCGAAGTCGATGCGCGCCTTTCCTTTGACACCAAAGCAACGGCAGCCAAAGCCAAGCATCTGATATCCCTTTATGAATCTCATGGCATTGACCGTAAACGCATTCTGATTAAGCTTGCAGGAACTTGGGAAGGGATTGCTGCTGCAAAAGAACTAGAAGCAGAAGGCATTCATTGCAATATGACCCTACTCTTCTCTTTAGTGCAAGCCGCGGCCTGTGGGGCTGCAAATGCCAAATTAATCTCCCCTTTTGTTGGACGTATCACCGATTGGTATAAGAATAAGTTAGGTGCTAATTGGAATGACGCAACCAATGGCGGCGCCAATGATCCCGGCGTGACTTCAGTAAAGAAAATATTTCACTACTACAAGCAATATGGCATTGCTACTGAAATTATGGGCGCCAGCTTTCGTAATACCAGCCAGATATTAGAGTTGGCAGGTTGTGATTTATTGACGATCAGTCCTGAGCTATTGGCAGAATTACACAACAGCATTGCTGTTGTCGATAAAAAACTAGATGCCGCTCAAGTAGACAAGATGGAAGTATTGAAGCTAGATGAATCTAACTTCCGCCTGCAATTAAATAATGATGCGATGGCTACCGAGAAATTGGCTGAGGGTATTCGGAACTTCTGCATCGATACTGAAAAACTAGAAGCCCTACTCGCACAGTAAAACAGTAAGACTTCCAGTCTTCGCTTACTTTTTAGCGGTATTGATGCCTAAGAGACTGTAGGCTCCGCAATAACCCATCATTCCAGTTAACAAAGGAATGATGCCAATCCAAGCCCAGGGACCAACAATACCGAAGCCAGCTAGTCCCATCAGGGTTACGCCAACAGTCATGCGCAGTACACGATCAGTGTGTCCAATATTGCATTTCATAGCAAACCTCTTTTTTGTTTACTTGGCAGCTTTGGCTAGGCGCTGTCTTAATGCCTCGTACAAGCATACGCCACTTGCAACAGAAACATTCAAACTTTCAACAACGCCCTGCATTGGGATGCGAACGAGCTCATCACAATTTTCGCGGGTTAAACGACGCATGCCCTCGCCTTCAGCGCCCATCACAATGCCAATGGAGCCAGTTAAATCAATGTCATAGATTGATTTTTCAGCTTCATCATCCGTGCCGATCAGCCAAACACCGGCATCTTGCATTTCTTTCATACTGCGAACCAGATTGGTCACCGTAATCACCGGCATTACTTCGGAAGCGCCACTAGAGACTTTGCTAACTGTGGCGTTGATGGAGGCAGAACGATCTTTTGGGATCACCACCGCATCTACACCAGCACCATCAGCAACTCGCAAACAAGCGCCGAAGTTATGAGGGTCAGTTACACCGTCTAGAACTAAAAACAATGGCTTTTGCTTTGCTTCTTCAACATCCTCAACCACTTCAGTAATCGTGCGCGCAATCGTCATTTTTTCAGCCAATGCCACGACACCTTGATGGCGATCATGACCAGCTAATTTATGCAGTCGCTCTGCATCCGCCGCATGTAGTCTTTCGCCGAGCATTTCTTCGGCTTGTTTTAAAAAGTCTCCCATGCGTCTATCGCGACGGCTTGGATCAAAATAAACTGACTTCAGGCTATCTGGATCTACCCGCAAACGCGCTTGTACCGCATGAAAGCCAACTAATATTTGTTTCATGGTTTTATCTAATCAATTCTTTATTTGCGTCTAGCGTTAGTGCTACGAACTGGCGGTTTAGAACCAGCAGGCTTACCAATCGATCTACCTTGCTTGTTCGCTTTGCTATTTTTTCGGCTCGCCTTGCTTTTTGACTGAGTAGCCCCCAATGTTCCTGCTGACTTAGCCGCATTCACATTGATTCCACTGGGTTTTTGAGGTGTCTTATTCGCTGGCCTACTCTTTTTAGAAGCCGCCTTCTTATTAGGTCTACCAGTATCTGTTGCCAAGATCAATTGGCGACGCATATTGGCACCACCTGGTTCAGCGCCGACAGCCTTCACTAGACTGAATTCAATTTTACGTGCATCTAGGTCTACCCTACTAACCAAGACATGCACACGATCACCTAATCGATAACGAATTCCAGTTCGTTCTCCACGCAATTCTTGGCGCGCTTCGTCGTACTGAAAATAATCACCACCTAATTCAGTAACATGGACCATGCCTTCAACGAATAAGTTTTCTAGTTGAATAAATAATCCAAAGTTAGCGACACCGGTCACAGTACCGGAATACTCTTGACCAAGATGGTCTCGCATGTAATAGCACTTGAGCCAAGCTTCGACATCACGAGAGGCTTCATCAGCCCGACGTTCGTTAGATGAGCAATGTACGCCTAGTTGACCCCATATCGGTAAAGCTGCATTAGCACCCTTTGGCACCCTTGCGCCTTTTGCTGGACCTGCTTTTGCATCATTTTGAGATTTTTTAGCATTGACTGCGTTCTCACGGCCCTTACCCTTACGAGGCAATGTGAGATTGAGCGGCACCTTCGGCGGTAATACTGGTACATAAGGTTTCTTCTGCAGAATCGATTTAATCACCCGATGGGTTAATAAATCAGGATATCGCCGTATGGGACTCGTGAAATGAGAGTACGCAGGATAGGCTAGACCAAAGTGGCCTTCATTGTCTGGCTGATACATCGCTTGCTGCATCGAACGCAATACCACTGACTGCAACATATTGGCATCAGGCCGATCCTTGATTTCGCGCATCAGTTTTGCAAAATCTTTAGGCTTAGGCTTCTCACCACCCCCCAAAGACAGTCCCGATGTCCTGAGCACTTGACGCAAGGTAACCAATTTTTCTTCAGATGGCTCACCATGGACGCGATAAAGACTGAGGTGCTTGTTCTTGTCAATATAGTCAGCGGCACAGACGTTGGCCGTCAACATACATTCTTCAATTAAGCGGTGAGCATCATTACGAATACGGGGTTCAATGCGCAGAATCTTACCGAGTTCATTGCTGATAATTTGTGTTTCAGTTGTATCAAACTCTATCGCCCCACGCTTCTCACGTGCTGCCAACAGAATCTTATATAGAGAATATAAATTGGTAAGAAGTGGTCGGAATTGAGCAAAGCGTGCTGCTTCAGGACCCTTGCTATTAGAAAGAATTTCCCAAACGGTATCGTAAGTAAAGCGTTGCGCCGAGTGCATGACTGCGGGATAAAACTGGTAGGCTAAAACAATGCCGTTGTTATCCACTACGGAATCGCAGACCATACACAGGCGATCGACACCAGGATTGAGAGAGCAAAGACCGTTAGAGATCTTCTCTGGCAACATCGGAATAACCCGTCTTGGGAAATATACTGAGGTAGCACGCAACAGACCTTCATCATCTAAAGGCTGGCCTGGCTTCACATAATGGGAGACGTCAGCAATGGCAACAATGAGACGCCATGCCTTAGTCTGGCCGTACATGACTGGCTCACAATAGACAGCGTCATCAAAATCTCGTGCATCAGCACCATCAATTGTGACCAATGGCACATCACGTAAATCGACTCGCCCTTCTAGATCTGCTTGCTGAACCGTATCAGGTAGTGCTGCAGCCTCTTTCATAGCGGCCGCAGAAAACTCATGAGGCACACCGTACTTACGAACGGCGATTTCAATTTCCATGCCTGGATCATCAATCTCACCAAGCACCTCTACTACGCGTCCAACTGCCTGACGATAGCTATCTGGATAGTCAATGATTTCAACGCTCACCACTTGACCTAATTTCGCTGCACCTTGTCCCTTAGGTGGGATCAAAATATCGTGGCCAATACGCTTATCTTCTGGCGCAACAATCAGTACGCCATTCTCATTTAAGAGGCGTCCAATCACTACTTTGTTAGCATGGAGTACAACCTCAACGATCTGCCCTTCAGGGCGGCCACGTCGATCAGTTCCAAGTACTCTGACATTGACTCGATCGCCGTGCATCACGCGCGACATTTCTCTTTCGGAGAGAAATATATCTTCACCACCATCATCTGGAATGACAAATCCAAATCCATCTCGGTGCCCCTGGACTGTCCCTAAACGGTCAGCCTCGCGTGTCACCAAGTCTTTTGCTTTACGCATTTAATTCCTTCGGCAATACATGCCCTATCTATATATCTACTGATATCTTTATTGTTATGAATAAGGCTACTGTATCAAACCATCAAGTCTGAGGGGAAAAAGCCAAATTAGCTGAGAAATGCCCTTAGGAAGCGCTACCTCTATAATAGTGGCATGCCCAGGTGGCGAAATTGGTAGACGCACCAGCTTCAGGTGCTGGCGATCGTAAGGTTGTGGGGGTTCGAGTCCCTTCCTGGGCACCAAACTCTCTTGTTAAGAGCTATATGGGGGCGAAATCACCCTTTTCAATAGATTTAGCTCAAAGTTATTCTTTTATGATAATGATCGGGACTCACTAGTTCTTTGCTACTCCTTGTCAATCTTAGCTTCTTTAATAATTGAACCCCACTTATTTGTTTCTAATGATTGGAATTTAGCCAATCCATCCGGGGTTGTAGTATATCTTTCAGAACCAGTGCTTGTATAAAACTTCTGTGCAGGATCCAATTTACTTGCAACGATCATTAATTGATTTAACTTCTCAACAATAGCTTTCGGAGTTTTGGCGGGCACCCAGGCAGCCGTCCAATAAGACATTTCATATCCCGGTACACCTGCTTCTGAAATTGTCGGCAATTCCGGCGCCAAGGGGTTTCGCGCAGTTCCAGATACAGCAAGCCCGCGCACATTATTTGCTTTCATTTGCGCTAAGGAGTTTGGAGCATCCACAATCATCAGGTCAATATTTCCAGCAATTAAGTCATTAATTGCTAATGGACTACTTTTATAGGGAACATGCAAGAGCTGTATGCCAGCCATTTGCTGAAAAAGCTCAACTGCAAGTCTACTGGAAGCGCTGCCACTTCCAAATGTGTATTTCCCGGGATTCTTTTTTGCTAAAACAATCAGCTCTTTAACATTATTTGCAGGAAAATTTTTGTTAACTATAAGAATTTGACTACCCTTGTTGAGAGCTGTAACAGGCTCAAAATCTTTAACAGGATCGTATGGTAACTTTTTAAAAAGATGCTCATTAGCAGCATGCGTAGTATTTGTACTGACTAAAACGGTGTAACCATCCGGCGAGGAACTAGCTACAGACTGTGCGGCAATAAATCCATTTGCCCCTACTTTATTGTCAATGATGACGGGAATACCAGTAGATTCAGTTATACCCTGCGCAATGACCCTTGCTTGTTGATCAGTTGCGCTACCCGCTATAAATGGGACTACGAATGTTAATTGTTTTGAAGGATAGGGTTGTGCCGATACAACCGAGCTAAGAAAGGTCAAAGCAGCCAATAAATTACAATTCAGAATTCCTAATGCTCTCATAATGATGACTCCATTTTCTATATTAATGATTGGCTAGCTGATTCCGAACATCATTGGCAACCGCTACTTCTCCCCCAGCCCTACCAACCGCTAGTACCGCTCGCTCTACACTCCTCCAACTTGGTTCAGTCGAACCCAAATGAGAATCTTCCAAACCCACTCGCACGTGACCACCCAGTTTTACAGCAGTCTCAATGAGGGGATATATATTTACCCCTAGTCCCGAAACCATCCATTCTGCATCTGGTACCTCAAGTTGCAGCATGCGAACATAGGCCTCTAAAGAAAAATCTTGTACGGGCGCTCCAAAGGTAAACTGATCCGAAAACATAAATCGATATATAGGCTGCTTTACCATATACCTTTTCGCTAGTAGAGCACCCCATCTTATAAAGCCTGGTTCATATATTGCATAACTTGGGCGTATTCCATAATTTTTGGACATGTCCATAGCAACATTTAGTGTAGCCTCAGTATTGATGTATACATAACCCTGAGGCCCAGAGACTCCATTAGAGTCAAAATTCGAATACATATTCACCGAACCTGGATCAACAACCATCCACTCCATTAAACCCCGCTGAGCAAGTATTTTTGAGGTTGCATATCTCAACTCTCCAGCCTCTATTGAGACTGCCTGTGATGCCGAAATAGGAGAAATTGCAGGGTAAACAATTAAATCCACTTTCGATTTAATTGCTTCAATTATGTATGTATTTACTTCTACAGATGGAGTTTGCTGACCCGTTACTGGGTCATATGCATGGTAATGCACAATGGACGCGCCTGCATTAGCGCACGCTATCGCCTCAGCAATGATCTCATCAGGCGCCAATGGAATAGCAGGTTGCTTAGATCTAGTCCACGCCCCATTGATTGCAGCCTCAATCCAGGTTTTTTTCTTCATGATTTATTTTGCTCGATATTCATACTTAAAATTGCGGAGCTTAAGGACTTGCCATGTGCATCCAATGCTAAAGATTTAGTTACTCCACCACCTAATGCATCATGCAATACAAAATTAAGTGCGCCGAGCTGAGGGATCATAAATCGCTCAACTCGTCCTTTGACGATATCCCTATATAAAAGCGTAACTCGCTCTACCGTCACCTGAGATTCTATTAATGGAAAGTCTCTAAGATCATAGACAATCACAGAAATAATAGATCGATTTCCCTTATCTCCAGTCCTTGAATGGGCAATATCTCTCAGTATCATCAGATATCCATAATTAAAACAGCAGGTTTAATTAGCTCACGTGGAATGAGCGTTGACACTACGGAAATCACCTCTCGAACTGATTTAGTTGCTCCACCACCTCCAGAAGGCCCATTAAGATACATTGCCTCTACCTCATTCACAACTAATTCAGCTTCTTTTTTAGTATTAGCTCGAACAGCAACTCTAACGCGAACCTCATAGGGCTCATAACCCTGCGACAAATATTCCCCATGAAGTGCATTCACACCAATTAATTCATATCTAATATCAAGAAATTTAATGTTAGATGCTTCAATTCGCTTCTTCAAAACATCAAGAGCCAGCTGACCTCTTAAGGTAGCACCCAATCCGGCATAAGAAATTTGACCATCTCCTATAAATCCATCCCTCAGACCAATAGTGACTTTTATATCTTTAGGGCGCTCCGCTCCGTCTGCATTCTCGGCTTTGATACGATTAGGACTCAATTCTGTTAGGGTCACTTGTGAAAAGTCAGCGACAACATCTGGCTGAAAATATTGAGACGGGTCATCTATCTCATAAAGAAGCTGAGCTGAACAGGTAGCCTTTGTAACGTAACCACCAGCATCCTCTACTTTTGTAATAATTACACCGCCATCCTTTGATACTTCCGCAATAGGAAAACCGAGATTTTCTAAGTTTGGAACATCGCGATAACCAGGATCAGCAAAATATCCGCCTGTTACCTGGCCCGCACATTCAAGTAAATGTCCAGCAAGGATACCTTGCCCAAGCAACTTCCAATCAGTAGTAGGCCACTCAAACTCATAGATCAAAGGAGCAAGAAACAGAGCAGGATCTGATACCCTTCCCGTGATAACGATATCTGCACCTAACTTTAATGCATCAACTATTGGCTCAGATCCTAAATAAGCATTAGCAGAAATAATTTTATTTTTTAATAAGGAAATTGGCTCGCCTGTTTCCATTGTGCAAAAGTCTCCCAACAAGACTTGAGGCAGCACATCATCGCCACTCACAACGCCAATTTTTAATGATTTAATGCCTAGTTCTTTTGCAATTACAGAGATTTCCTTTGCCGCCTCAAGAGGGTTAGCCGCCCCCATATTGGTAATTATCTTTACCCCATGCTCTTTACAGCTGGGCAATACGGCATTCATTCTTTCTCTTAGAAGAGGATCAAACCCCAGATTTGGATTTTTTACCTTCTCCAATTGAGCGAGTGCTACGGTTCTTTCAGCTAAACACTCGAAAATTAGATAATCTAAATTACCTTTTTGGGCAAGCTCTATCGCTGGCAAAATTCGATCTCCTGAAAATCCAGCCCCAGCACCCAAACGAATCGATCGCATATACATCAGCTCATGTCTTTATTTAATTCATCCTCAACAAACTCCATGCGATCCTTACCCCAAAAGAGTTGGTCATTCACAATAATCATAGGGACACCAAAAACATCACGTGCAATACCTTCATTAGTGCTTTTTGCAAGCTCTTCAGTAATTTCATCTGCTTCACATAGGGCCTCAAATTGATCAGGATCAACCCCCAGCTCTATGACTGTTGGAAGAATTCCTTCGTATTCAGAAATGGAGGCGTCTCCCTGCTCCCAATAACGATCCAAAATTTTTTCTACAAACGGTAATTCCAAGCCATGTCTGCGCATTACTAAAGAAGCGCGCAATACACGACTGGATTTAATTGGAAACTGACGAGGGATGGAAAATGGTAAGTTGTATTTCGCAGCCCAACGCATTAGATCCTGTTTGCGGTTGCGTAACTTTGCCTTAGACTCTTTCATTAGCTCATAGTTTTGACTTTTAAAAAAGTATCCCAAATTAAATGGATGCAGAATAAGTTCTGCATTATTTCTTTCTAGGATTGGCTTAATCAATTTAATAGCAAAATATGTATTAGTACTACCTACATCCCAATAAAACTCAACTTTCTTTTTTAACATTCTGTTTTTCCGCTTCTATAAATCGTTATTGCAAATAGACATCTGCTTTTTGAATAATCGGTGTCCATGTATTGACTTGATCATTCAATTTTTTAGCTAATCCTTGAGGTGAAGCTCTTTCATCCTCAACTGGAATCGCCCCAAGTTTAGTCATGCTGTCTACAAATACAGGATCGACTAAGGCCTTCTTTAATGAATCCACCAACTTATCTGAAATCAATTTTGGGGTTCCCTTTGGCGCATAAACACCATGCCAGACCGTAATTTCGAAATTATTTAGCCCCTGCTCAGCTAAGGTAGGCACAGAAGGTAGTGCCGGCAAACGTTTTTTTGTTGTAGCACCGTATGCTTTAATTCTGTTACTAGAAATAGGCTGCAAAGTAGTTGTAATCTGGTCGCATAGTAAGTCGACTTGACCACCCTGCAGGTCAGTCATTGCTGGCGCTGCACCCTTATACGAAACAGAGGTTAAAGGGAGCTCAATTCGCGACATAAATAGCAACCCGCATAAATGCGACGCAGTACCTATGCCTGCATTGCTAATATTAATGTCTTTCTGATTAGCCTTTAGGTAAGGTATCAATTCTTGATAAGTATTGGGTGGTAGATCCTTTTTTCCAGTTAGAACCATTGGGACATCAACTACTTCGCCAATGTAAGAAAAATCTTTCCTAGGATCAAACTTCAAAGTCTTTGATAAGGATGGCAAAGTAGACATTCCAATGTTATGAATGAGTAGGGTATAACCATCTGATGGCGCCCTTACCACCGCCTCTGATCCAACAATTCCACCAGCACTAGCTTTATTTTCAACAATGACAGTCTGATTCAAATTTTTGCCCATTGCGATCGCTAAATTTCTTGCAACTACGTCTGTTGGGCCGCCAGCCGCAAATGGAACGATTATAGTAATTGGCTTATTTGGAAAAGTATTTGCATGCGAGAAACTGTATACCACTAACGCCGCTACAGCTAATAATATTTTTTTCATTTATATCTCCTCGTAGTTCATTTCGCTTTATGAATCTAATTCTCTCAATAAAACTTTTTCTTCATATAGCTTCTGAATTTGCTCGTCCGATAGATTGAGATGCTCCTTCAATACTTCGACGTTATGCTCGCCAAATGAATCCGCTTTAAGATCTTTGCTAACCTCCCAGCGTGAAAACTTAACTGGAAAACCTGGAATATCAAATTCACCCAAAATCTCATCTCTAACCTTGCGAACTGTTCCTCGACTTTTTATATGCGGGTGCTCTAGAGCCTCATTTAGAGTCAAAACTGGTGCACATGGGATACGTAATTTATCCAACTCATTAATCGCTGCATCTCTGGATTCAAAGTTAGCAAGCCATTCTTCAAAAATTTCTTTGAGCTGTAAATTGTTATCTCTTCTTAAGGACGCCGTATTAAATCTTGGATCCTCCATTAAATCTAGATTACCAATTGCCTCACAAAATGATTTCCACTGGTGCGGCAGCAGAGCCATCGAAATATACGTACCATCACTGCACTTAAAAATACCTGTTGGACCACCATCAGGATGCTGACTCCCAGTTCGCTTTGGTTGGTAACCTTTGCGAAGCGAAATCCTTGGAATATTTACTTCGTGCATTTGGAAGTAGGTATCTAGCAAGGTAGCCTCAATATATTGGCCCTCGCCTGTTCTCTCGCGATGTAGTAATGCAAATGCAATTCCCATTGCTGCAGATAATCCAGTAGCAGAATCACCAATTGCCATCGTAATGAGTGCAGGATCACCATCAGGCTCCCCAATCAAATCTGTTATTCCAGCATACGCTTGGGCAATGTAGTCATAACCTGGTCTTTGACTTAAGGATCCATCTTGCCCAGCCATTGAAATAGAACACATAATTAGCTTAGGATTAATCTTCTTTAGCTCGTCGTAAGATAGGCCCGCCCTAGCCATTACACCAGGTGTAAAGTTCTCAACTAACACATCAAATTTAGCCACCATTTCCTTAAGTAAAGCCAAGCCTTTTGGATTTTTAAAGTCAATCGCAATACTTTTTTTTGAATGGTTGTGCTGGAAATAGTAAGTACTTCTTGAAGAGCGTTTATGTGCAGGATCTCTTGATTTAAGGCCACCCATCCTCGTCCTGTCTCCCAATGGAGGTAACTCAACTTTTACTACCTCTGCTCCAAGTTCGGCCATAATTCGTGTGCATGTTGGGCCAGCAACGATTTGCGTCATATCTAATACGCGGTATCCCTTTAGCATTGGCAATCCATTTGTCATTTTTTTATCTTTTTTT
>CANCIL010000040.1 GCA_947378095.1 Betaproteobacteria bacterium
GAGTGAATCATATTGTTCGCCAAATGCACTTTGGGTATTGGTCATTCTCGCTACACGACCGTCCATGCCATCCAAAACCAAAGATGCAAAGATAGCAATCGCAGCAATTTCAAATTGGTGATTCATGGCATTCACAATGGCAAAAAAACCGCAAAATAGCGCTGCGGTCGTAAATGCATTGGGAAGTAAATAAATACCCTTGCTACGCAAACGAGGCTTTTGAGGGTGTAACTCTTCTACTTCGTAATCCTCGCCATCGACAATTTCCTCTACCCAATCACCCTGAGAGTGATCTGAGCGAGAGCGAGATAAGCGACTACGATCGATACGACCACGGCGGCGAAATGTTGGCAAAATCGTCCTAGTAAAAGTGAATCGAATTAATCTAAACCTGGCAATCGAGCCAAGGCTGTATTAGTAGCAAATACTTTATCGCCAACACTGACTAAAGGTTCAGCAGTCAACGGCAAGTAGACATCCACTCTTGACCCAAAGCGAATGAAACCATAGCGCTCACCTGCCTTAAGGCGGTCACCCACATGGATGTAGCACAGAATACGACGGGCAATGAGACCAGCAACTTGAACCAGAGTCACAATTTGACCATTCGCATCAATCACAACGGCATTGCGCTCATTTTCAGTAGAGGCCTTATCCAAATCGGCGTTAACAAACTTGCCAGGGAAATACTGAATCTCTTTTACCAAGCCATTCACTCCACTGCGGTTGGAATGGACATTAAATACATTCATGAAAACGCTGATTTTGAGCGCCTCACGACCAGCATAAGGATCGTTTGCTTTTTCAACCACCACAATGCGACCATCTGCTGGAGATAAAACCAAATCCCGACCCATAGCTGGAATACGCTGAGGGTCACGAAAGAACTGCAAAACAAAGATAAAGATAATCCAAAGAGGCCAAGACCAAGACGAGCCTCCAAGGTACTGGACTAGCAAAGTAATGAACCCCACTAGTGCCAAATATGGCCAGCCTTCTCTCGCAATAATAGGGTGTGGATACATCATCTTTGTTCTGAGCCTTTTAAATAAAACCGTTAATGGATTGCTTAGTTCTTAGTCTGGTCAACTAATTTGTTTTTAGCAATCCAAGGCATCATGGCGCGCAACTTAGCACCAACAACCTCGATGTCATGCTCAGCATTCAAGCGACGACGTGAAATCAATGTAGGGGCACCTGCCTTGTTTTCCAAGATAAAGCTCTTAGCGTATTCACCAGTCTGAATATCTTTCAAGCACTGACGCATTGCGTTCTTAGTATCTTCAGTAACAACACGTGGGCCAGTGACATACTCACCATACTCAGCATTATTGGAGATTGAGTAGTTCATGTTGGCGATACCACCTTCGTAGATCAAGTCAACAATCAACTTAAGTTCATGTAAGCACTCAAAGTAAGCCATCTCAGGCGCGTAACCTGCTTCAACCAATGTTTCAAAACCTGCTTTGATCAACTCAACAGCGCCGCCACATAGAACAGCTTGCTCACCGAACAAGTCAGTTTCAGTTTCTTCACGGAAGTTAGTTTCGATAATGCCAGCACGGCCACCACCATTGGCTGTTGCATATGACAAAGCAACATCACGTGCAGAACCAGATTTATCTTGATATACAGCGATCAAATGGGGTACACCGCCACCATGAGAATAGGTGCCGCGAACAGTATGACCAGGCGCTTTAGGAGCAATCATGATCACATCGAGGTCAGCACGTGGCTGAACTTGACCATAGTGAACGTTAAAACCATGAGCAAATGCTAAAGCGGCACCCTTCTTAATATTGGCGTGCACTTCTTTGTTATACACATCAGCAATTTGCTCATCAGGCAAGAGCATCATGACAACGTCAGCATCTTTAACTGCTTCAGCTACTTCTTTGACATTTAAGCCTGCATTTGCAGCCTTTTTCCAGGAAGCACCGTCCTTACGCAAACCCACAGTTACGTTAACGCCGGAGTCATTGAGGTTCAATGCATGTGCGTGACCTTGGGAACCATAACCAATAATGGTGACTTTCTTGCCCTTAATGAGGGACAAATCAGCGTCTTTATCGTAAAAAACTTTCATGCTCTTTCCTTGTGTTGAAAATATGTTTTATTGCTGCAGTAAATCAGTTAAAAAAATTAAACCTTCAAAATTCTCTCACCACGTCCAATACCAGAACCGCCAGAACGGACAGTTTCTAATATCGAAGCACGATCAATTGAATCAATGAATGCATCCAGTTTGGCGCTATCGCCAGTAAGCTCAATGGTGTAGCTCTTATCAGTTACATCAATAATGCGGCCACGGAAAATATCCGTAGTGCGCTTTAGCTCTTCACGCTCTTTACCAACAGCGCGGACCTTAATCATCATAAGCTCTCGCTCAATGTGAGGACCCTCACTTAAATCAAAGACCTTCACTACTTCAACTAGGCGATTTAAGTGCTTGGTAATTTGCTCGATCACATCATCAGAACCAATGGTAACGATAGTCATACGAGATAAAGATGGATCTTCAGTTGGCGCAACACTTAATGTTTCAATGTTGTAGCCACGCGCAGAGAAAAGCCCAACCACTCGGGATAATGCGCCCGGCTCGTTCTCAATGAGTACAGAAATAATATGTCGCATTACAGATCCTCGCTACCCAAGAGCATTTCAGTAATACCCTTACCTGCTTGAACCATAGGCCAAACGTTTTCTTCTGGGTCAGTTTGGAAATCCATAAATACCGTGCGATCTTTAAGACGTATCGCCTCTTTCAGGGCACCTTCAACATCTGACTTCTTCTCGATGCGCATACCTACGTGACCATAAGCCTCAGCCAACTTCACAAAATCAGGCAATGAATCCATGTATGAGCTGGAATAACGCTTGTTATAAGTGAGCTCTTGCCATTGGCGAACCATACCTAGATAGCGATTATTCAAAGAAACGATCTTGACTGGGGTGTTGTATTGCTTGCAGGTAGAAAGTTCCTGAATACACATCTGGATTGATCCTTCACCTGTAATGGCAAATACATCTTTATCCGGAAATGCCTTCTTGATACCCATTGCGTAAGGTAAGCCAACGCCCATGGTGCCAAGACCACCAGAGTTAATCCAGCGGCGAGGCTGATCAAATTTATAGAACTGGGCTGCCCACATCTGATGCTGACCCACGTCCGATGTAATAAAAGCATCACCACCCGTGAGTTCCCATAATTTTTGAACCACGTACTGTGGCTTCACAATTTGAGATGCTTCGTCGTACTTCAAGCAATCTTTTTTACGCCACTCATTAATTTGTTCCCACCATGCAGCAACTTTTTCGCCATTTTTACGCGAGCCTGCAGCTTTCAGTTGAGCGGTCATCTCTTGCAATACTTCCTTGAGATCACCGACGATAGGAACATCCACCTTCACCCGCTTGGAAATAACAGATGGGTCGATATCAATGTGAATAATTTTGCGTGGATGACTTGCAAAGTGTGCAGTGTTACCGATCACACGATCGTCAAAGCGCGCACCAATCGCAATCAACACATCGCTATGTTGCATTGCCATATTGGCTTCATACGTTCCGTGCATTCCCAACATGCCCACGAATTGAGGACTTGTACCAGGGAAGCCACCTAAGCCCATAAGAGTATTGGTGACTGGATAACCCAATAACTCCGCAAATTCTTTCAACTCAGGAGCCGCATCCGACAAAATCACGCCGCCACCAGTGTAAATATACGGGCGCTCTGCTTCTTGCAATAAAGAAATAGCCTTGCGAATTTGACCGCTATGTCCCTTCACAACAGGGTTATAAGATCGCATCTCCAAGGTTTCTGGATAAACAAAAGGGCCCTTGGCAGCAGAAACATCCTTGGGAATATCAATCAATACCGGGCCTGGACGTCCTGTCTGCGCAATATGAAAAGCCTTCTTCAAAACCAATGGCAGATCTTTAACATCCTTTACCAGGAAGTTGTGCTTTACAACAGGACGCGTAATACCAACGGTATCCGCTTCTTGGAAAGCATCTTCACCAATCGCATACGTTGGCACATTTCCGCTGATGATCACCATCGGGATCGAATCAGTGTAGGCGGTCGCAATACCTGTAACAGCATTCGTTACGCCTGGGCCTGATGTGACTAGCGCAACGCCAACCTTACCGGTTGCCCGAGCGTAGCCATCTGCAGCATGAACTGCTGCTTGCTCATGACGAACCAAAATGTGTTCGAACTTATTTTGTTTAAAAATTTCATCGTAGATAAAAAGAACAGAACCGCCTGGATAACCCCAAACGTATTCAACCCCTTCTTTGTGCAAAGCTTGCACCAGCATTTCAGCACCAATCATTTCGGGAGGTGCATCTACGGCATTCGGATTTGCTGAGTCTTTGTTAGCTTTAGAAGCTAAAAATTCGGCGCTGCTTGTATTCATTTTCTTTCGTCCTTTGCAATTTTCGGCAAAAAATTGTTTGGTCTGTTCTGTCTCTTGCTTTTGGCCCGAGTTCGAACGGCGCTGCTACCGGAAAAACCACTTCGTAAATGAGAATCTAGGTAGTAAGCCCTATATTCTATAGCAATCCCCTAAAATAGCTCAATCCTCACTGATTCAGGTCTAATCGATTGCATGGCATCAGCCCAAGAACTATCTGACTTTCTGAGTAGCATCGAGCAACGAGCCTTTAAGCAAGCCGTTTACGCCGTGCGTGACGATGACGCTGCTCTCGATATCGTTCAGGATGCGATGATTAAATTGGCCGAAAAGTACGGAGATCGACCCGCAACAGAACTTCCCTTAGTTTTCACTCGTATCCTCCAAAATCGGATCCATGATTGGTTTAGGCGCCAAAAGGTACGAAATACCTGGGTCACCCTATTTTCGAATATGGGTAAAAAATCGGACGAAAGTGATGACTTCGACCCTTTAGAGTCACTATCAGCCCCGGATGATAGTGAAATTCACCAAGATGGTGCCCATAAATTGGAACAAAGTCAGCTTTTACAGGCTTTGGAGTCAGAAATATCAAAATTACCTGTACGTCAACGAGAAGCCTTCCTAATGCGTTATTGGGATGAGCTCAGCATTACTGAAACTGCTAAAGCCATGAGTTGTAGTGAGGGTAGTGTCAAAACGCATTGCTCTAGGGCAACTCAAGCATTAGCTAAAGCATTGAAATTAAAAGGAATTACGCTGTGAAACACCTTGATGAGCAACTCAATCAGACCCAAGCGGACCAATTTGGTCTGGCTAGCGCCGCCCTGCTGCGCCAAGGAACTCTGCCTAAAGAAATTAAAGATCGCCTCTATACAGCACGCATGAAAGCCATTTCCCTCAAAAAACCGGAAAAGGTTCGGGTTCAGAAGCGCGCATTGGCGACCTCTGCTGGAAGTTGGAACTCCGGATCATCTAATGGAGTTTGGGACACCATTGGTTGGGTTGCGCCATTGGCTGTCTTGGTATTTGGTCTGATTGGTATTGCCCAATGGCAAGATGATTCCCGCATCAATGACATCGCGGAGGTTGATGCAGCCCTATTGACCGATGACGTTCCACCTGATGCCTATGCTGACAGCGGATTCATGGCCTTTCTCAAGAATGGACCACTCTCCGACTCTAGCAACGATTCTTCCGACTCCATTCAAAGCAAATAATCTAACCAGATCGAATGCCGTCAAGCCTAAAGCCCTTTCTTGCTAGAATTTGTCTAGCTATTGCTTTAGGTCCAGTTAGCGTAGGCGTCTCAAATGCTCAGACAGCAAACAATGCTGCTAGTGCGCAAAGCAAAGCAAGTGCTATTCCAGAAAAGAAGCCGGATGGTACATGGGAAGGACTAAAACCTAATCAGCAAAAAATTCTTGCACCACTTGAAAGCGATTGGGACTATATGTCCCCAGATAGTCGCAAAAAATGGATTCAGGTTTCTAACATCTACCCAAAGATGAGCGAGCAAGACCAAGAGCGCCTGCAATCCAGAATGGCAAGTTGGTCCAATCTCTCCCAAAAGGATCGTCGGCTTGCGCGTGATAATTACCTAAGTAGCTTAAAGTTTCCTGCTGAGAAAAAAGCAGAAGCTTGGAATGCTTATCAAAAACTCAGCGATGATCAAAAAAAGAAATTGGCTGAATCAGAGGCGAAGAAAAAACCAACTGCTGCTAGCGCTCCTACCTTGCAACAGCATCCTATAAAACAGAAACCCACTCTTACCCCTAGCGCCCCCGCTGAAGCGCCTGCACCTAGTGGCAATGCCGAAAGTAGTACTGGCAATACTAGCAATAACTAATTTTTTATCACTACTTGATTGCTAAGCGGTTCTATGACGCCTGCTGAATTAAACGATTTACCTTCACCCCAATTTTGGCGACGCGTGTCCTGCGGCTTATACGAGCAACTCGTGTTGCTAGGTGTGATTGCCTTTACTTTTCTTTTACCTAATCTCGGTCTAGGCATTCTCTTTGGTCTCTCGCTCCCAAGCTGGCTTACTTTTCTTTATCTCTATTTTGTCCTTGGGATCTACTTTGTTTGGTACTGGACAAAATCAGGACAAACCTTGGCGATGCAGACTTGGAGGGTCAGGTTAGTAGATCAACAAGGCTTTACCCTCAATCGACGTCAGGCTGTATGGCGATACATCTATGGATCTCTTTGGATACTTCCTTGCGTAGGCCTACAGGCATTCTTTCATTTAGAAAAATGGCAGATTATTGAAATGCTGTTTGCTGTGGCGCTATTTATCTGGCCACTCAGTATTTATCTTGATCGCAGAAGCCCCAAAGAACGCCAAGGCCTTCCCGACCGACTTGCTAGCACTCGCTTAGTCGAGCTTCCTAAAAACCTTGTCAGACTTACTTAGTAGACTTGATCGGCCTTAGCTGGCCCTAAGGCATTCGATAGCCGTAGCATTTTGAATTTTCTTTTGAAAGCGATAACCTGCTAGCAAGCAGGAAGCAATTCCAAAACCAACACCCATTAACAGCGCTTGGATAAATGCATGAAATTCAATCTCCAGCACATACCGCCCCAGAGCCCAAGCAGCAATACCAGCCGCTAATCCTGCTAAAGATCCTGCTATAGCCCCAATAATCAAAAGCTCAATGTTGGCAATTTTGGCTAAAACTTGACGCGATGCACCAAGTGCTTTTAGTAAGGCTGCATTTCTAAAGCGCTCATCTTGGGTCGCCGATATCGCTGCAATTAAAACCAGAATTGCCGCAATTACGGTAAATGCAAACAAGAGACTTAATGCTGCCGTTAACTTATTTAAGACATCTTGTATTTGCTGTAACGAAGCCGCCACATCTACTACCGTGAGATTTGGATAAGCTTGACTCAGGCGAAAATCAAGATTATCTCGATCTGAATCTTGGTAATACGAGGTAATCCAAGACTGAGGCATTTGATTTAATAAGCTAGGCGGCATGATCACAAAGAAGTTCACGCGCATTGAACCCCAATCTAACTTGCGCAAAGATGTAATCGGGGCTGTGATTTTTTCTCCAGCTACCTCAAAACTCAGCTCATCCCCCAGTTTTAACTTTAAGGTTTTGGCGATACCAGTCTCTAAAGATATTTGAGGAGCGCTACCCTCAATCCACTTACCTGAAACAATTCGGTTACCACTAGGTAGTTCATTGGTATAAGAAAGATTGAACTCGCGATCAACTAAGCGACGCGCATTTTCCTCTTGATAAGCGTTGGGGGCAATCGTTTGTTGATTAATCTCTATCAATCGTCCTCGTACCATGGGATAAAAATCTGGCTTTGCTACACCCGCCTTACTTAACAAATCATCAATACCTTGCTTTTGATTTTCCTGAACATTAATCATGAATCGATTAGGAGCATTCTCAGGAATATTTCCCTGCCATGCACTTAATAAATCTTGGCGCAACAATAAAATCATGAGTAAAGCCATGATGGCGATACCAAGAGCCGTAATTTGCACTATCGCATAACTCACATTTCTTCCCTGCGCGAGCAATACAAAGCGTAGCGCAAAGTACTGAGTGCGAACGCGTGATAGCAAGTAAAGAAATAGCCAAGAAATAAGTGAAAACAAAGCAACCGCAGCACCAAAGCTCAGTGCGGTCCAAGCAGCTAGTTTCCAATCGCGTGCTGCAATCGCAATCAATGCAAGACAGGAGCCAAGGCCGAATAGTGCGATCCAAATGGCAACTCGAGGTAATCCTGCATATTCTTTTCTGATCAATCTAACCGGAGACACCTTCACCAACCCCAAAAGGGGTGGGAGCGCAAAACCGATTAATAAAAACCATGACAAAGCGACACTCCACAATACTGGCCAGATTGATACGGCATGAAGATTACCCATGACTAAATTTCCAAGAGCCAAGAGCAGCAATTGCTGAACCAAGAATCCCAAACCGGAGCCCAATACAGCAGCAATGATGCCCAGGCCGAGCAGCGTAGTCAGTTGTTTGATCAAAATACTTGAAGAGCTTGCTCCAAGGCACTTGAGAACCGCACAGGCATCTGCTTGTTTGAGAACATAACGACGCGCTGACAAGGCAATGGCAACCGCAGATACCATCGCAGTTAAGAGTGCAATCAAGGAAAGAAAGCGCTCTGCTCGCTCTAAGGTTTTACGCATGATGGGCTGAGCGTTCTCGAGCGTTTCCACCCGAACACCTCGTAATCCCTGTGTCTCAATTGCAGCGCTAGCCCACTGATCATAAGCCTGAATATCTGCATCGGCTCCAGCAAGCAGTAAGCGATACGTCACCCTACTACCCAAACCAAGCAATCCCGTTGCTTGCAGATCCTCTAAAGACATCATGACCCGAGGAGCAAAGTTCATAAAGCCAGCACCTCGATCCAGCTCGCGGGTTAATACGCCAGCAATCACAAACTGACTATTCCCCAGCTTAATCTGACTACCTACTTGTGCCTGCAAGCTAGCAAGCATTGCAGGGTCGACCCAAACATCTCCAGAAGGCGGGCCTGACTTAATAGACTGCTGGCTTGCTGAAGTCACTTGTAAAGCACCGCGCAAGGGATACGAGGCGCTTACTGCCTTCAGTGAAGATAACTTACTCTGTGCGCCTGAGCTCGCCATCGATGGAAAAACGATGGTATTGGCAATGTGTAGATTTCGTTTTTTTGCTTCCTCTAAAAAGATCTCCGGAAGAGGTTGATCAGAAGCAATCAGCAAATCAGAAGCTAGTAGTTGTCGCGCGTCAAATGCAAATGTTCTTTGCATGCGATCAGCCAAAAAGCTGACGCTAGATAGTGCAGTAACAGAAAGCGTCAAGGCCACGATCAACCAAACTAATTCGGTTGATCGTAAGTCTTGGCGTAAGCCCTTAATGAGGCGAGATAAAAATCCGATCAAACCGCTTGTGTCTGGCCGCCATCTATGCGCATGACAGTGCCAGTAATAAAGGAAGCATTTTGACTTGCTAAAAAAGCAGCCGCATCGCCATATTCAGTAGGATCGCCGTAACGTCCCATCGGAATTTGTCGTAAGCTGGCTTTTACAACCTCTTCGTAAGTGGTAGATTCGCGTTTAGCACGCGCTTCATCGAGCTGGCGCAAACGCTCAGTAGCAACCCGTCCTGGCATGATGATGTTGACGGTCACTCCTTCTGCCGCAACCTCGGCCGACAAAGTCTTAGACCAAGCCTGTAAAGCAGCGCGCAAGGTATTGGAGATAGCGAGATTCTTAATTGGGGCAATCGCACCTGAAGTAGTACTCGTAATAATACGGCCCCACTTGCGCTCGCGCATCCCCGGCAAGACACGATCGGTAATTGCGATCAAAGAAAGCACCATATCGTTAAAGGACTTTTGCCATAAAGCAGGATCCTGTCCAGCAGCCGGGGTTGGGGGTGGTCCGCCGGTGTTGTTAATCAAAATATCAATAGGGCCAAGCTCTTGCTCCACTTTGGAGACCATGCTGTCAATTACAGAATGGTCAGATAAATCCCAACTTAAGGCTAATGCAACGCCACCAGCCGCTTCAATAAGCTCAACTGATTTTTTTAAGCCCTCTGGATTGCGGCCAGTAATCGCCACTTTCACACCTTCTTTAGCTAACGAGACTGCCATAGCCTGTCCAAGACCACGACTTGATGCCATTACTAGAGCAACCCTACCTTTAATTCCTAAATCCATATGTCCCCCGCGAATTGTTTTTTTAATCTAATTGTAATTTTTGCTTTGCTACCACTTCTTTGTAAACCGTGTACTCGGCTTTAATTTCTTTTGAGAATGCCTCTGGTCCATTCACATTCATGATAGAGCCAGTATCTTCGATACGTTTCTTAACGGCAGGATCAGTGACCACTTTCTGAACCGCAGCATAATATTTTTCCACAACATCCTTTGGCATTCCTGCTGGCCCTAGGAGGCCGTAATATGCCATCCTGTTAACTGGGGCTAAGCCCACTTCAGCAAAAGTAGGCACATTTGGTAATTGCGCTAAGCGCTTAGGAGCAGCCACCACAATCGGAACCAATTTTCCATCTCTAATAAAAGGTAATGAAGAAGGCAGGTTGTCAAAAATCATGGAGACCTGACCGCCCACAGTATCAGCCAATGCAGGGCCTGCACCGCGATAAGGAATGTGCACAATAAATACACCGGCTAGACTTTTAAATAATTCTGTTTGCAGATGGCCAATACCGCCAGTTCCAGAACTCGAATAGGTATACGTCCCTGGGTTTGCTTTCAGGACAGCCAAAAAGGTTTTAAAGTCCTTTGCTGGGAATGAAGGATTGACCGCAATGATATTTGGCGTAGCTGCAATATTAGTAATTGCTGTGAAATCAGTAACCGGATCGTAGCCAATCTTTGGATTGATCGCAGGGTTAGCGGCCGTTGTGGACACAGTCGCCATTCCGATGGTGTAACCATCCTTAGGGGCGCGCATGACTTCTAGCGCACCAACAGAACCACCACCACCTGCTTTATTTTCAACAATCACTGGTTGCCCCAATTGACGCCCTAATGAATCGGCCACAGCACGAGCAATAATATCCGTGCTTCCACCGGGAGCAAAAGGAACCACCAAGCGAATTGGCTTATTAGGAAATGTTTGCGCAAAGGATTGACTACCGAGTAGCAACCCCAATCCCAGTAAAACTGATTTGGCTAATCTCAAAGGAAAGTGGTGAAATGAAAGTGCGTTCATAGAATTACTGTCCTATCGGTTTCGGTAAATTACCAGCATATTTATACAACTGAGCTTCATATTCTTTAAAGATTTCTGCAAGGGCTTGTTGCTGACCCAATATCAAGGCTTGAGGCGTATTGTCTTTTAATGCAATACGTTTGGAGTAGCGATTAGTGCCAATCATCGGATTGCCGATGCCGGCATTGGTTGCGGACAAAAAGAATTCCACCGTAACTACCGCCTCAGGCTTGATACGATAATCCCCATAAAATTCTTCCACTGAAGCTTGCAAGGTGTAAAAAGGAAAGAAGCTATTACCCTGACCCAATGTGGCAGAAAAAATGTTGGCTTGGTTAAGCCATTGGCGCTCTGCATTAGCAAACATTTCAGCAGGTATAACGCTGTAAATATTGTAAAAATCCTTTTCGTATCGCTGATCTCCAAGGCGATAGACCAAAGACTTGCCATCAAATGGTGGCGCTACTGAAACAGCTCCAATCTTGAGCCATACATCCGTTCTAGGTTTATAAGGTGCGCCTGTGCGCTCAGGCGCAACCATCCAGGCACTAGGTGTAACCGGAGCGCGCGAAGGCAATGAGCATGAAACTAAAGTCAATAACGCCATCACCGTCAGAATATAGTTCTTCATTTTTGAGCTCCTGATTGGCTTTGTGTGCCATTCATTGGCAATACGATCTTCGGAGGTGGCTCTGCCCAAAGTAAACTAGCAGGCGACTGGCTAGCAATACGACTGAGCTCATTTAGGTTCTCGCTGGTCTGCTTGAGGTTTTCCAAGGTAGAAGCGGTATCGCCCTGAGCGCTGGTAATGGTTTGACGTAATGAGGTCACCGCACCCACCAGTTCACGCATCAAAATATTCAACTCATCTTTATCAGTAACTTTAGCGATACGCGCAAGCAACACATTCAGCTCTTTTACTGATCGAATAAAGCCCTCATTACCTTTGCCATCACCAATCATCATGGTATTTAAACTAACCAATACTTCATCTACCTTCTTCTGGGTTGAATCCATATTCATTTGATTGGCAGAGTCGATGAACTTTTGGATACCTGAAATAATTTCATCTGCCTGGTTAGGCATTGACGGTAGGACTGGATACTCAGGCTCCCAGTTAAATGGTAATGGTGGGTAATCTGCAGCACTCGATACAAAATCGAATTCAATATAATTAACTCCAGTAATACCCATCGATTTCACTCTGGCACGCATATTATCTTTAATGAAGTGATTCAATTGTTCTTCAGTTAACTCTTCTCCAAAGATTTTCATGCGCACAACCACATATTGCCTTCTTTTATCGAAGGGTAGATTCTTCTCGTAACTGTCGCCAGTCAGTCCAATACTAGTTACCTGCCCGATCTTGACACCCCTAAAGCGAACGGCAGCTCCAGAATCTAGGCCAGTGACCGACTGCTTGATATAGGTCTCTAGATAGAATGATTTCTTAAAGAACTTACCTGAGCCAAAAATCAAGATAACGGCTACTAGCACCCCGATTGCTGCGAGCACAAATACGCCGAGACGAAAATAATTGGGATTGGAGTTTTTACTCATGCTACATCCTTGCTCATAATGCGATTAAAGAATTGATGGACCCTTGGATCAGTGCAGGTATCTCTTAAAACTTTAGGATCACCTTCGGCAATGATGCCCTTAGCGCCTTTATCCAGCATGATGACCTTATCAGCAATGGCATAAATGCTTGCCAATTCATGCGATACGATCACAAAGGTTATCCCCAAGTTTTTGGAGAGATCCATGATGGTGCTATCAAGATCAGCCGAGGTAATTGGATCAAGTCCAGCAGAAGGCTCATCTAAAAATAAGATCTTAGGGTCTAGCGCCATAGCGCGAGCAATAGCAGCTCTTTTTTGCATGCCTCCGCTAATTTCACTAGGCATATAAGACTCATAAGGCAGCAAGCCCACTAAATCCAACTTGCAACGCGCTAAGAGATTCATTTCGCTCTCGCTGAGCTGCGTGTATTCCTGCATAAAGAGCGTGACGTTGTCTAGCAAATTCATAGACCCAAACAATGCGCCCTGCTGATACATCACACCAAAACTCGTCATAATTTTTTGACGCTCTGCGCCCTGGGCAGCAGTAATGTTTTGCCCTTCAATAAAAACATCGCCTGATAGAGGCTGATATAGCCCAAAGAGATTTTTGAGAAGACTTGACTTACCGCAACCTGAGCCACCCAAGATGACAAAAATTTCACCGTTGTTGACTGTGAAATTAAGATCGTTCATTAACACATTGGATCCATACCCTACTGTGAGGTTTTGCACATCGATTGCATAGGAGCTTGGATTAATGTTTGGCATCAGAAACCCGTTTTATAGGAGATCACGGCGAAGATGCCGTCAACCAAGACAATCATGACAATACTGCTGACTACTGCCCTAGTGGCAGAAATACCCACCGCAGCCGCGCCCGTGCCTGTCTGCATGCCACGCAGGCAACCTACTGCAGACACAACTACACCAAATAGAGTTGCCTTAATGAGTCCAGATCCAATGTCTTCTATACCTACAGCGGCAATCATGCCGTTATAAAAATTAATGAACGGAATGCCATAAGCCAACATCGTAATCATAGAGGCCAAGATACTGACAATGTCTGCATATAAAGTCAGAATCGGCATCACTAAGATACCTGCTAATACGCGAGGCACTACCAAAAATCGTATTGGACTTAAGCCCCCAGTTACCAATGCATCAACTTCGCTATTGACGGTCATCGTACCGATCTCAGCGGCAAATGCAGCTGACGAGCGTCCAGCAAGAAGAATTGCGGTAATGAGTGGTCCCATCTCGCGCACAATACCAAGTGCTGCCAAAGGACCAACAAAAGAGGTTGCGCCAAATTGCTTCATACCAATAGCCGCTTGGAAAGACAAAATAACGCCAATCAAAAAAGATACTAAACCCACGATTGGCAATGCCGCTATGCCTGCTTGGACCGCTGCATTCACAAAATCACCCCAACGTACTTCACGCGGGTGCATTACAGACCAAACCAAATCTGCCGAGAGATGGCCTGTGAAAGTGATTAGGCCTTTAGCATCGTCCAGAAAGTTCTTAGTTGCCATGCCTGTGCTAACAATAAAACTTCTCTGAGGCTTAATGACAGGCGCAGGAAATAAATTGCTAATGGGATCGAATTCTTTAAGTAGAGGCTGATAACGGGGATCTAGCCCTACCAGAGTAAAAGTGCCACCCGCTTTTTGCTGCGCCTCTTGAAGGTCAATCAAAAATGCAATACCAGCGCCATCTAAGGAATCTATTTTGGATGCATCAAATATGAGGGTTTTGGTATTGGCAGCACCTTGCGACAACCAGTCATTTTGTGAGCCACGAATTTGAGCCCAAACTCCCCCAAGAGAGTAGACATCCACCTTGCCGCCTAAAACGACTTTTGCGCTAGCAGCATCACTTGATGTCCAATTTGCCACAGGGGCAAGCGAAGCTAGAGGGGTGGATTTTGAACTGTCCATACTCAAACTATAAGGGATCCATCAAAGTACTGAAAAAACACTTCAAAACGAAAGGGGCCTAGTTAAAAACTAGGCCCCTAGTATGAGATGGTGCGGCTGGCAGGAATTGAACCCACGACCCCTTGGTTCGTAGCCAAGTACTCTATCCAGCTGAGCTACAGCCGCAACAGCCATAATTATGCCATGGAAGAGAAGAACTACATCACCCCCGCCGGTCACGAACGCATTAAAAAGGAGCTTCTACAGCTCCTAAACCTTGATCGGCCCGAGGTTGTGAAGGTTGTGCACTGGGCAGCTTCAAATGGGGATCGCTCCGAAAATGGGGACTATATCTACGGAAAAAAGCGTCTGCGTGAGATTGATCGACGAATTCGGTTTTTAAACCAACGTCTTGAATTTGCCGTAGTTGTTGATAATTTAGCCCGCAAATCCGGTGATGCCGATGCAGAGCAAATCTTCTTTGGGGCTACGGTGACCTATGCGCCTGTTTCAGGAGTCTCAGCTGGCAAAGGGACTACGATCACGATTGTGGGCGTAGATGAAGTAGATTTGGAGTTAGGTCATGTGAGTTGGGTCTCTCCGATTGCGAAGGCTTTGATCAAAGCCAGACTCGGGGATTGCGTCAAAATTCAGACGCCTACAGGACCTTCTGAAATTGAAATTCTAGACGTTCAATACCTTTAAGGCTTGAACTTAGATTGCCCTAGTCCGAGTGACCCTCATCACATCTGGATTGGTACGCAAGCTACGCATCACTTTAGACAAATGCAAACGGTCATTTACTTGAATCGTAAATCGAATCGTCACTGAATCTTCTTTATAGCGATCTTCCATCGAGACATTCATGATGTTCGAGTCTGCGGCAGTAACGCTACTGGCCACGCGTGCTAATACCCCTTTACCTTGTCGAGTATCGATCGCTAAATCTACTTCGAATTCTCGATTTAACTCTTTGCCCCACTCGACCTCCACCCACTTATCGCTATCTTTGGAGAGCATGCGCAATGCCACAGGACATTCGTTTGTGTGAACTTGTAAGCCCTCCCCTTTGCCAAGATAACCAATGATGTTATCGCCTGGAATAGGATGGCAGCAGGTCTGAAAGCTAATAGAATTGCCTTCACGGCCGTCCACTAAGATTGCTTGACGCTGGTGATGATGCATATCTTGAGATGGTGCTACCCAATCAGCAGCACCTAAGCGCATCTGCTCAGAACCACCCACATCATCAATCAATATCTTTAAGCGAATAGCCAACTCTTGCGGCGAACGACGTCCTAGTGCAATGTTGACACAGGCCTCTTCGCGATTTTTATCGCCCGTCCAATGCATGAGTCGCTCCCAAATCTCCGGGGTAATCAGAGCAGCATCAACTCCCTGTTGGCGAAGAGCACTAGCAAGCAGTCTTTCACCTAACTGCAAAGATTCGGAGTAGTGTTTTGTTTTGAGAGAATGCCTAATTGAGGCACGCGCCTTACCCGTTCTCACAAAAGCCAGCCAACCAGGATTAGGTTGTGAGCTAGCAGAGGTGACCACTTCAATAATGTCGCCGTTCTTCAATTCACTTCGTAGCGGCAATTGCAAACCATTAATCTTCACAGCGACACAGGTATTGCCTAGGTCACTATGAATGGAGTATGCAAAATCAAGTGCGGTAGCACCACGTGGTAAGGCACGAATTTGACCTTTTGGTGTAAAGACATAGACTGCATCCGGAAAGAGATCAATCTTGACATGCTCTAAGAATTCTTGTGAATCCCCGCTGCTATCCTGAATATCAATTAAGGACTGAAGCCACTGATGCGCCCGGTTCTGAACCTCGCTCATATCTGGTGAGCCATCTTTATAGGCCCAGTGAGCAGCAACACCCGCCTCTGCAACGGCATGCATCTCCGTTGTGCGAATCTGAAACTCTACGGGCACCCCGGAAGGACCTAGGAGTGTAGTGTGCAGGGATTGATAGCCGTTGAGTTTAGGAATAGCGATGTAATCCTTAAACTTGCCTGGCATTGGTTTGTATAAGGAATGCAAAATACCTAAGGCACGGTAACACTCGTCAATACTATGCACAGTTACTCTAAATGCATATACATCTAAGACTTGTGAAAAACTCAGATGCTTGCTACGCATCTTGCTGTAAATACTAAAGAGGGTTTTTTCACGCCCCCTGAGATCCACTTCTAAATTGGCTTTTGCAAAAGCCATCCGTGAGGCTTGCAAAATCTTCTCAACCATTTCTTTACGATTGCCACGTGCCCGCTTAACTGCGCCCTCAATGACGCGAAAACGCATTGGCATTGAGTATCGGAAGCTCAGATCTTGTAAATCACGATAAATAATATTGAGGCCCAAGCGGTGAGCAATCGGCGCATAAATCTCAATGGTCTCTGCAGCAACCCTACGGCGTTTTTCCATAGGTACCGCATCTAGAGTACGCATATTATGGGTACGATCCGCGAGCTTCACTAAGATCACGCGAACATCCCTAGCCATAGCCATGAACATCTTTCGAAAACTCTCGGCTTGAGCTTCAGCATGACTCTGAAACTCCAATTTATCTAACTTTGTGAGACCTTCAACTAGCTCAGCAACCTTGTTACCAAATTTCTCGACAAGATCCGCTTTTGTAGAACCGGT
>CANCIL010000041.1 GCA_947378095.1 Betaproteobacteria bacterium
TTGGTTGCGGGGGCAGGATTTGAACCTACGACCTTCGGGTTATGAGCCCGACGAGCTGCCAGACTGCTCCACCCCGCGTCTGAAGCTGAGATTCTACCATTTTTTAGGGGGTCCTGTCGAGGTAAACCTTAAAAAGACGCATAAATAAGCGCATTTTTTAGGGTTTAGAGAGCTTTAGGCTGACCCTTATAAGGAGTAACATATTGCCACGCAACAACCCCTTAAGGTTCTGAGATGTCCATTAGTAATCCTGAGTTTTCAAGTTCCACGCTACTCAAGCCCGTGCAGGTGCGTGGACCTGGCGGGGAGCATAAAAAAAGTCTTGGAGTAATGATGTTGGCGGCGATTGGTGTTGTCTTTGGAGACATCGGAACTAGTCCGCTGTATGCACTTAAAGAATGTTTTGATCCCAATCATGGAATTGCCTATACGCCAGAAGCACTTTTTGGCGTGATCTCAATGATGATCTGGGCGCTAATTTTGGTTGTGACTTTTAAGTATGTCTTGTTTGTGATGCGCGCCGACAATAAAGGTGAGGGTGGTGTGCTCTCGCTGATGGCTTTGGCACTGCGCTCATTTGATAGTAAGTCGAAGAGCTATTTCTTTTTTATGATTATGGGCATGCTTGGTGCCTGTATGTTATTGGGTGAGTCTGTTATCACACCAGCGATATCAGTTTTGTCTGCTGTGGAAGGTATTGAGATTGCAGCCCCAGGCTTACATCAATTCATCATCCCCATTTCTTTAATTATTCTGGTTGCCTTATTTCTGATTCAAAAATATGGCACTGCTGCAGTGGGGAATTTATTTGGCCCAATTACGCTTGCCTGGTTTTTAACTCTTGCTGCTCTAGGCATTTGGAATATTGGAGATGCGCCTCAGATCATCTCCGCCTTTAATCCCTTATATGCAGTTGATTTCGTAGTGCAGCACCCTACTACCGCCTATATTGTCATGGGCGCAGTTGTATTGGTGGTGACTGGGGTTGAAGCACTTTATTTGGATATGGGCCATTTTGGGCGTACCCCAGTTCGTTACGCCTGGTTGTTAATAGTCCTGCCAAGTCTGTTGATTAATTATCTTGGTCAAGGTGCTTTGGTTCTTTCAAATCCAGAAGCCATTAAAAATCCTTTTTATCTAATGGTGCCCGACTGGGCTCTTTGGCCTACTGTTGGTTTAGCAACTGCAGCGACTGTTATTGCATCGCAAGCCGTTATCTCCGGAGCCTATTCATTAGTGAGTCAAGCAATCTTGTTGGGCTTTATGCCGCGCATGAATATTTTGCATACTTCCGATTCTGAGCAGGGACAGATCTATATTCCTCTAGTCAATTGGGCATTGCTTTTTATGGTGGTTGTGACCATTATTGAATTTCGGGAGTCAGTGAATTTAGCTGCTGCCTATGGTATTTCAGTGACATCAACGATGTTGATTACTACCATTTTGTTGGCGGTGGTGATGTTCCGTGAGTGGAAGATGAATATCCTTCTGGTGACCTTTATTACTGCTGCTTTTTTCCTGGTGGATGTTGCATTTTGGACTGCTAATTTAATCAAGATTAAAGATGGTGGTTGGTACCCCTTGGCCTTAGGACTACTCTGCTTTACTTGCTTAATCACCTGGTATCGCGGGCGCCAAATTTTGCGTCAGCGTGCTGTGGAAGAGGGGATTAAGTTAAGTAGCTTTATTGAGTCATTGCTTGCTCACCCGCCGCATCGTGTTGAAGGTACAGCTATTTTCTTGACAGCACACGTTGACTATTTACCTGTTTCCTTTTTGCATAACTTAAAACATAACCATGTGCTACACGAGAGAGTTTTCTTCTTAAAGGTCAGTATCTGGGATGTGCCTTATGTGAATGATGCTGAGCGTATTACCTTAGAAGATTTGGGTGGCAATATATTTGTTGTCAGAGCTATTTATGGATTCAAGGAAACTCCAGATATGGGTTCTATCATTCACCTGATTGAGCGGCATTTCAATATGCACTTCGATATGATGAATACATCCTTTTTCTTATCGCGCGATACCATTGTTCCATCAGCAATTCCAGGAATGGCCTTATGGCGTGAGCGCTTATTTTGCTGGATGTATCAAAATGCAGGACGTCAGTCTGACTTCTTTAAGATCCCAGCTAACCGTTTGGTTGAGCTTGGTGCTAAGGTGGAAATTTGAGGAATCCAGTCTCGATTCGTTCCAAAGTATTCCTAGGAATATTGTTGATAGCTTGCTCTTTGAGTGGGGTGGCACTAGCCACGCCCGCGGAAGAGGAAGAGCTTAAGCAGTTAACGAAAATTGAGCAAGAGTTAGAGCTACAACGAGAGTGGGCTGAGTACCGTTTGAAAAGAGATTCTGCTCTTTGCTATCAAGAGTTTTGGGTTAATTATTGTCTTGGTGATGTTAGAGCTGAATATCGTAAAGAGTTGGATCCTATTAGGGCGCAGGAAGTTGCTGTGCGAGATGCTCAGCGCAAATTGCGTGAGAGCCTAAAGAATCAAGATGATATTAAGCGTGCCGCTGATCGTGCAGCTCCCGAGAAAGCGGCTGAACGTGCGGCGAATCAACGTGAATACGAAGAAAAGCAAAAGGATGCAGCGGCTAGAGCGGCTGATTTAGAGCAACGCCGCAAAGATGCGCCTAAGCGCGCACAAGAAAATAAAGCAGGAACGCAACTTGACTAATTCGGTTGAGTGCAATTTCATTAGGTAATTTTTTGGCTAAAGTTAAAACAATCTATATCTGCCAAGCTTGTGGTGGAACTTCAGCTAAGTGGCAAGGTCAATGTCCTTCATGCCAAGCATGGAATACGATGGAAGAGGGGCTACCAGAAGTCAGTTCTAATTCTCGTTTCCAAGGTTTGGCTCAATCATTGCCAAGGCAAAAGCTCTCCGCTATTACGGCTGAGGATTTGCCTAGATTTAGTACGGGTGTTGAAGAGTTTGATCGAGTCCTCGGGGGCGGTTTAGTGCCCGGCGGGGTAGTGCTGCTGGGCGGTGATCCGGGTATTGGTAAATCCACCCTACTCTTGCAGGCCCTAGCTGAAATGAGTTCGGCTGGCATGAATGTTCTCTACAGTAGCGGAGAAGAGTCTGCTGCGCAGATTGCTCTGCGTGCAAAACGAATTGCTTTAGATGCACCCCACCTAGAAGTCTTGGCTGAAATTCAGCTCGAGAAATTGTTATCCATTATGGATACGGTAAGGCCCCAAGTTTTAGTGGTGGACTCTATTCAGACTCTATATTCAGAGGTGCTTAGCTCTGCTCCTGGTTCTGTAGCTCAAGTGCGAGAGTGCGCAGCGCAACTCACGCGAGCAGCAAAATCGAGTGGCATTTGCGTTCTCATGGTGGGGCACGTGACTAAAGATGGTCATTTGGCTGGACCTCGAGTTTTAGAGCATATTGTCGATACTGTTCTGTATTTTGAAGGTGACACACACTCATCCTTTCGCTTAGTACGATCCATTAAAAATCGTTTTGGTGCTGTAAATGAGTTGGGCGTGTTTGCTATGACGGAAAAAGGCTTACGCGGTGTTACCAATCCATCAGCTATCTTTTTATCGCAACATGAGCAGATGGTGCCAGGCGCCTGTGTGCTTGTGACTCAAGAAGGTAGTCGCCCTTTATTGGTTGAGATTCAGGCCTTGGTGGATACAGCCCATGTACCAAACCCGCGGCGCTTAGCAGTTGGTCTAGAGCAAGCTCGCTTAGCTATGTTGTTAGCCGTATTGCATCGCCATGCAGGCGTAGCTTGTTTTGATCAAGATGTTTTTCTCAACGCAGTAGGTGGGGTAAAAATTTCTGAGCCGGCAGCAGACTTAGCTGTTCTTCTAGCAATTCAGTCCTCAATTCGCAATCGCGCTCTACCAAAAGAGTTAATCGTGTTTGGTGAAGTTGGGTTAGCAGGTGAAATTCGTCCATGTCCAAGAGGACAGGAACGTCTGAAGGAGGCTGCCAAACTTGGATTTACTGTTGCTATCATTCCTAAAGCGAATATGCCTAAGACGAAAATACCAGGATTAAGAGTGATTCCAGTAGAGCGAATTGACCAAGCGATTTCTGCGGCAGCAGAGCTGAATTAAGACTTACTGAAGACTCAGCGCAGATCTTCTGCCTGAATTAGTAGTACTTGTTCTTCACCAGCAGAAACTTCCATCCAAATGACTGGAATTTGTGGAAATGCATTTTTGAAATTCTCAAACTCATTGCCAATCTCCAGCAACAGAGCGCCTCGCTCAGATAAGTAATCAGGCGCAGCGGCAATAATGCGACGAATTAAGTCCATGCCATCATCGCCTCCGGCTAAGGCAAGAGCGGGCTCGGCATGATATTCCGCAGGTAATGCATTCATAGAGTTGGCATTGACGTATGGGGGATTACAAATAATGAGATCAAACAGATTGTCATCGTTTGGTTCTGGTAATGCATCCCACAGGTCGCCGTTGAGTAATTCAATTTGAGAGCTCAAGTTATGACGATCAACATTGCGTGCTGCAAGTGCAAGCGCAGGCATGCTGAGGTCACTGGCACTCACATGAATATCGGGGCAGGAGAGTGCTAGCAAGATGGCAAGTGAGCCATTGCCAGTGCATAGATCTAATACTTTTCCATCTGCTGGCAACCAAGGCTCAAGCATGCCATCTACAATTAATTCAGCAATCCATGAGCGGGGTACGATACTTTGTTCGTTACAGAAAAAAGGAACACCCATTAACCAAGCTTCACCCAAAATATAGGCAAGCGGTTTGCGTGTACTAATGCGTTCCTCAGTAATTTGCAAAGCCCGTTGAGCTTGCTCTGGGGTGATTATCTGTTCAAGGCAGTCGAGTGCTTCGCTCGGACTTAATTCAAGCTGTTTGCTAGCAATCCAAAGTGCTTCACTACGAGAATCTAGAGCGCCATGACCATAGTGCAAATCGGCCGTCTCTAATTTCTGTGCAATCTGTTCAATGCACTGATTTAAGGTAAGAGATTGTGAAGGCTCAGGATCCATGTTGGATAGATATGGGGTGATTAGGCGCTAACGCAGCTTAGGCAACAAGTTGCTCAAGTGTTCTGCGGTAAATATTCTTCAGTGGTTCTACGTTATCAATGATGACGCATTCGTTGATCTTGTGGCTTGTAGCATTCAGTGGCCCAAACTCAACAACTTCTTTGCAAACTTTGGCAATAAATCGGCCATCACTTGTTCCGCCAGTGGTAGAGAGCTCAGTATCGATTTGCGTTTCCGCCTTAATCGATGTGCGTAGGGCGCCGGCAAGTGCGCCATCCCCTGTAATGAAAGGGCTGCCACCTAAGTGCCAGTCGATTTCAAAATCAAGACCTTCATCTTTCAGGATCTTTTCTACTCGCTCACGTAATTGCTCGGGTTTGCTTTCTGTAGAAAAGCGGAAATTGAATTCAATCGCTAATTCACCAGGAATAATGTTATTAGCACCAGTGCCTGCATGAATATTGGAAATTTGAAAGCTGGTTGGCTGGAAGTATTGATTGCCTTTATCCCATTCGGTCTCTACAAGCGTCGCAATAGCTGGGGCTGCTAGATGAATTGGGTTCTTGCCTAAGTGAGGATAAGCAATGTGTGCCTGTAAGCCATTAATCTTGAGTTTTCCAGAAAGTGAGCCACGTCGACCATTCTTGATCATGTCTCCTAAGCGATCAACAGAGGTCGGCTCGCCAATCACGCAATAGTCTAAACGTTGCCCTTGCTTCTGAAGGCGCTCACACATGATGACAGTACCATCATGTGCTGGACCTTCTTCGTCGCTGGTAATGAGAAAGGCAATCGAACCTGTGTGGTTCGGATGGGATACAACAAATTCTTCTGTGGCGACTACAAAGCCTGCCAGGGAGGTTTTCATATCAGCAGCGCCACGACCATAAAGCATGCCATCACGGATAGTTGGTGTGAAAGGATCGCTATCCCATTTTTCTAATGGGCCTGTTGGGACGACATCAGTATGTCCAGCAAACACCAAAACTTTGCCTTGATCTCCCGCAGTTCCTTTTTTAATCGCCCACAAATTAGTGACCTGGAAGTTGTCGGGTCCACTGACAACACTTTCAGTATGAAAGCCGATAGCCTGAAGACGTTTAGCAATGAGTTCCTGGCAGCCGCCATCCGCTGGAGTAACGGAACGACAGGAAATCAGTGCTTCGGTCAGTTCAAGTGCGGCGCTCATACAAGGTCTTTTCTTTGTTTAATCGCGAAGCAATTCATTGATGGCTGTTTTGGCCCTGGTTTGAGCATCCACTTTTTTGACGATCACGGCAGCATAGAGACTGTATTTGCCGCAAGCAGAGGGAAGGGAGCCAGGAACAACAACTGACCCAGCCGGTACTCGGCCGTAATGTATCTCACCAGTTTCACGGTCATAAATTTTGGTACTTTGGCCGATATAGACGCCCATCGATAAAACGGCGTTTTCTTCAATAACGACACCCTCGACTACTTCTGAACGGGCGCCAATGAAGCAGTTGTCTTCAATAATGACTGGGCCAGCTTGGATTGGCTCCAAAACGCCTCCAATGCCGACGCCGCCAGAAAGATGCACATTTTTGCCGATTTGAGCGCAAGAACCTACGGTGGCCCAGGTATCAACCATGGTGCCTTCGCCTACATAAGCGCCAATATTGACGTAGGAAGGCATCAAAACAGCATTTTTGCCAATAAATGAACCACGACGAGCTATAGCAGGAGGAACTACCCGAAAGCCACCTGCTGCAAAGTCAGCGGCAGTGTAGTTTTCAAATTTACTAGGCACTTTGTCGTAGAACTGGGTATAACCACCAGCGCTCATAGGGATGTTGTCTTCAAGTCGGAAAGATAGCAAAACAGCCTTCTTAACCCACTGATTTACCTCCCATTTACCGACGCTAAGGCGTTCAGCAACGCGAATACTGCCGTTATTAAGGCCCTCTAAGACGGCATTTACAGCTCCGCGGACGTCGCCAGGGGCGCTATTGGGAGACAGGTTTGCGCGGTTTTCCCAGGCTTGTTCAATGATGCTTTGTGGTGATTGGCTCATGCTTTTTAGTTAACTATCAGATTGTTAAGGGATTTTGTCCCTGGAGGTAGATTTATCATTATATCGATGGGGCAAAAACGCGTCTAAGTCGCCCCAAGCTTGCTATCATCTTCCCACTTTAGATGTAATTTTTACTCCCTTTTATTTGAACCTCTTTTTTCCCTGCAAAGTACGCCGTGCAACTGAAATCCATCAAACTTTCCGGCTTTAAGTCCTTCGTCGACCCAACCCATTTTGAAATGCCTGGCCAACTTATTGGCGTTGTGGGCCCTAATGGATGCGGAAAGTCAAACATCATTGACGCCGTCCGTTGGGTTCTGGGCGAGTCTCGCGCTAGTGAATTGCGCGGGGAATCCATGCAGGACGTGATTTTTAATGGCTCTGGATTGCGTAAACCTTCTGGACGGGCCAGCGTAGAGCTCATTTTTGATAATTCCGAGGGACGTGCTCAAGGTCAGTGGAGTGCCTTTACAGAATTAGGTATCAAACGTGTTTTGACTCGCGATGGCAACTCTAGTTATTACGTCAATAACCAAGTAGTTCGTCGTAAAGATATTCAAGATATTTTCTTGGGTACTGGTATGGGTCCAAGAGGTTACGCCATCATCGGGCAGGGAACAATCAATCGCATTTTGGAAGCTAAGCCAGAAGAGTTGCGTGTGTTCTTGGAAGAGGCTGCTGGCGTATCAAAATACAAAGAGCGTCGCAAAGAAACCGCATCACGCTTAGAAGATACAGTTGAGAATTTAACTCGTGTTGAAGATATCCTGCGTGAGTTAGATCAACAGTTAACCCGTTTAGAAAAACAAGCAACCGTTGCAGAGCGACACGCTGAACTTTCTACACAAATGAAGTCACAACAACAGCTGCTGTGGTTTGTGCGTCAAACTGAAGCAGGTAAAGAGCAAGAGCGTCATGCCAATGGTATCCGCGATACCCAAGTTGGTCTTGAAGAACAGACGGCTAAGCTTCGTCATGCCGAGGCTGAGCTCGAGACTATGCGTACACAGCAGTATGCATTGCAAGACAAAGTTTCTGAAGCGCAGGGCGATTTGTATCAAACCAACTCTGATGTGAGTCAGGTTGAATCACAGATTCATTATGTGCAAGAAGCACGCCAACGTTTACAGCAACAGATTCAAGATTTACATGCGCAACTACAGCGCTGGACTGTGCAAGAAACCGATGCTGCTCAAGCGCAACGCACTGCCGAGCATGAGTTAAGTCTGGCAGCAGAAAAAGAACAAACGCTACTGACAGACCTAGCTGGTCTGATGGAGCAAATGCCAGGGCGCGATGATGCTTATCAAAATTCAATTAATGGTTTGAATGCAGCGCGCGATAGCTTGGCTACGATAGAACAGCGTTTAGCAAGTTTAGGCGAGCGTATGCGCGCCATGACTGCTCAGTCTGATGAGCTCAAAGGGCGTGAAGCACGCTTGATTGGTGAATTAGATGGAATGCGTAGGCCTGATGCAGAAGCGCTTCAAATGGCAATTGATCGTCAGGCGATGGCGCAACGCAAGGTTGAAGAATCTAGACAGCGCGCTCAAGAGACTCAGCAACGCGTACCCGCTGCAGACGAAGCAAGAAATACTGCTCAGCAAAATATTCAAACAGCAAATCAAGACCTTGCTCAAACTGAAGCCAAGTTAACCGCCTTAACTGCTTTGCAAGCTAGCGTTCAGGCTCAGGGCAAGATTGGTCCATGGTTAGAGAGCAAGGGCCTCAAAGAAAGCAAACGTTTATGGCAAGAGCTCAAGGTCGAGAGCGGTTGGGAAGCTGCACTTGAGTCGGTATTGCGTGAGCGTTTAGCGGCGGTCACAGCAAAGAGCGTACAAGAAACATTGGCTTTAGCCAATGATGCGCCGCCAAGTCGTTTAGCGATTTTGCTGACCGAAGAAATTACTCCGGCACATACTAATGCCCCTGCAGACTTCACCCCTTTGCTTAGTCGCGTTCAAAGTGCTGGCGCCCCAAGACTGACCTCTGTCTTGCAAGAGTGGTTAGATAACATCTACATCGCTTCAAGCTTGGAGGATGCACTGCATCGTCGCGAGAAGTTACCCGCTGGTGGTGCATTTGTCACGCAACAAGGCCACCTAGTGAGTCGTGTGGGTGTTCAGTTATATGCAGCCGATTCTGAGCAGGCTGGAATGCTTGCACGTGCCCAAGAGATGGAGAGTCTCGAGAAGCAATTGCGTGCTCAGCAACTGATGCAAAGTGAATTGCAAGGCGAGTTGGACCAATGTGTTGCCAATTACCAAGCAGCTCATCAAGCAGCAGAGCAGGCTCGTATTAATGCTGAGCATGCTGTTCAGGAAGCACATGGTTTTGAAGTTGAGAGAATGCAGTTAACTCAAGCTGAAGAGCAATACAGTACGCGTGCCGCTCAAATTCAGAATGAGTTAAGTGAATTGCGTCAGCAAATGGAGCAATTGGCCGCAACTCAAGAGCAGTCTGCTGCTGAATTATCTGAATCTGAAGAATCGAAACAGGAATCGCAAGTTGTATTGGCATCAGCGCAAGAAACATTAGAGCTGGCGACTCAAGAGCGCGATCGTTTGCGTGAATCATTGCGCGCTGCCGAAATGTCTGCTCAAGAGGCTGCTTTTGCCACCCGTTCATTGCAGCAACGGATTGCTGATTTACAGCGTGACCAAAGTACTGCGCGTACTCAAATCATGGAAATTCAGGACAAACACGATTCTGCAACTCAAGAGTTGGAAGTCTTAAGTGACGAAGAGGCGCAGGAAAAGTTACAAGGTCTTTTACTGGCTCGCAGTGCACGTGAGGCTGCTTTAGCTAATGCTCGTACCGAACAGGATGCACTCTTGCATCAATTACGAGAAGCGGATGAGGCTCGTATGCAAGTTGAGCGTAGCCTACAGCCAATGCGCGACAAGGTAGTTGACTTACAGTTGCGTGAACAGGCAGCTCGCTTAAATTTTGAACAGTTCGCTACATTGTTGGCTGATGCTGAGGCAGACTTATCAGCCTTAGAAGCCAGTTTCAGTTCTGATCTCAAAGTTGGCGCCTTACAGAGCGAAGTCAATCGCTTGAATACAGAAATTCAGTCTCTTGGCCCAGTCAATATGGCTGCATTAGACGAGCTGGCAAGCTCACGTGATCGTAAGCAATTCTTGGATGCTCAGTCAGCCGACTTGAATGAAGCAATGCAAACCTTGACTGATGCGATTGCCAAGATTGATGCCGAAACGCGTGATCTATTGCAAGGCACTTTCGATCAAGTTAATGGGCATTTTGGCAAGCTGTTCCCAGAGTTATTTGGTGGTGGTCATGCTGAGCTGGTAATGACTGGCGAAGAAATTCTAGATGCTGGCGTACAAGTAATGGCTCAGCCTCCTGGCAAAAAGAACAGCAGTATTTACCTCCTTTCCGGTGGTGAGAAAGCTTTAACTGCGATCGCCTTAGTATTCTCACTCTTCCTCTTGAACCCAGCACCGTTTTGCTTGCTCGATGAGGTGGATGCGCCATTGGATGATGCAAACACCTTGCGCTATTCCCAGATGGTTGCCAAAATGTCAGATAAGACACAGTTCGTATTTATCTCGCATAACAAGATCACCATGGAAATTGCTCATCAATTAATTGGCGTCACGATGCAGGAGCAGGGCGTATCCCGAATTGTTGCGGTGGATATTTCTTCTGCAGTTTCAATGGTGGAGGCCGCCTAAGTGTACGTAGAACAAATCATGACGATGTTGGGTCTGTCTGATTTGCAATTTGCTTTAGCTGTTATTGGTGTACTGATATTAGTATCAGTGGCCATTCTGAATATTAAGCACGCGTATGCTCGTAAAAAGGCAAAAGAGCAGGGTGAAGTCTCAGATGATCGCTTTGCCCGCGAGCCTAGTTTTGGACAGGGCTTTGCTGATGTGGATTCTGCAGAACGCTCTGAGCCTTCATTCGATCCTAATACCTATCAAACGAACTCTGCCCCTGAAAAGTTTGCAATTGATCCGCGGATTGATTGCGTTATTACACTTCGATTTGATGAGCCGATTAACGGCGCAGAAATTTTAGAAGAAGTTTCTACTTGGACTGATCTGGGATCTCAAGCCAGCGCACGTTGGATGTGTGAAGGGCTAAATGCCGATGATGGAGAAGCTTGGGAAGAATTAAATCCAGAAGCCTCTTATTCTGAGTTGCAATTAGCGATTCAGTTAGCAAGCCGTCGTGGCCCAATTGGTGTGCTCGAGCTATCTGATTTTTGCTCTCGTGCTCAAGCCCTTGCTGAAACCTTAGGTTCACAGATTGATATGCCTAGCGTAAGCACTATGCTTGAAAGTGCAAAAGAATTGGATGCCATGGCTGCTGAGAGTGATATACAGCTCAGCATCAACATCTTATTTGATGAGCCATGTCCTTGGGGTAATTTTGATGCACTGATGCGTCAAAGAGGCTTTAAGTTGGCGCGCAGTGGCAGGCAGTATGAGTATTGCAGTAATGGCGCCTTGTTATTCAATAGTGCTGATTTAGATCCCAATAGAGGCGTCACACAATTTACTCTCTTACTTGAGGTACCTCTGGTGCGACAAGATGAGCGTGCATTTGAAAGAATGCTTGGGGAAGGTGTTGAAATTGCCCAAGCAGCCCACGGTCGCTTAGTGGATGACAACGGCATTAATTTGTCTGAAGCTGCTGTCATCAGTATTCGACATCATCTTGATGCGCTTTATGCCAATCTAGAGAAGAGCGGTGTTGCGTCTGGCTCTTCTACAGCTAGCAGACTCTTTAGCTAGGAAATTACCTTGTCGTTAAATAGTCCGACAAATTTAGCGGAGCGTTACGTATTCTTGCAGGCAGAGCTGGCTCGCTTAGAGCATGCTTACTATGTGCTAGATAACCCCCTATTGCCTGATATTGAATACGATCGCCTCTATCGTGAGTTATTGGAGATTGAAGCGGCACATCCAGAATGGATTACACCCGAGTCTTTATCGCAAAGGGTGGGTGGTGTAGCCTTAAAAGAGTTTGATTCTGTCACTCATGAAGTACCTATGCTCTCTCTCAATAATGCATTTGAAGAGTCTGAGCTAGTTGCATTTGATCGGCGCTGCCGTGAAGGCTTGCATGCCGATCATGTTGCCTATGCTGGTGAGTTGAAATTTGATGGTCTCGCAATATCACTGCGCTATGAAAACGGTTCCTTGGTTAGAGCAGCTACCCGTGGTGATGGTGCTAGCGGTGAGGATGTTACCGCCAATATCAAAACCATCCGCGCTATTCCCTTAAAGCTAACAGGAAAAAATATTCCAAAAGTCTTAGAGGTGCGTGGCGAAGTGTTTATGTATCTTCAAGATTTTCAGAAGATGAACCAGCAGGCTGCAGCCCTTGGTGACAAAGAGTTTGCTAATCCGCGTAATGCTGCTGCTGGTAGCTTGCGCCAATTAGACTCAAAGATTACCGCCAAAAGACCGCTCTCATTCTTTGCATACGGCTTAGGTGCGTTAGATCCTCAATCATGGTTGCCTCAAACCCATGAAGAGTTGCTAAACACCTACGTTGAGCTTGGATTGCCAGTGTGCTCTGAGCGTAGGGTGCTTCATTCTGTCTCAGAAATTCTTACCTTCTATCAAGAGATTGGTGCGAAGCGAGATTCATTGCCTTATGACATTGATGGCGTTGTCTACAAGGTCAACTCATTTGCTGAGCAGGCTAAATTGGGATTCGTGTCACGTGCACCGCGCTTTGCTCTGGCTCATAAATATCCCGCCCAAGAAGCCCTAACAACAGTATTAGGTATTGATGTCCAAGTGGGGCGCACTGGCGCTATTACGCCAGTCGCTCGGCTCTCACCAGTCGAAGTTGGTGGCGTGACGGTGACGAATGCGACCTTGCATAATGAAGACGAAGTGAAGCGTAAAGATGTACGCATTGGAGATACGGTCTCGGTTAGGCGTGCTGGCGATGTTATTCCGGAAGTGGTGTCAGTGATTAAAGATCGACGTCCCATAGATGCTAAAGAATTCGTAATGCCATTACGCTGCCCTGTATGCGATTCGCATATTGAGCGTTTAGCGGATGAAGCAGTGGCACGTTGTAGTGGTGGCTTGTTTTGTGGCGCTCAGCGCAAGCAGGCTTTAATTCATTTTGCGCATCGCAGGGCTCTAGATATTGAAGGTCTAGGCGAAAAAATAGTGGATCAGCTGGTAGATCAAAATTTAGTCAGGACACCTGCCGATTTATATCGATTAGGGTTTACTGCCCTGGCAAACCTAGAGCGCATGGGTGAAAAGTCTGCTGATAACCTCATTCAGGCGATTAACGCCTCTAGAAATACGACCCTTGCAAGATTCATTTTTGCTTTAGGTATTCGTCATGTGGGTGAGACTACAGCAAAAGATCTAGCCAACCACTACCGAACGATGCATGCTTTGATGGATGCAAGCATGGACGATTTACTCACGGTTAAGGATGTGGGGCCAGTGGTTGCTGATTCAATTATTAGCTTTATGCAAGAGGCACATAACCGTGAAGTGATTGAACAGCTATTGGCTTCTGGCATGTTATTGGCTGTAGAGGAAAAAATCATTAGCGCCGCCGTTGCTGGAAAGACCTTTGTCTTAACAGGAACATTCCCAACAATGACCCGTGATGAAGCTAAAGATCTCCTAGAAAAAGCAGGGGCAAAGGTAGCCGGCTCTGTTTCTAAGAAAACAGATTATGTCGTGGCGGGTACAGACGCAGGCAGCAAACTCACAAAGGCAGAAGAACTGGGCGTCCCAGTGATTGATGAAGCCGCCATGTTGGAATTGTTGAAGTAATCCATTTCTTACACTATTTTCAGGTAGTCTTTTTTACTCGCCCTAGATAAGCTCAAAGCTTTGAAGGGGATAAATGGGTTACAACTTAGGTAAAAATTCACTAGATAAGCCTGCTAACTCATCCATTGCTCAGCATCAGGATGAGCAAAATGAAGTTTTTAAAATTGCCATTATTGGTTGTGGTGCGGCAACAGTAGCCACCCTTTTTGGTTTTATTGAATATTTCCATTCGGGATTTATCAAAAACATCAAAATAAGTATTTTTGAAAAAGAGCCTACTTTTGGCTCAGGGCTTGCATATCAATGCGATAGCGAGGAGTTAATGATGAATATGGTTAGCTCAACCATATCCATCTTTCCCCATAAAGAGAGCGACTTTTGGGAGTGGATACTTGAAAGAGGTTGTTCATATAGCGTAGATCAGATCATATCTAAATCTGGAGTGGCTCCCGAGGGATATATCTCACGTCAATTTTTTGGCGCCTATCTTAGAAGCCGTTTACAAGAAGCAATTTCAGCGCTAGAAAAGCTAGGGATAGAGGTGGATCTCATTCATTGTGAAGTAGTCAACCTTGAGCTATTAGGTGATGATGAATTTAACGTAATTGATAAAAAACAAAAGGGCCAGAAATTTAACGGAGTGATTTTGTGCGTTGGTAACACTTCGCCACAAGATATTTTTAATTTAAGTGGTAAAAGCCAATATATCAATAATCCATATCCTGTGAGTAGATTTTCCCCGCTCATTAAAAGAAGTGATAGCGTTGGAATTATCGGTGGTCAATTAACTGCTGCAGATATTGCTGTTGTATTGGCAAATCAAGGGCATTATGGTCCGATTTATTTCTTTACTCGAGATTTAAATCTGCCTTTGATAAGACGTCAAAAAAATAAATTCCATCTTAATTACTTGACTATCGAAAATCTGAGGCTTTTACAAATTAAAAATAAAGATGGTATTTCTTTGCGCCAAATACTTAGATTGGCACGCAAGGATTTTTTAAAAACTGGGATGAGATGGAATAATATATTTAAATCAGCAAAAACTGAATATAGCCATTGGATTAAATATCTATTAGAAGATGAATATACCTTTATGCTGTGGCAGCATTGTGCAATAGAGACAGATTTCATTATTGCTGAGTATTGGCATGCGCTAACTAGCAGCGAAAAGGACTTGTTTCTTAGGAAATACCATAGATTATGGATGTCTAAGAGGGTTCCTTTGCCGGTGCATACTGCACTCAAACTTCATTCACTATTTCAAGCTGGAATTCTTAGGCATTATCCATTTTTATACGAGATCAATTTTCTCGCTAGAAATCGATTTGTAGCAGTTATCAAACCGCCCGAAAAATCTACTGACGCACATGAAGTAGTGTGTGATTGGGTCATTAACGCTACTGGACCATCTAGGGATGTGGATAAGCACTCAGACTCAGTGCTGATAAGTAATTTATTTAAATCTGGATTGATTACAGCAAACCCTCACGGTGGAATCGCGTTAGATTATGAAACATCATTAATCAAAACAAGAGAATTAAAGGCGCTTAAAAATTTTTATGCTATTGGCCATCTAACATCAGGAACCTATTATTTTATTAGTTCGCTAGATATGGTATCGCTCAGAGCTAGGAATGTGGCAAAACATTTTTTCAAGTCTTTAAATAACAAATATAGACCTCCAAATTCAGTAAGCCAGTCTAGCATTCAAGAAGAAAATGTTTCTCAATAATAACTTTTTAGTACCCATTCTTTTGCTGTTAGTAATAATGCCAATGTTGGCGACAGATATTTATTTGCCTGCTATACCCGCCATTAATGAAGAGTTTGAAGGAGGTGCTTTTGCAGCTCCTGATACTCTCACCTCTTACATGCTTGGATACTCAGTCAGCCTATTGGCTGCCGGTATTTTGGCCGATATTTATGGTCGTCGTACTGTTTCAATAGCCGGTACATTACTATTTACTATTGCTAGCATCGGATGTTTTTTGGCTTCATCCATCGAGGGGCTGATGGCCTGGCGCTTTTTACAGGCTCTTGGCGGTGGTTGTGGCACCTTAATAGCGCGGATAGTTGTTAGGGACTCATATCCTTTAATGTCGCAGGTCAAAATATTAAGCTACTTGGCTGCTGGATTAGTAATTTCGCCTATTGCCGGCCCAATTGTTGGCGCACATCTTTCTACTTACTTTGGCTGGAGAGGAATTTTTCTCTGCTTAGCTGTTTTTTCTTTCTCAGGTTTAATTCTCTTGTGGATATTCATGAAAGAGACTCTTAAAGAGTGCGAGAAAAAATCATCATATTCATGCAGTTCAATATTTTCACAATATATCGCTTTAATGAGAGATCGTGAATTTGCGTTTCACACCATAATCATCAGCCTTGCCTGGGGTGTGTATTTCACTTTTTTATCCTCTTCACCTATTCTGATTCAAAATATCTATCGCATTACTCCGGTTGAATATGGCTATATCTTTTCGCTGACTATTAGCGGCTTTATTCTTGGAACCATATTTATTCGCTGGAAAATTGGAAGTTTAGAGTTAAGAAACCTCATTTTTATCGCTGGAATTATTATTCTAATTTCGACCATGACTATATTTGTCTTGGTATCTCTTAATGTAAGGCCTCTCCCATTGCTATTGTTTTTTATCTTTTGTAGCTTATTTGGTATTGGTATTATTTTCCCGGCCACTCAAGCTGGTGTAACTCAGTCTTTTAAAAGAAATATTGGCCTACTCTCAGGACTTTTTTACTCAATTGAAATGCTTTTTGGGGCAATTTGTTCTTATATTCTTTCAATTTTTGGTAGCGCTACATGGTTAGTCACTTCAGCACTTATGCTAGTTTTGGCTTTCTGTATTGTTTTTCTTACGATTTCAGATAGGTGTTTTAGTTTGTATTTTCAAAGTAAAAAATTTAAAAAATATTTAGAAGTTAGAAGATGAGTAATCAAACCTTACTTTTTGATGCAAGATTGATATTGCAGTCGAAAAACCCTCTCTCAAGAGCTAATAGGCTAGGGCATATAACTGCCAGCGGTCTAGTCATTCGCGAAAATAAGGTCTTATTGATATTTCACCCATACATTAAACGTTGGTTTCAGCCTGGCGGCCATATCGATGAGGG
>CANCIL010000042.1 GCA_947378095.1 Betaproteobacteria bacterium
AGCCACCAAGAACGATTCCTCCCTAAGCTCCATAAGAAGAATAAGACGCAAGCACTGTAGAGGACTATGAGAACTGATCCCAGAGACTTGCCAAAGAAAGCCATAGCTCGCAGAACTATTGGCTGATATACGAAGGATAGGTATCCGTTCAACTCATATGGATTCCCACCAGCATTAAAAATACTAGCTGCTTTTTCATAGATCTCAAAGTCCCAGAAGATTCCTTGAGTGATAAATTGCCACGAATATATAGTCCATATCATCGCCATAATCACTGGGATCAGTAGCGTCAATTTTGGAATGGGTTTATTTGTACTCATTGAGCTTGGTGCTAGAGCCGCTATGTCAAATGGTTTCAGATGGTTATTATGTCGTTAATACTTAAAATGACCGTAATTTGCGATCATTGCTTTGGATATTTACTTGAATTCAACTAGACCACACGCCTATTTATACCCAATTTTGATTGGGATAATGGCATTTCTTGTGATTGCTGGACCTAGATTTCTGGATCCAAGCAATATGGCATGGCTGGTGGGCGGCGACCCCCTGCAGCATTATCTAGGCTGGGCTTTTTACCGAAATAGTCCTTGGACATGGCCTGTGGGCCTTAATCCTCTGTATGGCATGGAATTTAGTAACTCAATTGTGTTTACTGACTCCATTCCATTGTTAGCAATCCCTTTTAAAGCGATTGCTCATTTCCTGCCGCATCCATTTCAATATTTAGGAATCTGGGTTTTGTTGTGCTTTGTATTCCAGTCCTATTTTGCTTTTCGATTAATCGGACTCATCACTAACCGTGTTGCCATTCAGTGTTTGGGGAGCATTTTATTTTTGTTTTCCCCGCCATTAATTTTTCGATTGAGTTTGCATGAAAGCCTAATGGGCCACTTTATTATTTTGGCCGCCTTATTTTTAAATTTAAAGCTGAGTACTAAATCAATTGGATCAAAGGAAAGTTATTCACATTCACTTGCCTGGATCATCTTATTGTCAATCGCGATATTGACGCATTTTTATTTGGCTGTCATGGTGTTGGCCTTATGGCTTGCAGATGTTTGTAATAGAGTTTTTGTTAAAAAGAGCGGTTCATTTAAAGGCATAGTTCTTGAGAGTGCGCTCTTGATAGGTGTCGCTGGATTCGTAGCTTGGCAAGCCGGTTACTTCGCAATAGAGGGTGCTTCAGGTGCAACTCGTGGGTTTGGAGACTTCAGAACGAATCTATTGGCTTTATTTAATTCTAGAGGCTGGTCATATTGGTTAAGACCAATTCCACTACGCGATGCTGTAGAGGCTGCTACTGGTGAAGGCTTTCAGTATTTAGGGGCAGGCTCAATACTTCTGTTTTTTAGTGCTCTGTATGCGATATTCAAAAGAAAAATTAAATTACTTTCAGCCATTAACTTGGCGATAAAAAGTTATCCCTTTTTAATCATTGCTTTGATAACGTTGGCATTAATTAGCTTTAGTAATTACATTGGATTTGGGCCATGGAACTTACGCCTTCCGTTGCCTGATTTTTTAATTAGTGCGCTAAGTATCGTCCGTTCATCTTCGCGACTATTTTGGCCTATGTACTACAGCATCATTTTAGGAATCATCTGGGTAGTAATTAAAGCGTATAGCTCTCGGACTGCCTTTGTAATGCTATTAATTGCAGCCATCCTCCAAGTAGTTGATACCAGCGCAGGTTGGCTAACAATTCGTGAAAAGCTTAATTCCCCGTCAGTATCTGAATTTCAGTTTCAGTTAAAAAACCCTTTTTGGAAAGCTGCTGGTCAGCGCTATAAGAATATTGTGGTTAATGGAGGGCAGGAGAACTGGGAGACATTTGGAATTTATGCTTCTCAAAATCGAATGGGAACGAATATTGCTCATTTAGCAAGGACTGACTCTAAGAAAGAGCTTCAATCCTTTGCTGCTGTAAATGAGCAACTACATCAAGGGCCATTAGACGCAAGAAGTCTTTATGTATTTCAGGATTGGAAGAAGATGCCTGATCAAATTCAATATGATCCTAAAAAAGATTTGCTTGCCCGAATTGATGGGGTAAATCTGCTAGCCCCAGGCTGGAAGGTTTGTTCAGGCTGTCCAGCGGTTTCAGAGACTCTAGAGTTATCTCGATTGGCGCCAGCACTTGAGATTGGCCAAGTGGTAGGTTTTACAAAATCAGGAAATGGCCGAAGCAATTTCATGTTAGGTGGCTGGGGTTCTACTGAAGATTGGGGTACTTGGGCAACTGACTCCCTTGCAAAAATTGTCTTGCCAATGCCTGTGGGCGATCCATCCAAATTAATTATTAATGCTAATGCCTTCTTGTCGCCACGCCATTCGGAGCAGCTTGTTGATATTGCAGTGAATGGTATTCGCGTAGCTGATCATATGGTGCTCACTAAAGCACTGGGCAATATATTGGAAGTCAAACTTCCTAGGGGGCTTAAAGTGGCAGGAGAGCCTATATTGATTGAATTTTGGTCTCTAGATGCTATTAGCCCTAAAGATGCAGGAATTGGTTCAGATGAGCGCAAGTTAGGTATTGGCCTTGTTTCAATGCAGTTTGCGCGTTAATTCAGTTATTGCTATGGATCGAAGACTGGGGCTGGGTATTAGAATGGTTTCTGTCTTGATCTTAGAAAAATAACAATGGGTCTCATTCGATTTTTGTTGGCTTACTCCGTCCTAGTGGGTCACTTTACATTTTTCCCAACTTATAAGCTGATTGGATCCGACACAGCGGTTGAGGCGTTTTTTATTTTGTCAGGCTTTTATATAGCCATGATTTGGGATACCCAATATAACTCCGTAAAGGATTTCTGGATTAACCGTTTTCTGAGACTGTATCCAGCCTATTTTGTTATTGCTGCTACTAATTTAATCATTAATCTAATTGATCCGGGCGACTTAAAAAATATTTTTACTTTCCCGCCTTTAATGAGCATTTATTTAATTTTTACGAATGCTACGATGATCTTGCAAGATTGGGCCATGTTCTTAGGTTTGCGAGATGGCCACTTCCATTTTGTGGCAAATTTTCAAGATTCGAGCCCGGTAATCATGCGTTACTTATTGATTCCGCAAGCATGGACTTTGGGCGTGGAAATCAGTTTGTATATCTTGGCACCAATATTATTTTTCAAGAAATTTAAATACATATATTTCGTCTTTATTGCCTCGATATTGATCCGAGTTTATTTGATGATGCATGGAAAATATGATGATCCCTGGGGATATCGTTTTTTCCCAAATGAGCTAGCCTTATTTATGCTGGGTGCAGTAGCGTATTGTTTTTATTCAAAGATCAAGTTTGACTCCAATCCTGATTTATATAATTTATTAGGTAAATGGTTGATGACTTTGATCATTGGCTTCATCTTTTTCTTTCCAAATATTTCGGCTGAGTATGAGTTCAAAAAAGGTCTTTTTTATCTCCTGATTGCAAGTGCAATACCATTTATTTTTTACTACTCTAAATCTAACCGTTGGGATCGATTCCTTGGTGAGCTTTCTTATCCGATGTATTTAGTTTGGGCCTTACGCATCGATGTGGTCGGGCCATTTGTTCGGTTCTTCAACTTGACTAGTGAAAGTGCTATTGGAGTGGTCTCCTATGGCTACGTTATTCTCTTATCCATATTGATTCATTTGCTTGTCGAGAGACCATTTGAAAAAATACGGGCACGCTTTAGATCTAAAAAACAGCAAGCTGCTTAAGAGGTCTTTTCTAGTGCGTCGAGGATAATGTCTTTATGAGTAATTTATCTCAACCCTCTAAGACTCCTTGGGCCCACCTGATTCCTATTTTGATGGGTCTGGCTGCCTTTGGGGCTGTTGTTGGCTTAGGCATCCTTAATCCTCGCAATGTCAGTTGGTTATTAGCTGACTTCGATATGACCTTAGAGTACCTGGGGTGGGCCTTTTATCGTTATGGCCCTTGGACTCTTCCTATTGGGCTTAATCCTCATTTTGGACTGGATATTAGCTCATCGATTATTTATTCCAACTCGATGCCGCTGTTTGCGATGGTATTTAAACCATTTTCAAGCTTATTAGGAGAGCCATTTCAATTTTGGGGTATATGGATTTTGCTCTGCTTTGTATTACAAGCATGGATGGCCTGGTTAGTCATTGGTTTAATCACTAGGGATCTCTGGATAAAGACATTTGCTACAGGCCTGCTGTTATTTTCACCACCGATGTTTTCGCAGATTGGATTTCATAATTCAACGATTGGGCATTTCCCCATATTGGCAGCAATCTATTTGATATTACGCGCCAATCAAAATAAAAGAGTGCTTTGGTGGTCAATTCTGCTGCCTTGTACTCTGATGATTCATCCATATACCTTTGCCATGTTAGTTGCGTTATGGTTGGCTGATTTAATGGATAAATTATTCGTTCAGAAAAAGCTCAGTATTTGGCAAATCATAGTAGAGATGGTGTGCGTATTTTCCACAACACTCTTTATGGCTTGGCAGGCTGGCTATTTCATGAATGTAAGTCCGGGCGAAACCGGTTTTGGTATGTACCGCATGAACTTATTGGCCTTATTTGATCCTAGTGGATTTGATGCGGCTAACTGGTCATTTCTATATAGCTTGCCCTCGGTAAGAAATAATAATAATTACGAAGGTTTTGTATATTTAGGCTTAGGTTTAATTACGGTTCTATTGATTTCATTGCCGATGATGGTAAGCCATCGTGCAAAGCTTGTTAAGCTGTTGCGTTGTCACATATTTATTTTTCTATGCCTAATTTGTTTAACACTCTTTGCGCTCTCGAATAATATTGGCATTGGACCGTGGACTTTCTCGATTCCGCTCACGCCAAAACTATTTTCATTCGCTAGTATTTTGCGAGCCTCAGCCAGAATGTTCTGGCCTGTGTTTTATGTGATTGCATTCGCGGGTATATATTTCTTAATTCGAGGCTACTCAAAGAAGATTGCTGCATCCATCTTGGGCATTGCCTTGGTAATTCAAATGATCGATACCAGCGGCGCTTGGTTAGAAATTAAAAATAAAATTAACCATCCCGGTGCTCAGCCGGCCTCATCTCTCTCCGACCCTTTCTGGGCTGATGCTGCTAAGCATTACAAGAATATAGTGCGAGTACCTGTTTGGAACGAGCAAGCCATTTGGGAGAAGTTTGCTAATTACGCTGCTCAAAATCAATTAGGCACTAATTCGGTATTTATGGGCAGAGTAGATCAACAAAAGATTGAGAGATCAAATCAAAAAATCCAAGCATTATTGGCGCAAGGGAAGTTTGATCCAGATACGCTCTACATAGTTGAGGATAATTTTGTCCCTCAATTTAGTAAGACCATGAATCCCAAGACAGATTTATTGGCACGCTTTAACGAGATCAACGTTTTTGCGCCTGGATGGTTATCTTGTCCGAATTGCATCAAGATCAATGAATCTGCCCAAATTCATTCTGCAATCTCAAATGATCGCTTGACTCGTTTGGGCGAGCGCATCGATTTATCGCGCTTTGGAAAATACTCCAAAGTCTATTTAGGCGGTGGCTGGGCGGTACCCGAGAATTGGGGGGTTTGGTCCTTGGATAAAAAAGCATCTATTACTTTGCCATTACCATCTCAGCCCCCTAAAAAGCTCATCATTGATGCCCAAGCATTTATTGGTGGAGCGCAAACATCTCAAGATGTAGAGATTTGGATTAATGGCGCCCTGCAAGCCAAGACGACCCTACTTAAACGATTTGGGAATGAGATTGAGGTACCGTTGCCTGCATCGGCGCTCAATGCTGAGAAATTAAAAATAGACTTTTTGTTTCCTACGGCTATTTCGCCCAAAGCTTTGGGTATTGGTATTGATGGGCGTCCTTTAGCAATTGGTCTAGAGGTCGTAAGATACGAGTGATATGAATCAATCCCGTCATTCGCCTTGGAGTATTTTGATGCCGATCATCTTGGGCATCTGTGCATGCTTGATGGTAGTTGGCTTTAAGGCATTAAACCCAGCAGTCTTGGATTTGGCTCAAGGTGTAGACCCATTTAAGGATTATGTGGGCTGGATGTTCTTTCGCAATGGCTCATGGACTTTTCCAATTGGTTTAAATCCAACTTACGGTCTAGATTTTAGTAATTCCATTGTTTTTTCTGACTCAATTCCGCTGGTAGCCTTCGTGTTTAAAGCCATTCGTTTCGCACTTCCAGAAACTTTCCAGTATTTAGGTATTTGGACTCTCATTTGTTTTGTGTTGCAAGCCTATTTTGCCTGGTTAGTGATCGGTTTAATGACGAAAAACAGGTGGCTCAAAGTATTTGCATGCTTGATTTTGGTATTTTCGCCACCCATGCTCTGGCGTGTAAATCAACATACGGCATTAGTTGCGCACTTCATGATTCTAGCCGCATTCTATTTAATCTTTTCACCAGGGCAAGCATCAAAGAGATGGAATAAAGGGGTTCTTTGGGGTCTCTTACTTAGTGCAGCAGTATTGACCCACTTCTCATTGTTTGTAATGGTTGCAGCACTGTGGCTAGCTAATTTAATCGATCAAATCACTTTCGCTAAAGCGCAGCGCCTCACTCAAGTCAAAAATGCATGCTTGCAATTGGTTTGTCTTGGACTATTAATTGCCTTTTTGATGTGGCAGGCGGGTTATTTTGCAGTGAGCTCATCTTCTGGCTCATTGGGTGGTTATGGATTTTTCCGCATGAATTTGCTTTCACCCTTTGATCCTAAGGGCTGGTCTTACATATTGCGCACCTTGCCGCTCCCTAGTGATTACGGTGAAGGGTATATGTACTTTGGCTTAGGTCTTTTGTTACTCTGGCCTTTTGCGCTTTATCAAGTGCTCAGAGATAACGGTTTGAGGATGTTGTTGAAAAATGCAATTATTCAACATCTGTTCCTCGTACTAGCACTCATTGCATTAGCTCTATTTGCGATTACAAATCATATTGCGATCGGCCGTAAGGAGTTTGGCTTTGGAATATCAGATTCAGTTTATGCAATCGCCAGTATTTTTAGAGCATCTGGACGCTTCTTTTGGCCGATGTTCTATGCATTGAATGTAGCCTGCATCTTTATTGTGATTCGTGCTTACTCAAAGCGCTTTGTATGGATTCTATTGGGGCTTGCTTGCTTGCTACAAGTGCTTGATACCAGTGCTGGTTGGAGAGCAATGCATCAGCAAATATCTGACCCAACAAAAAATATTCCTCATGAACTGAATTTAAAGAATTCTTTTTGGAAAAATGCTGCCAATCATTACCAGGAGGTTCAGTTGGTTCCGCCTCAAGATAAGGCGCCCGGATGGGATCAAATTGCTTTGTATGCTGCCAAATACCGTTTGGCAACAAATGCTGTGTTCTTTGCAAGAGCAGACATTGAAAAGCTTTCTAAAGCACAAGAAACCTTTATGAATAGCCTGTATGGATCTAGCTGGAGCCCGAAGAGCTTATATGTGTTGCAACCCGATGTCGTTCTTCCGGCTTATTTCCATTCAAACCCCGATGTGGATTTGCTGGTTGGATTTGATGGTTTTGCAGTTTTAGCCCCCAATTGGAAGAGTTGCAAAGACTGCCCACTAATTCAGGAAAATTTGCGTGAAGAGCTAAACCAGCTCACTAAGCAAATAAGGCTGAATAAGTCCTTTGGCTTTGGTAAAGGTCAATTAGGTAATCGCTTTTTAATCGGCATGGGTGGAAGCTGGGCATGGCCAGAAGATTGGGGTGTCTGGAGCAATGGTGACCAAGCAAAGATGATCTTACCTATCCCTCAGGACGGATCAGCGAATCCACCTAAGCAACTAAAGCTCAGTCTGAGGGCTTTTGTTAGCCCATTACATCCTAAGCAGGATGTGGAAGTTTTTATAAACGAGATGCCGCCTCAAAGTATTTCATTGGTTAATTCAGATATAAATACTTGGTTCATTAACTTACCCCCCAATGTGGATAAGAAAAAATACCTTGAGCTACAGTTTCATTTTAAGAATCCAGCCAGCCCCAAGGATGTAGGTGGTGTTCCTGGTGATGACCGTAAATTAGGAATAGGTCTAATTTCAGCCCAGTTTCAATAAGTGTCTTTACTGAAAAATTGCTGTTCTCACGCCTATCCCAAGCATGCGTTGGTCGGGATGATTGGGAATTAAGTCAGCAGGACGCGCTGGGTTATTGACCTTAAATTCAATTGATAAAAATTTTGCATTTTGCATTTCAGGTGTAAATACAATTTTTAGCTGCTGATCATTTGGATTATTCAAAATCATTTTTGAATAGGCAATACCATTAACCGTAACGTCAACCTCTTGAGACGGATGCTTACCCTCAATTACAAAAGTATCGAACTTGAGAGTGAGGGATTTGGCTTTGCCGGTGGGCCATGAGAAATTCAAAGCAGCCGAACCACCATCTGACCATGTACCCCAATCCTCTGACCAAGACCAACCCTGTCGTAAGTAATATGTCCTAGTGGGTGATGTGGTGGCAAAGGAAATGGTTTCACCAAGTTTAGAGGCGTAGCGATCTCGCGGTAGGATGAGTGTTGGATCTATTGGGGGGCAGGTACTGCAAGCATTCCAGTCAGGAGCAATGACATTAAAAGTATCAATTTTTGCAATGGCAGTGTTATCAGGGGCGGTAGCAAGCGCAGCAATAACAAATCGATTTTCTACGATGTATAAGGTATCAAGATCAAATGATCCTGTGTCAATTTGTTGATTTAACTTACTATTGCTTTGCTCTTGTTTGACCAAATCAATTCGCGCCATATGGACTGCATCGGTAGTGAGGTGGTTTGTGGCAGCATAAATAGCAAAATTCTCCCAGTTAGGCGGTCTATTTACCGCTGGAATTAAAGTGAGATGGCGATAGTGAGCAGGGACATTCATCCAAAAACCATTGCTCAGTGTTTTGGCATAAGAATCATATGGCTGAAAGCGAGCTAACTGTTCGCGATTTTGAAGCCATCCCTTGCTAGTATCAGCTGCCTGAATCAGAAAACAGGCCGCCAAAATCGCTACAGCGGTTTTATGAGAATAGGACCTTACTATTGCTGCAAAAATGGCAATCATTAAAAGGTATTGAACTGGCCAAAACATCCTGGCTGAAGAGCGCAGTACATCAGCTATTCGTAAAGCCCATGAAGGTAATGCATAGGTAAGGCTTATGTCACCAATGCCCACTCGGTTGCCAATAGCAAATAGGCTTAGAAGGATAATCAGCATCCCAAGATAGCGATGTTTTTTTAAAAATGTTTTTAGTACATTGGTATTGTTTGATGATTTTTTGACTAATGTGATTAAAGTCGCCAAGCCGGCAATGAGCACCCCAAAGCCAAGGTAGGAAAATCCTTCACCCCATGATGATGATTTGGTTTGGCTCTTCAGAATATAAGACCAGCCTTGAGAATCAATTAAACCAAGAACATTCATCCCATAAAAGCCATAACCTCGATCGTTATTGAGTGAGGCTGAGATTGCAAAGTAACCCGCTTGCCAGCTAAGGAGCAAAATGCAGAGAAGGGCCATGGATATCTCTAGGAAGGCTTGCTTCATAGAGATATCAGATTGGATATGACAATGATTTAATAAATCAGTCAACCAAAGTAATGCAACTATGGCAAAGAGATAAAAGTGAGTTAATGCCGATATTGAAAGTAACAATACCCATAGTAGAGTGCGTTTACTTTGAGGGGGTCTAAGAATTAAATAAAGCGCCCACAGAATAAGAAAGTGACCAACAAGAGCAGAATGCCCACCAGCCGGTGTATTAATTCGCCAGAGCATGGGTGGAAAGAAAAGAAAGAGGCCGCATCCTAATAGCTTGAGTACCAGGCTTTTGCTATAGAGACTCAGAATCTTCCAAGACATCCATGCTTGTAATAAGAAGCAAGCAAATAACCAAATACCAAAATAGTGGAAGCGCTCTGGTAAAAGGGGTCCAAGTATTTTGAATGGTATTGCCAGCAAGGGGATGGAGTCCGAATAGACAATTGAACTGCTGATGTCTTGGCCAAATGAAGGGTTTAAGCCAATCGGAAATGCCCATTCACTATTACGGTAGAAGAGCCATCCCAGGTAGTGCTGAGTCGGATCTAGTCTGCCTAATATCCAGCCAGCATTAACGGGATTAAGAGGATCAAATCCAACAATGACAAAAAAAGCAATAGCTCCCAGCATTAGCGGATACAAAAATGAGAGATCTCGCTTTTGAATTGGCATCAGAGGACTTAAGCCATCTTTTGATAGATCGATAGGGTTCTTTTTGCGTTTTCTTCCCACGAAAAAAGATGTGAGCGCTGCTTACCTAAAGTTTTCAGATGATTTGCTAGGGTGTTATCTTCAATTAGACTCAGTAAAGCATCTGTAATTTGTTGAGTATTGTTTGGATCGATAACAATGGCTGCATTTCCTGCTACTTCAGGCATTGATGTGCAACTGGAGGTGATAACAGGTAACTCTGAAGCAAAAGCTTCAATAATGGGCAATCCAAAACCTTCATAAAGGCTCACAAAAGCTAGGCCTGTGGCGCTTTGCAATAAACAGAGTTTTTGATACTCGGAAATGTAATTAAGCCATTTAGCCCGACCCTCTCTAATGGCTTGCTCGATTGAGGTCAGTACTTTGCCGTCGTCCCAAGCCAGCTTTCCGGCAATCACTAGGGGGTACTCTTGGGCAAGAGAGCGTGGGAGTTTGGCATGCGCCTCTAATAAGCGAACTAAATTTTTTCTAGGTTGAATAGATCCTAAAAATAAAAAGAAAGGAGAGTGAATATCAAGGGATTTTAAAGTTGCCTGCTTTTCCGAATCAGAGATTCTGGTGGAGTATCTTTGATCTACTCCCAAAGGAATAGCATCAATTTGATTCTCCGAAAACCCCAGATATTGATTAATCTCGGATTTTGAAAATTCGGAAATAGTAATGATGCGATCGGCTCGCTGCGTCAGCTTCTTCCATAGAAATGATTTAAGGTGGCGCGATGAAGATTTTAGAAAATGGGGATGGCTAAGCGGGATAACATCCATTACGGTTGCAACTAAAGGCTTATCCGAAATTGGGATCAACTGATCTGTCGCATGAATGAGATCAACATCCTTAAAAAATCTATCAGAGTGAATATGACTTAATGTGCCAATAAGATACTTTGGGTAGCTTGGCAGCAAAGTCGCACCACACTGGCTTTGAGCTTGATCAAATGAATAAGCAAGGATAGATGGTGCGTTTAAGGTCTTTTGGTATTGTTGAAGTAGTTCTTGGCAATACTGACCTATGCCATCAATGCCATCTTGTTTTGGATTATTGAGGCCTCGATCCAGTAAGGTAGTGCCAAAAGCAACTTTCACGCAATAGCCTTAGGCAGATGTGCTTGCTGCAGCATTTAGCATTTGCTTGAAGGTATCCTCAAGGGGCGGTACTTGCAGCGAGAGACCATTGCTTGTTAACAAGCGATTGAGTTTTTCTGGGTTACCAACCATCCGATGTACTTCACTAGCGCGAACAAAATCTGGATTCACCCGAATTTCAATATTGTGGCCTGTGATTTTTTTCAAAGTATCCAGAACAAATTGCAATGAGCGGGCTTGACCAGAGCATACGTTGTAGATTTCATTAGCCTTACCTAAGTCGAGTAACTTAAGATAGGCATCACAAATCATATTGACGTCATTAAATTCTCGTTCAATATTTAAATTTCCCAGTTCAATAAAAGGCTTTTTTTTAGCAAAGTGATCAACCAGCTTTGGAATTAGAAAATTTCCTTTTTGTCCAACACCGGTGTAATTAAATGGCCTTGCAATCACAATGGGTAAACGATTGAAAAAGGTCTTTGCCATTTCTTCCATCGCCACTTTACTGGTAGCGTAATGATCAATTGGGGTTAATGCTTGATCTTCAATCGATAGATGGTTAATGCTATTGCCATAAACGGTGGCGCTACTAGCAAGCAGAATTTTTTTAGGGGCGTTTTGTAGTTTGGTTAATGCCTGCAGTAGATTGCTTGTTCCCAAAGCGTGTACGCGATAAAAAGCTTCATGATCTTTAGAGGCAACAAAACTAATTCCAGCAAGATGAGCCACAAAGTCAGGCTTGGCCTCCAAAACCTCTTTTTCCAATGCCTCAACATCATTTAAATTTGAAGCGAGCGTATAGACCTTCAAGCCAGCCCTTTTGGCGGCATCAGACAAGTAAAGGCCGGTAAAACCTTTGGCACCAGTAATGAGGATGGTTGGAGTATGCAAGTGAGCGCTTTTGAAAGGGTAGCTTTGGTCTTTAAAGAGAGGACTTAGGGGCTAAAGCACTCATTTTGCCGTAAATTTGCTTTGAGCCCCTAAAATAGGATGCATTAAGAATATGCAAAAAATGCCCTCATCTTTCTCAACCTTACCGCACTCTGGCATCCAATGAGATTGGCTGCCAAATCAGGTGAAATGGCTTTTCTGGGGCTAACTGGCCATTTTTTGAGCGTATTGGCACTCATTTGTGCCTGTGTTGCCAGTTTGTCAGTATTTGCCAATAACGCCTATTACTTCTTGCAATATGGGCTTACCCCTTCTGTAGCGCTCTTTCTTTTGGCTTTGATTTCGGCTTTTTTACCGGGTATTTGGGGCTTGGCTCTTGTTATAAGTCTGCTACCTTTAACCGCCGGCATCCCGAGTTTTTTGAACGCCTTGTTGGGAATCAATGCCGTAGCGATGCCAAATCCAGGATTGGATTTAGTGGCCGGCGTATTGCTTGGCGTACTACTTAAGAATTTGATTCAAAGATGGCTTGTTACTAAAGCACCCTCAAACGAAGGAGATTCTTTTGTAGCGTCCTCGCCTTGGCCTGTGGGCCTAGTGCTGCTCATGATTACACTTTCTGTTGTTCTCGCCATTGCGAGAAATTTATATCTGTCCGCTACAAGTACTTCTTTGCGAGGTGCGCTATTTAATTTTATGCATTTCCGTCCAATGGATTGGCGCGCAGACTATTTACCCTTGGGTAATTGGGTAGCCTATGCCCTTGCAGGGGGGTTAATTGTTTTGGTGATTGCTTCGCTAAGACGAATCGATCTTGAAAATCGTAATCGGTGGATCTTTCGTTCCCTGATGTTGGGCTTGGCGATTTCAGCAATCGCAGGACTTATTCAGGCTGTTACCGGTTTAGGCTTGCCTGAGGCACAGTTAGGATTTCGTAAAGATGCATTTGGTTATGCTGCGATGGGATTGCAGCCAGACTTACACTCCTTTGCCGCCCATATGCTCTTAGGTGTAGTGGGTCTTTGGGGGTATTTTTTAGTTTCTAAAAGTAGGATTGAGAAGTTTTTTATCTTCTTGGTCTTTTTGCTTTGCACTGCAGGACTCGTTGCAAGCAAATCTCGTGCTTCTTTATTTATTGCATTACTTGCCTTGATTATTCTTGGGTTGGTTTATTGCTACCGGCACTCTAAAAAACTATTTGTTATTTTTACTATTATTTTTTTAGCAGTATTGAGCATTATTTTGATGGGTGCAGGATCTATTCCTGGTCTAGCTTGGATTGGTGACTTAGTGGCTCAAATTCAGAGTCGTCGCTTAGATAGCTGGAGCGAGTTGGGCGGCATGATGGGCTCCCGTTTTGAAATCTGGACTGCAGTATCGAATATGTTTTCTGCCTACCCCTTAATGGGTGTGGGCGAAGGTGATTTTTATCGCCTCTCTTCAAATATTAGCTTTGCTCGTTCTGAGTTTTTGCAACTCAATCGCGGTGAAAATGCACATAATTATTTTTTACAAGTGCTTGCTGAAAATGGTCTTGTAGGGGCCTCGGTTTTTGGCATTGCATTTTTAGTTCCCTATTTAGCTTGTAAGAATAAGCAACTATTATTGCCAGCCTTAATAGGTTTATTAAGTCTTTTCTTGGGAAATATTTTTGCGCATTCTTTTTTAGTACGCGAGAATTTATTACTAGGCGCCACTTTATTAGGGCTTATTTATAGTTTCTCGGCAATCGGGTTTACAAAAGTCCCTATGCAAGCTCAAGCTCTTTCAGGGCGTACTTACTTATTAGGTAAGTTTGCAGTCATCGTGCTGATAGCGGGAATATGCTTTGAAGTATTTCTTTCTTTTGGACGCATCCCATTTCAGGCAGGTGCTGACTGCTATGTGAAAGAGGTACGCGCCTATCCAGATGGTTGGACTTCGGGCGCTTGGGAGGAGCCATTGCCTAAGGGGGCAAAAGGTCTTGCGCTAGATTTAAGATCCAATCGCCCGCAACTGGATAAAGACCCCTTTACAAGTCGACTCGAGATCTTGGTATGGATTCCGGGGCGTGGAAAAGTGCCAGTCAGTGAAACCAATTATCGTTGGACCAATCAGAACTTAAGCACTTTGAGTATCGAGCTACCCCCCGAGTATTACAACACCCCTTATGTTGTATCAGCACGCTTACAGCTATCCAATTGTTATACCCCACGAAACTTAGGCATGAATACTGACGCTAGACGTCTAGGTGTTCAAATTGAAGCGCAGCGCTGGAAATAGCTATTTCTGAATGATTAGCCACTTCGGAGTTTTAAACCGAACAATCGACCAGTACAGCCAAACATAAGTAAGCGCAAAAAGGCCTGCAAAAATCTTTAAAGCAATATGATTGTTCCAAAAGATGACTGCTGGAACAACGGCCATGCTTGAAAGAAGCCATAGGTAGGGCGCAGTAATGGCATTACGTTGCGTTAGTAATTGACCCTCTGTACTGCCGATAGCCCAGCGAACCGCCCTTTTATAAATGATTTGATGTAAATGGGCCGCATCAGGCAAACCAGGGCTGACGCGCTTAAGAGCCAATCTTCTATAAATGGTGAATAAGGTTTCGAAGATGGGGTAAAAGCATAGCAATAAGGGAAACCATTTAGACACGCTAGGATTACGCAGCACTAATAATAGTGAAAGCTCTGCAATCCAAAAGCCAATTAAATATGCACCACCATCGCCTAAAAATATCAGGCCCTTAGGGTAATTCCAAAATAGAAAACCTAAAATAGCGCCAATACCAGCTAATGCACACACCATGATTGGGTAGTCTTTAATTTGAAAGGCAACGTAGCCCAAGGCGGCTAGGATAATGACGGCAACAGCGCCTGAGAGACCGTTATAGCCATCAATCAGATTAAAAGAGTGTGCGACACCGGCAATGCAAAAGCAGGTGAAGATCATAGAAATGAGTGGGATGGATAAGATCCAATCCACTCCAAAGATCTGCACATTAATTAGCCATGCATCCAAAAACCAGCCTGCGATCGCTGCAGAAACCATGGTTGCGAAAAGCCTCTCTTTAGCGCCAATTTTCTTGGTCAAGTCCTCTAGTAGACCCATTAAAAAGCAAGGTAATGCAGAAACCAATAAGAGCGTGGCAAATGAAGCTACCGTCAGGTCATTGGTCCAGCGAGGGATTAGTGCGCATCCAATCGCAATGAAAATAGGGATGCCCCCAATACGTGGGACAGCATGAACGTGAAATTTTTGGATGCCATCTAGGTCTGAATCACCAGTGACATGCCCATGTAAGTGCTGGTAGCGAATTAAGAGCAGACAACCAATAAGAGAGACAAAAAGCGCTATCAGTACTGCAGACATAGATTTGATGGGCCATTAAAAAGGGAGGTTTCAATCAGGTGGGGTCTCATTGCTGCTTTACTTTAACACCAGGCCCGATGGCCTCTATTTTAGGTGTTTTTAGAAGTAAAATCACACTTTCAGGTGATCTGGGTGCTTTATAAGCAGTAAATACGGCATTATTTGCTTCATTCTTGGGGTTGCCAATTAAATACATGACATGAATATGAATATTAGCTACCGAGCGGTAATGGATTGGTTTAGAAGCAATTTCAAATTGCTGATCCTTTTAGAGGTCGTCTGTGTCATCGCGGCCGCTGTTTATTTTTTACTTGCCCCACGCATCTATGAAGCGAATTTTGCTATTAGCCTACCCAAAGTCTTGGCTTCTCCAGATGCGAATGTAAACCAGCCAAAACATCGCCTATTAATTTCTCCTCAGGAGTTCATTCGGCCCACTCAAGATCCGATGGCCTATTCTGATGAGTTCATCAAAAAGTGTATGGGTCAAGATAGCAATGAAAATCGCAAGAAATTGATCAATGCTATACAGCTAGGGGTCAAGCAGCAGGGTGATGTCATTGCTTTTACTCTGAGGCTAGAGGGTACCGAGCGCGCTGCCAATTGTGCCAATTTACTGTTATTACAGTCATTTGAGAATTTAACGGTAAATCAAGATAGATATTTACAAGCCAATCCTTCTATAGCAAATGATCCAACAAGTTTTATAAGGCCAGCGGTAGTGCAAGCCATTCGCATGAGCGATTCTTATATAAAGCCTGATCTAGGTCGATTGATGATGACGGCCATCCTTGCGGCTATCTTTTTAACTATTTTTATCTCCATCCTGAGAAAGAAGTATCGTGCTTAGCTTTTGTAAAAAGCACGCGCAATTTGTATTGGTATTGATTGCCTGCTGCGCAATTCATACCTTTGTTTTTTTGCGATCTATTCCAGTTTTCTATATCCCGGATTTAGTGCTGATTCTTTATATGGCCTATAAATTTAAAGATATGAAGCAAGAGGTGTCTCCGGTATTTTTTATCGGGCTTGGTCTTTTGATAGGCTATTTTTTGCTCTCACCAGAGCCACCCCAAACTGAGTTTCCTAATAATTACATTGTTACTCTCAAGCCCTTTGCCTATATCTG
>CANCIL010000043.1 GCA_947378095.1 Betaproteobacteria bacterium
AGCTCGGCAGAAATAATCTGCTGATCTTTCACGACTACCCTTCATGCCAAATTGGCAAAAAAAAATGGGCTTTGAAGCCCATATTCTCGAAATTCAGAACAGGCCGACTTACGTTGATCGCAACATCAGTCGGTAACAACACTGCAGATCTCTGCAGTAAGACCAAAATTATAGCCTATTTGGCAGAAAACCGATACAAATCAGAAGCTTTCGCCCGGATTGCGCGGTTTTCTTGGTCCTTTATTGAAGGGTTTGCGCCCTTTTGGTGCGCTACGTTTAGGTCCATTTCCAGGGGTTTGGGGGTTACCAGTCACAAAAGCAGACTGGCCATGGTGAACTTTGCCGCTTTTACTGCGGTTTTGGCCTTGGCCACCCTGACCGCCTTGACCATTGCGACCACCCTGACCGCCTTGACCAGGTCTGCCTCCTTGGGTACGCCCACGGAAAGGTCCACGACCATCCCCAGATCCACCGCCCGGTTTACCACCCCGCCCTTGATGGGTTAGGCCATTGTGACCACTAGCTAAGGTCAAGGCATCACGTGAACCCCAGTATGAAACTGAAGTTTGCATTGGATCTGGCTGGAAATCTGCTCCAGCTGGATTGCGATCGCGGCCCTGCGCGTTTGGATTGCGGCCTTTATCTTGTGGCTGAGGCATCTTCAAACCAGCAAACTTCATCAAGTTATAAATGCCACCCGCCTCAACCTCTTCCCATTTGCCACGCCTTAAGCGTGGAGGCAACAAGAAAATGCCATAACGAGTACGGATCAAACGAGAAACTGTGTGGCCGACTGCTTCAAACATGCGGCGGACTTCGCGGTTACGTCCTTCAGTGAGGGCGACGTGGTACCAACGATTGGCGCCGTCACCACCACCCATGGCCAGACGCAAAAATTTTGCCTGACCATCATCTAACTGAATGCCGCTTTTCAGTTGAGCAGTATTTTCTTGACTTAATTCACCCAAAATACGAACAGCATATTCACGCTCTACTCCGTAGCGTGGATGCATTAATCGGTTTGCTAACTCACCTGATGTGGTGAACAACAACAAACCTTCAGTATTAAAGTCCAAACGACCAACCGCAATCCATCGACCTTGACGAGGCTTTGGTAGGCGATCGAAAACAGTTGGACGCCCTTCCGGATCAGATTGACTCACAATCTCACCAGATGGCTTGTGATACAAAATGACGCGCGGTGGCTTGGTTTGTATCTTGCGATGAACTGGCTTCCCATTAATACGCACTTGATCTGTAGGGCCAATGCGTTGTCCAATGTGAGCAGGCAATCCATTCACCGATACGCGACCTTGAATGATCAGATCTTCCATATCGCGGCGTGAGCCCATGCCTACATCTGCCAATACTTTATGTAATTTGACGGTATCTTCATCGTCTGCTTCATCATCCAATCCATCAAGATCAGACCAGACTTCATCACGCAAACTCAGGGGCAACTCATCTACGTTTGCAAATTGCAAACTACTCCTCTCTTCTTCTGTAGGTGCGTCTGGATCTTCGTCTTCGCGAGAACCTTGCGCACGCTGTGCTCGGCGCTCTGCTCCAGTTTGATGAGAAATCGCTTGTTCATCAAGACCATCGGGACTTTTCACCTCCAAAGCCTCTGGCGCATCTAATGCAGCATCAAATTCACCGGACACCACTGAAGCAAACAGTGCCTCACTATCAGCAGGATTTGGCGCTAACTTCGCAGACTGATTACCGCCGCCTTCTCTAGGCCCGTTAGGGGAATCTCCTTCACGGCGTGGCTTGTCTTTATTAAATGGGCGCTTCTTATTAAAAGGATGCTTGCCTGGACCAGGACGGCGCGGACGACGATCACCACGCTCGCCACCCGCCCGACCCTCAGCCTTAGCACCACCCTCTGCGGATGGAGTGCTATCGGTATTTGTGGGGGCTGCCGATGAATTTACTACCGGAGATGAATCGTTTTCGTTTGAGCTTGTCATTAATAATTATTTTGCTTCGTCTGAATGTTCATCAGACTCTGGAGTAACTTCTTCTACTGCTTCGCTTGCTTCATCAGTGATTTCAACTGAGATTGTTTCTGTAACTTCTATTACCTCTTCTATTACTTCTTCTGTCACTTCACCCTCATTGATCACAACTGTTTCTACAGTGGCATCAGGATCAAATTCCATGACTGCCTGACCTAATTGTTCTGCGGCAGCCATCGGCGCAGCATCTTCCAAAATAGGCAGACTTTGTAAATTGGTCAAACTCAAATCATCTAAAAATTGCTTGGTGGTTGCATATAAACCAGGACGGCCGATCGTTTCTTTATGGCCAATCACTTCTACCCAACCACGGTCTTCTAGCTGTTTCATGACATTACTGCTCACAGCTACACCACGAATTTCTTCAATTTCTCCGCGGGTCACTGGCTGACGATACGCAATGATTGCGAGGGTTTCCATCACAGCGCGTGAATATTTTGGTGGCTTCTCTGGGGTTAAACGGTCTAAGTACTCGCGCATGGATAAACGACTTTGGAAGCGCCAGCCGGTTGCAATATGAACCAGCTCCATTCCCTTGTCATCCCAAGCACGCTGAATTTCTACCAGCGCCTCATCAATATCAGCCGTAGAAATGTCTTCAATAAATAAGCGTGACAGATCAGCAACTGTGAGTGGCTCCTGCGCGCACAGGAGGGCTGTTTCAATTACGCGCTTGTTGTGATCATCCATAAAAGTCGGGCTACCAGGAATAATCCTGATGAAGCTTTAAAAAATGTATTTCAGTAATGGGTTTTGGGTGTTCTTTAGCTACTACGGACTACTTATCTCAATAATGCCGATTAGAAGATATGTCCGCGCTGAAACGAAGTCCTTTTCGTTCACTGTTCGCCTATTATAAGGTAGGCTCAATACAATAGCCAAATGCACCAATTTCTAGATATACACCCTAGCCCTCCGATCACTTCCCAGTCTAGACGTCGCTCTTTAGGGTTTGGCATTGGATTGGGGGCAATCATCGGAGCCGGTGGTTTGAGCTCCTGCAGCCTTTTTAGTACTCGTAAACCTATTATTGGACTTGCGCTGGGAGCTGGGGCTGCACGTGGTTTTGCCCATGTGGGCGTCATTAAAGCTCTGGAATCTCAGGGTATTAGGCCTGATGTGGTGGTCGGCAGCAGCGCTGGCAGCGTCATAGCGGCACTCCTCGCCTCTGGCGCAACAGGCAATGAACTCAACCGCCTAGCCCTTAATCTGGATGAAGCCACTATTGCGGACTGGGGCCTTCCCTTCGCAGGTCGTTTTGGTGGCCTGATCAAAGGGGATGCACTACAAAATATGGTCAACCGTGAAGTTCAAAATAAATCCATTGAACAGATGCGCATTCCTCTGGGAATTGTGGCTACTGACCTGCAATCCGGAAAAGGCATCTTATTTCGATCAGGCAATACCGGTCTTGCAGTTCGGGCATCCTGCAGCGTACCTGGAGTTTTTCAGCCAGCAATCATCAGCGGCAAAGAGTATGTAGATGGTGGTTTGGTTGCTCCAGTACCAGTTAGCTACGCCAGACAAATGGGGGCAACGATCGTCATCGCTGTCAATATTTCTTCTGAGCCTGTGCATCAAGATGCCAGCGGTACATTAGGGGTGCTTCAGCAAACAATCTCCATCATGCAGCGCAGTATCAATCAATACGAATTAAAAAGCGCTGATATTGTCATCCAGCCCCATCTCTTGCAAATGGGTGGGAGTGATTTCCGCTCCAGAAATGCAGCCATCCTCGCTGGTGAGGTAGCGGCACAGGAGCAAATGGCTTTAATTAAAGAAAAACTGAAGGCCTGATCAATTAGGCTGGAACCTATTGGCTTATAGGCTTAAAGACTCAAAGGCTGCGTGATTTACGCTTGAGGTTTTTTACCTCATTGAGAAGTTCTTGACGTTCAGCATCGTTCAGATTGTCACTCCCATCCAAACGACGTGCACCATCAAAACGCTTATCCCAATATAGGCTACCCAGGTCGTCTACACGAACACTCGTCCCCTTGGAGGGAGAGTGAATAAATTTGTTATCACCTACATAAATACCAACGTGCGAAAAGGTTAGGCGCATCGTGTTAAAGAAAACCAAATCGCCAGGCTGCAACTCATCACGATTAATCGGTTTGCCAACTCGACTCATTTGAGTAGATTTACGTGGCAATAAAAAACCAAGCTTATCTTTAAATACGTAGCCTACAAAGCTGCTGCCATCTAGACCAGACTGAGGTAACTCAGCATCCCAGCGATAGCGCACACCAATCACTTCCATCGCACGATTAATCAACTCATCCGACTTTCCGGAAACGGTATCGACCAAACGATCAGAGACTCTAGAAATATAGGATTTACCTGCCTGAAACATGCTCTCCTTAGGAGTAACTAACTCTGGAGCTGGTTCGACTACCGTATCCGCTGCTTGCGCATTCATGGCAAACGCTAAATACATAGCAAAACCCAAGCTCAGGAAAGATCCTCGCTTTGGCAGGGGTATATTTTTCAACGACATTCGATCAGTTTAACAAACAATGAGTGATTAACCAACTTGAGACATTACGCCCAAACTATTGTTTTTATTGAAAAATTTGCATTTATATAGGGCAGATGCACCAAACTAGCCCATCCCGACGGAATTTTAGGGTTGTTAAACCAGTTGCGCAGCTGCAAATAAAGCTTGGGTATAGACCTGTTTCGGATGCTGAATCATGCTTTCGGTATCGCCAAACTCAATCACTTTTCCATCTTTGAGCACCATGATCTCGTGTGACATGGCGCGAATGACAGCCAAATCATGGCTAATCATGAGATAGGCCAAGTTGTACTTCTTCTGCAATTCAGACAACAAAGCTAAGACTTGTTTCTGAATCGATACATCCAAAGCCGAAGTGGGTTCATCTAAAACCAAAATTTGTGGACGCAAAATTAAAGCCCTGGCAATCGCGATCCGCTGACGCTGCCCTCCCGAAAATTCATGGGGATAGCGAGTTAAAGCTGCACGCTCAATTCCAACTTCACGCAACATATCGATCACACGGGTCTCGCGTTCAGCACTGGATAACTTAGGAAAATGAATATCCAAACCTTCGGAAACAATTTGCATCACATTCATGCGCGGTGAGAGCGAACCAAAAGGATCTTGAAAGATCACTTGCAAGCTGGATCGCATAGCGCGCCGCTCTTCCGGCTTGAGAGATTGCCAATCATTACCAAGAATATCAACCGTTCCACTCACTTGCGCGGCTGAATCTCCCAGTAAACCGAGAACCGCCATACCTAAGGTTGTTTTACCTGAGCCAGACTCTCCGATAACGCCAATTGTTTGACCTTGCTTTAAGGAAAAACTCACCTTACGTAATACTTTGTGTGGTGATGATTTTTTAAACCATGAACCAGATTGGGTACTAGGATAAGCCACTGATAGGTCTTCAGCTTTAAGCAGTACTGGTGCCAAAGGCATTACAGGAGCCAAGTCTCGCACTGGCTCGCTATTAACCAGGGCGCGAGTGTAAGCATCTGTTGGATGATCAAATACTTTTTTGGTTGGGCCCGTTTCCATCAGATTACCCTGATTGAGAACGGCAACTCGTTGGGCAAAATGCTTCACTAAATTGAGATCATGGGTAATCAGCAAAATTCCCATGCCACCATCACCTTTGGACTCCTCTTGAAGCTCAATCAGTAATTCTAGGATTTGTAACCTCAGACTGACATCTAAGGCTGTGGTGGGTTCATCAGCAATCAAAAGGCGAGGCTTGCAAGCAAGCGCCATCGCAATCATGGCGCGCTGACGTTGGCCGCCAGAGAGTTGATGCGGATAAGAATGTAAACGCCGCTCTGGCTCAGGGATACCTGTCTTTTTTAACAAATCAATCGCAGCATCAACGCAATCTGATTTAGAAATGAGTGGTTGATAGATCTGAACCGCTTCAATGATTTGATTGCCTACTGTAAACAATGGATTTAAGGCCGTCATCGGCTCTTGAAAAACCATGGCAATTTCACGACCACGAATCTGGCGAATATCCTGCATTGGCAGCGACAATAGATCGACTGGACCCTGATCGCCCTGATGATTCCACCAAATCTGGCCAGTAACTTGAGCGCCTTCTGGCTCTAGTCTCAAGGGCGCTAAAGCGGTCAGCGTCTTACCTGATCCCGACTCTCCAACCAAGGCTACCCGTTCACCAATCCCGATTTCTAGATCCAGATTTTTCACGGCAAACTTTTCGCGACGACCAGAGCCAAATGAAATACTTAGATCCTCGTACTTTAATAAAGCAGTACTGCTTCGAACCTTGCTCATGAGCGCCCTCCACTCATTAAGCCAGCCTTACGAGAATCAAAGGCATTGCGTAATGCTTCACCCATGAAGGTCAGGAGCAGCAAAGTGCTAACCAATACAACAAAGGTTGATAAAGAAATCCACCATGCATCTAGATTACTTTTACCTTGAGAAAGTAACTCGCCTAAACTGGGCGTGCCAGGAGGAACACCAAGACCTAAAAAATCTAAACTGGTTAAAGACAAAATAGCCGCGCTCATGCGAAATGGTAAAAAGGTAATCACTGGCGTCAAGCTATTGGGAAGAATGTGGCGCCACATAATTTGCAGATTGGTTAAACCCAAGGCCCGTGCAGCACGCACATACTCTAGTGCACGATTACGGAAAAATTCAGCCCGCACATAGTCCGAGAGCCCCATCCAACCAAAGGCTGCCAATAAAATAATCAGTAGCCAAATACTGGGGTTGAAAATCGAAGCAAAAATTATCAATAGGTAAAGCTCTGGCATTGCAGACCAAATTTCAATGAGGCGTTGTGATATCAAATCAAACTTGCCACCAAAAAATCCCATCAAGGCACCAGTCAAAATACCAACACTGACGCCCACAATTGTTAAGGCCAAGCCAAATAGGATGGATAAACGAAATCCATATATCAAGCGGGCTAAAACATCACGCCCTCGATCATCTGTACCTAACCAGTTATCCCAAGAAGGTGCTGCTGGGTTAGGTGCTTTAGAAAAGTAATTAAGCGTTTCATAGCTATATGGAATAGGAGGATAAATAGCCCAATTCCCATTCGTAGTGATATTGCGTCGAATATCCGGATCTAAAAAATCGGTTGGTGTAGCAAAGTCCCCGCCAAATACCGTCTCAGGCTGACTTTTAATAATCGGAAAATAAAAGTTGCCTTGATAACGAACCAATAGTGGCTTGTCATTCGCGATGAACTCTGCACACAAGGAGATACCAAACAGAACCAAAAAGATCCATAGACTGGCATAACCCATGCGGCTATTTTTAAAGCGTTGCCAACGATTCATGAGCCCCCTCCAGCACCGAATTGAATTCGGGGGTCGACGTAGACATAGCAAAGATCAGAAATCAGCTTTGTAAATAAGCCGATTAAAGTAAAGAGATAAAGGGTTCCAAATACCACTGGGTAATCTCTGCGCATCACCGATTCATACGAAAGCAAGCCTAAGCCATCTAGTGAAAATAAAGTTTCAATGAGCAATGAGCCTGTAAAAAAGGCACCGATAAATGCTGCAGGAAATCCAGTAACCAAAGGCAGCAAAGCATTACGGAATACATGCTTCCAGAGCACTTGTTTTTCAGTCAAACCTTTTGCTCTGGCAGTTAAAACATATTGCTTGCGAATTTCTTCCAAGAAAGAATTCTTCGTCAACATAGTCACGACAGCAAAGCTACCTAAGACTGAGGCAGTAATCGGCAATACTAGATGCCATAGATAATCCATCACCTTGCCCATGAGACTGAGATCATTCCAGTTATCAGAAGTAAGCCCCCGAAGAGGAAATATTTGCAAGAAACTGCCGCCACCAAAAATAACGAGCAGTAAAACACCAAGAACAAAGCCTGGAATGGCATACCCCACCAGAATCATGGTGCTTGTCACTGCATCAAAACGAGATCCATCTCTTACCGCCTTAGCAATTCCTAGCGGTATCGACACCAAATAGGTTAAGAAGAAAGTCCAAAGGCCGATACTGATTGATACCGGCAGTTTAGAAACCACCAACTGCCAGACACTTTGATGCTGGTAATAGCTTTGCCCTAAATCGAATTGAGCAAATCGCTTCAACATCATGAAATAACGCTCTAAGGGTGGCTTATCAAATCCATATAAAGCCTTAACCTCTGCCAAACGCTCGGCATCAATCCCTTGGCGCCCACGATAAGTACTGCCTCCACCTGAGGATTCGGCACCACTGACCCCAGCGTCGCCCTTCCCCTTCAACTCCAACATCATTTGCTCAACTGGTCCACCAGGAACAAACTGCACTACTGCAAAGGTAAGCGTCAATACGCCTAATAAAGTAGGAATCATTAGCAGAATACGCTTGAGGATGTAAGACCACATTTGACCTTGCATTACTGGGCATCTCCTTTCCACCAGTTCATCAAAATCCACATTTCTGCGCTGTAATACAAAGGAGGAGCGGGATATTGCATTTCTTTACGATAGGCAATTCGATGAGTTGGGTTGTACCACTGAGGAATCACTAAGTAACTATTCCACAAAACACGATCGAGCGCTCTGGTTGCTGCCCTAAGTTGCTCACGGGTTTCTGCTTTAGTAATCGCTTCCACCAGTGCATCCACTACTGGTGATTGGATGCCAATGACATTATCTGAGCCCTTTTCTTTAGCAGCTTGACTACCAAAACGATCCCATAACTCATTTCCGGGACTTTGCGAGTCGGGGAAACGGATTGTAGTCATATCAAAATCATATTCATCCATGCGCTTTTGATGTAAAGCAAAGTCGCTCGTGCGAATGTCTACTTGAATACCAAGCTTTTCCAAATTACGCACGTATGCTGATAGCACCCTCAAAAAGAAAGGGCCATCTTCAACCATTTCAAATCGGAATGGCTCACCCTTTTCATTTCTTAAGGCGCCATCACGGTACTGCCAGCCGGCATGCATTAAGAGCTCTCTTGCTTTGCGCAAGTTTTGACGCAAGCTTGATGGCGCTACAGTAGATGGTGCTGGAGGCATGGGGCCGAAAACAGCATCAGGCACCCACTGAGGATATTTTTCCTTGAGCGGTCTTAATAATTTCAATTCCGCATCGGTTGGCTTGCGAGGACCGTCAAAATTCGCACTCAAATCGCTGTTGGTGAAAAAGCTATTGATACGACTGTATTGATCGAAAAAGAGTTGGCGATTGAGCCACTCAAAGTCCAAGGCATAACCTAAAGCCTGGCGCACCCTGGGATCTTGGAAAAGCGGTCGGCGTAAATTCATCGCAAACCCCTGCATACCTGCACCATTGTGATTTAAAAATGCTTTCTTAATCAGCGTGCCATCATTAAACCGAGGACCTACATAACTCTTTGCCCAATTTTTTGCGCGGTATTCCACCAAGGCATCAAACTCGCCCGCCTTAAATGCTTCTAGACGCACGGTGTCATCACTATAGAGTTTGTATAAGATGCGATCAAAGTTAAAGAAGCCCACGCGCACATTTAAGGTTTTCCCGCCACGATCAGCCCAATAATTCGGGTTGCGCTTAAAGATTATGGTCTTACCGGCTTTGTAAGACTCTATTAAATAGGGGCCACTGGCAACCGGATGCTCAAAACTCAATTTATCAAATGAGGTAAAAGTTCCATCGGCCTTCTTTCCCCAATTACGAGAGAAAACAGGTAAGGTTCCTACCATGACTGGCAATTCCGGATTGCGATTTTTAAAGTCGTAACGAATGACTCGTTCTGAAACAACTACTGCTTGCTTCACATCGGCATAAACAGTACGAAATTGCGGATTCGCAAGCGTACTCATTAAGGTATCAAAACTGTATTTGACATCACTGGCTAAGATGGGACTGCCATCAGAAAAAGTGGCTTCTGAACGAATGCGAAAAGTGACAGACATCTTGTCAGGTGCAACAGCAATATCCTCTGCTATCAAACCATAAGCACTAGAAACCTCATCTGCACTACCAACTGCCAATGACTCAAACATGAGCTGTGCAACCCCAGGTGCATTCACCCCACGCAATGTAAAGGGATTGAACTTATCGAAACTGGTACGCCTGTCCGGATTTGGCAAAACTAAAGTGCCGCCCCGTGGCGCATTCGGATTTACGTAATCAAAGTGACTAAAACCATCCGCGTACTTTGGCTTGCCATACTGAGCTATCCCTTGAGAAGCCTGTGCCGCATGTACCCCCATTCCCAAAAATAGGGCCAGAAGGCAAAAATGGGCAATTTGGCGAATGGGGCTAGGGCTAGGCATATATGCAACAATTGTAGTTAGCAAATCATATTTGAAGCAAAGGACATCACATGGGCTTTCTCTCCGGCAAAAAAATTCTCATTACCGGCCTCCTCTCCAACCGCTCCATTGCCTATGGCATCGCCAAGGCCTGCCACCGTGAGGGTGCTGAATTGGCCTTCACCTACGTGGGTGAACGCTTTAAGGACCGAATCGTCGATTTTGCAAAAGAATTCAATACTGAACTCATTTTTGACTGCGATGTAGGGAGTGATGAGCAAATTTCCGCCCTATTTAAGGATCTGGCCAAAACCTGGCCCCAGTTTGATGGTTTTGTACATGCCATTGGTTTTGCACCACGTGAGGCGATTGCCGGCGACTTCCTGGATGGCTTATCAAGAGAAGGCTTCAAAATTGCTCACGACATTTCAGCTTATAGCTTCCCCGCGATGGCTAAAGAAGCCCTACCTATGTTGCGTGATAAATCTGCTTTACTGACTTTGACTTACTTAGGATCACTGCGCAACGTTCCAAACTACAACACGATGGGATTGGCTAAAGCTTCTTTAGAAGCTTCTGTGCGCTATCTCGCTGGTTCCGTTGGTCCCAAAGGCATTCGCGTGAACGGCATTTCAGCTGGTCCTATTAAAACGCTAGCGGCTTCTGGAATCAAAGGCTTTGGGAAGATTTTGGAAGCTGTCGAACAAACTGCCCCACTCCGTCGCAATGTCACTATTGATGATGTCGGCAACACCGCCGCTTTTCTCTTATCTGATTTAGCTAATGGCATCACTGCTGAAATCATTTATGTTGATAACGGATTTAGTCAGGTCGTTGGCGGAATGGGCGACGCTTGAGTGTTTCCTTACGCGAGGCCGTAAAGTTTTGGACTAAGCTAGGCTTCATCAGCTTTGGCGGCCCTGCTGGACAAATTGCAGTTCTGCATCAAGAGTTAGTTGAGAAGCGTCGCTGGATTTCTGAGCGGCGCTTTTTACATGCGCTGAACTACTGCATGCTCCTTCCTGGTCCAGAGGCTCAGCAACTGGTGACCTACATTGGATGGCTCATGCACCGAAGTTGGGGTGGCATCCTAGCTGGAACTCTCTTTGTTTTGCCATCTCTAGTCATTTTAATTGCCCTATCTTGGATTTACCTTAGCTTTGGTCAAGTCCCTTGGATTGCTGCGATCTTTTTTGGCATCAAACCAGCAGTCGTTGCCATTGTGATACATGCAGCGGTACGTATTGGCAAGCGGACACTTCACAATCAAGCGCTCAAATGGATTGCAGTTATTTCTTTTTTAGCTATTTTTATACTGAACTTATCCTTTCCCATCATCGTGATCATCACTGCTGCCATTGGGTATTGGGGAGGTAAGCGTTACCCAGAATATTTCCAGCAAACTAGCAGTCATGGGAATGCAGATACTAAGCATTATGGTGAGGCCATCATTGACGACCATACCCCTACTCCTGCTCATGCGCAATTTAGTATGTCGAGAACCTTACGCCACAGCGCCATTGCGTTTAGTTGCTGGCTCATACCGATCAGCATTCTTTTAGCCATCTTTGGCTGGAAAACACTTTATCCGCAGCTAGCTTGGTTCTTTACCAAAGCAGCACTACTGACATTTGGCGGCGCCTATGCTGTCCTGCCTTACGTTTATCAGGGAGCGGTTGATCATTTTCATTGGCTCAGTGCCAATCAAATGATTGACGGTCTTGCTCTTGGTGAAACTACACCCGGCCCGCTCATCATGGTAGTTGCCTTTGTTGGCTATCTTGCTGGACATATTCAACACCTCCTTGGCAGTAGCAATCCATTTTGGTTTGGTGTTCTAGGCGCCTGTGTTGCTACTTGGTTTACTTTTTTACCTTCCTTCTTTTTTATTTTGGTTGGCGGTCCCCTGATTGAATCGACCCACGGCAAGCTCGGCTTTACCGCACCCCTATCTGCAATTACTGCAGCAGTAGTAGGTGTCATTGCCAATCTGGGCCTATTTTTTGCATACCACGTGTTTTTGCCACGTGGATTTGGAGGTCCCATTTCCTGGATCTCGATCGTGATTTGCCTGTTTGCAGGTCTAGCCCTAATGAAGTTTCAAAAAGGGGTGATGACTGTCATCGCCGGCTCCGCTTTAGCAGGCCTATTGAGCTATTTAGTAGCCATGTTGATCGCATAAGCGTTTCCCTAAGATTGGCATAATGGAACTTATGCGAATCGAACCTCAAACCATCACCCATCTTCAAGAATGGCTCGGAAAATCCGAGTCTCTTACCGACACAGTAACTGCCGCTCCAGTGCGGGCACTTTCTGCAACCTTGGATCGTGAAGACCCTGCGCCTGCCAAAGGTACTTTTTTACCTGAGCTATGGCATTGGCTGTACTTCTTGCCCCATGCTCGTGAATCAGAAATTGGCCCTGATGGACACCCAAAACGCGGTGGATTTTTACCTCCAGTTCCACTGCCTCGTCGTATGTGGGCAGGTAGTCGCATTGAGTGGTTGGCCCCACTTTCTGTAGGTGATGAAATCGAGCGTACTTCAACCATTCAATCTGTTACTCATAAATCAGGGCGAACTGGCGATCTCATTTTTGTTCTCGTACAACATCAGATCTCTAATCAACAAGGTCTTGCCATTGTTGAAGAACATGACATTGTTTACCGTGATGCGCCAGGGCCAAATGACAAGCCGGTTGCACCCACACCAGCACCTACTGATGCCAAGTGGGCTAAAACAATTACGCCTGATGATGTTTTTCTGTTTCGTTACTCTGCTCTGACTTTTAACGGTCATCGCATTCACTATGATCGTAAATATGTGACCGAGGTCGAGGGCTATCCAGGTTTGATCGTGCATGGTCCTTTAATTGCTACGCTCTTAGTCGACTTAGTGCGTCAAAGCATTCCGGGCTGCAAACTAAAAAGTTTTGAATTCCGAGCAATTCGCCCTACCTTTGACATCAATATATTCAAAGTCTCTGCCAAGCCAGATTTAGAAAAAGATCCTTCAGGAAAAACAATTTCAATTTGGGCGCAAGATCACGAAGGCTGGCTCACTATGCAAGCAAGTGCAGTGCTTGCCTAAATCAATATCGTTGGAATCATCAGAAGCGAAAGAAAACGTACCCTATGTCTAATGCCCACTTATCTCAAGAATTAGCCCACTTTGCTTCAACGCTACAAGCAAAAGATATTCCTGCTGATGTCATGAGTCGTGCCGAAGATTTATTGGTGGATTGGTTTGGTTCAGCTATTGCCGGCAAAGGATCGTGCCCAGTTCAGACTATTACGCAGTTTGCCCAAAATATGGGGGGCTTTGATGCCGGCCACCAAGGTCCTTCAGAAATTTTGATTAGCCGAAATACCTCAAGCCCTTTTTTAGCAGCTATGGCTAATGCTGCCGCCTCTCACGTTGCCGAGCAAGATGATGTTCACAACGGCTCCGTCTTTCATCCTGCAACCGTAGTGTTTCCACCGGTACTAGCATGCGCTCAATCAATTGGCGCCTCAGGCGAAGACTTTTTACTAGCTGCAATTGCCGGATATGAAGTAGGAATTCGGGTGGGAGAATTTTTAGGTCGCTCGCATTACAAGGTGTTTCATACCACTGGTACTGCAGGCACTATTGCAGCAGCCGCTGCTGTCGGTCGCCTCCTAAAACTCAATCCTGTGCAAATGCTCAATGCCTTTGGTTCAGCTGGTACCCAATCCGCAGGCCTTTGGGAATTCCTACGCGACGCTGCTGATTCAAAGCAATTACACACAGCGCATGCTGCTTGCACCGGATTGATGTCGGCCTATCTTGCTCAAGCCGGTTTTACAGGTGCACAACATATTCTGGAAGGCAAGCAAGGTTTGGCCGCTGGCATGTCCAGTGATGCTGACCCTAGTAAACTAACCGATCAATTAGGAAGTCGATGGGCGCTTGCTGAAACCAGCTTTAAGTACCATGCATCCTGTAGACATACTCACCCAGCTGCTGACGCATTACTACAAGTGATGTTGGCTCACAAACTCAAGCCAAGTGATATTGCTAAAGTCGAAACACTAGTGCACCAAGGAGCCATTGATGTCCTAGGTCCAGTAACTGATCCAGCTACCGTTCATCAATCAAAGTTCTCAATGGGAACAGTTCTAGCCCTCATTGCACACTATCAATTCGCAGGCCTACAAGAATTTGATGATCATTTTCATGATGATGCTATTTGTCTATTCCGTGATCGGGTGACGATGACGCTCGATCCAGAAGTCGATACTGCTTATCCACAGCGCTGGATTGGCAAAGTAAAAGTGCACCTGAATAATGGCCAAGTTCTTGATGGCAGGGTCGATGAACCCAAGGGCGATCCAGGCAATACCCTTTCACGCGCTGAAATTACGGATAAAGCAATGCGCCTTGCTGCCTTTAGCGGAGGTGCTACCCCCACTGAAATGACCAAAGCAATTGATTCCTTGTGGAATATCCGCAAACAGTCCAAGATAGGCTTATTACTTCCCCAGTCTTAATGCACACCAATATGAACTCACCAGACCAAACTTTAGCCTTTAGTAGTAACTTTTTATTCGTTCCTGGTACGAGGCCAGAGCGTTTTAGTAAAGCACTAGATAGTGGTGCGAATGCAGTGGTGCTGGATTTGGAAGATGCTGTTCCAGAAGAAGATAAAGAAATAGCACGCAATGCGATCCGAAGTGCCTGGCCAAGCTTTACTGCTGAACAGAAAAATCGACTAGTGATTCGTAGCAACTCGCCTGGAAGTAAATTTTATGCAGCCGATCTCATCCTCGCTCAAGAATTGAATATCGTATGCATTTTGATTCCCAAAAGCGAATCGCAAGATGAAATGAATGGTGCTGCATTGGTTTTACCGAATACTGCCGTCATTCCGATGATTGAAACAGCGCTTGGCCTAGAAAATCTTCGTGAAATTGCCAATTCAAATCAAGTCATTCGTCTGGCTTTAGGCAATCTTGATCTTCAAGCTGACCTTGGAATGATTTGCGATCAAAATGAAACTGAATTGCAAACTGCTCGCTTTCAGATTGTTCTAGCATCACGCCTTGCACAAATCGCCCCTCCTATTGATGGGGTTACTCCATCTACAGATGATGTTGAACGAATTACTGGAGATGCTCAGCGAGCCAAACGTATGGGTTTTGGCGGCAAGCTATGCATCCATCCAAAGCAGGTTTCTATCGTGAAATCGGCCTTTATGCCCAGCCAGGACGAGTTAAATTGGGCCCAGCGGGTTATAGACGCTGATAAAGCCTCAAAAGGTGGGGCCGTTAAGTTAGATGGCCGCATGATTGACCGCCCAGTCGTCCTGCTAGCCCAGAGAACGCTTGCACTTGCTGGTAAACACTAGGATGATGGCGCTAAGGAAATACTGTAAAAATGGCAAAATGCTTCAACTGAATGAAATGGAGACTCTAATGAAATTGAAAAAAACCCTCTTTACTGGAATGCTAGCGACGCTTGCTGCTGGTGCATTGCTCACCAGTACTGCAGCAAACGCACAAAAAGATTGGCCTACAAAATCCATCACCTTAATTGTTCCATTTGCTGCGGGCGGCCCTACTGATTCAGTTGCGCGCTTAATTGCAGTTCCAATGGGGCAAGCATTAGGTCAAACCGTTGTTGTAGAAAACGTCAATGGTGCTGGCGGAACGATTGCCTCCACTAAAGTATCACGCGCTTCTCCAGATGGCTACACCATTTATCTGCACCATATGGGTATGGCTACTGCCAATGCACTCTACGACAAATTACCATACGATCCACTGACTAGCTTTGAACATATTGGTCAAGTAGCTGATGTGCCAATGGTACTGTTAGGCAAGAAAGATTTGCCTCCTAAAAACTTTAAAGAATTAGAAGCCTACATCAAGGCTAATGGCTCTAAAGTCACTATGGCAAATGCTGGCCCTGGAGCAGTTTCACAACTTTGCGGTCTGCTGTTTCAAAGCCGCTTGGGTGTTAAGTTAACCAACGTTCCTTACAAAGGAACTGGCCCTGCTTTGACCGATTTGTTAGGTGGCCAAGTTGATCTCTTGTGCGATCAAACAACCCAAACCATTCCTTACATCAAAGACGGTAGCGTAAAAGCTTACGGCACAACCACATTGAAGCGCCTCCCAGCAATCCCAAATGTACCGACATTGGATGAGCAAGGACTCAAAGGCTTTGAAGTGAAGGTATGGCATGGTATGTATGCGCCAAAGGGAACTCCAAAACCTATTTTGGATAAATT
>CANCIL010000044.1 GCA_947378095.1 Betaproteobacteria bacterium
AAGGAAATTAAATCCAGCCCTCCAAGACAGGTAATCATGGCACCCGACTCACGAATAATGCGGTAAATAAAGAGATCAATCGCCTCTTTTGCCAATGGATTGGGATCTTCCTTAAGCTTACGCATATCAGCAGAGATGGTTGATACACCGAGCAAACCGCTCTTTCTATATAAAAGCTCTTGCAATTGATCGTGGGTATAGCCACGCTCCACCAAATACATCAAAACACCTGCATCCAAAGAACCGCTACGTGTTCCCATCATGAGGCCATCTAAGGCAGAAAATCCCATGGTAGTGGCAATACTTTTTCCATCAATAGCTGCGCATAAGCTAGCGCCATTTCCGAGATGCGCCATCATGACCTTATCTCTAGCGCGAGCGCTATTCTCCATGAGTTCACCAATGATGTATTGGTAGGAGATGCCATGAAATCCATAGCGGCGCACCCCTTGATCCGTGATCTCTTTAGGCAAAGCAAGAGAGGTTTCTAAATCACTCATAGTCTTGTGATATGCGGTATCAAAACAAAGAACCTGAGGGATACCCGGAAATACGGTAGCGAATGCACGCACTCCATCTAGACTATGTGGCTGATGCAATGGCGCAAGAGCACTCATGGCAGATAATTTTTCTACGATTGCATCGGTAGCGATCACCGCTTGAAAAAACTCTGAACCGCCATGCACGATTCGATGTGAAACAGCCCGAATAGGTGGCAAACCCTCGATACCCAATAACAACTCTTTCAAGTGCGTCAGCGCCGCAATAAAGGGATCCTGATCAGGATCGCGAAAGTGCTCTGAATGTTGTACACCCTGATAGGCATAGCGTAATTCGGTATTGCCGCCAGGCTCTAGCCCCTCAAAACTGCCAGACAAAATGGCAGGCATTACCGAGCCGTGAGCAGTGGGATATACCGAAAACTTTAAAGAAGAGGATCCTGCGTTAACAGTCAAAATTGCCATGGGTCGTTTCTAGAATGAAATTTCAATTGAATTCTGACATCATAGACCCTTGGGTTAAGCCTATTTGAGTCGGGCTTCATTACTAAAAATTGGATTGATATCACTATATAGTCCTATTTATAGGTCTTTTGACCGAACTCAGGTCACCCAAGAATGGGATAATTAGGGCTATCCAAATGATTGTTTTTTATTGACTCGCTTTTATGGCCGCATACAACACCGAAACCGTTTTAACCGTTCACCATTGGAACGATACCCTTTTTAGCTTCACCACCACCCGCAATCAAGGCCTACGCTTTCGTAGCGGGCACTTTTTGATGATTGGGCTTGAGGTGGAAGGCAAGCCATTGGTTCGAGCCTACAGTGTGGCCAGCCCAAACTATGCAGAGCATCTCGAATTCTTGAGTATTAAAGTTCAGGATGGCCCCCTGACCTCTCGCTTACAAAAAATTCAGGTTGGAGACCCCATTCTCGTCAGCGAAAAATCCGTTGGAACGCTGGTCTTAGATGACTTAAATCCAGGCAAGCACTTATATCTATTTAGTACAGGCACCGGCTTAGCGCCATTTATGAGCATCATTCGCGACCCTGAAACTTATGACAAGTTTGAAAAAGTCGTTCTTATCCATGGTGTACGCCTGGTCAGCGAGTTGGCATACGGTGATTACATCAAAAATGAATTAACTCAAGATGAATATCTCGGCGAACTGATCCGCGAGAAATTAATCTACTACCCTACTGTCACTCGTGAAGCGTTTAAGCATACGGGACGCCTTACTACCGCCATTGAATCAGGTCAGCTATTTAAAGATATCGGCCTACCACCCCTAGATCCTGCCGTTGATCGAGCAATGATCTGCGGAAGCCCCTCTATGCTCAAAGAAACTGCCGCGATGCTTGATGCCAAAGGCTTTAAGGTATCACCAAGCTTGGGTCAGATGGGGGATTATGTCTTTGAGCGTGCTTTCGTTGAAAAATAAGCTTCTTTAAATTGATATATCTAAAAGTAGTATAGATATCGCTATATGTTCCTTGTGCATAGATAGCACCCTTGGTAAATTGTCTTTAACAAGATATTCATCAAGGAACTCAGATGTCCCCGGTTAGAGAGCATTACAACCCAATCATTTCTACCCTTCTCAGGGAGCATGATCGCCTGCCCCATGATCAAATTGAGAAGCGTAAATGTTTTCAGCGCCGTATTCTATTTTTAATGAACACCATTACGACGGAAGAATTTGAGACTTCTTTTTCTTAGGCCTAGATGTATGAGGAATTAAAAATGCCGCTTTGACAGCGGCATTTTTGTTGGTACAAACAAAAGAACTGCTCTTTTAACGATAGCTTGGCACTTGATTGCCTTTAGAGTACATACACTGCTGATAGGCAATATTGTATTGAGCTTGAGCTTGATTTTGTTTGCCAGAAGAATTCATGGCGCCCATCGCGGCACCCCCCAATAATCCGACTCCAGCGCCTGTTCCGACATTGGCATGATTACCACCTTGAATCACAGCACCAGCAACCGCACCCAGTGCAGCGCCAATCGCAGCGCTAGTAGCACCTTCTTTTAGCGCAGCATCACTGGTGTCTCTTACGGAATTTGCGGCAAAGTTACGGCAATACAAATCTTCTTGTTGAAATAAATCAAACGGCTTACCTTCACGCGGCATAACTGCAACCGTTGGGCCCGTTGGTGCAGAGACACAAGCAGTCAAAGAGGCTGCTAAAACTAAACCTAGTGTTGCAAAAAATGTAAATCGTTTCATCTCATACCTTTAAAAAATCTTTTCAATACCAAATACCAAATACCTAATGCCTACCTAAAGTCCGACTCATGCCCTATTTTAATTACTTCATGCCTTGTCCTAATGCGAAGGTCTTGCTGGGGCAACTCCACTGGTAGGCGGTGTGGCAGCTTGTGTTAACCAACCTGTTGGGCATTCTTGCGCATAGGGATAATACTTTCCACTTGATTCACAGTAATACCAAACTGCAGGCTGTGGTTGAGAAGCCAAGACCATCGGTTGGGGTGGAGAGACATAAGCGACTACTGGGGGCGCATATGCTACCGGAGGCGCATAGTACGCTGCAGGAGGATAGCCATAGTAACCAGCGCCAGCCCAATTACCTCGCCAACCGCCACCATAACCATATCCATAGCCACGGCCCCAGCCAGGACCGTATGCCGCAGGACGCCAACCACCGCCGTAGCCATATCCTCCAGCATAACCGCCGCCAACACTGACGTTCCAAGCCACGTTACCTGCGTTTGCTGCCAGGGGGCTCAAACTGAGCAAGCCTGTCAATGCAATCCCAAAAACCAGGTATTTACGATTCGTTTTCATAGTCGACCCCTTTGATTGGTCTATTTGCCAGCCATCAACACTGATTTCTGGCATCTTTCTTCTATAACGCCTCAGCTAGTAGCAAGCTGACACAAATTTGCAAATTTATTGATCTAATTTTGCGCCAGATTTGATAACCACTCTACCCCATTTATTAGACTCAGCAGTAATCAATTTAGACAGGTCCTGAGGGCTTCCGGGCGCAGGATCAAGGCCGCCAGCCAGCAATCTTGCCTTAACTTCAGGATTAGCAAGGGCTTGTCGCGTTAAACGATTCAGGCGCATTTGAATACTGGGTGGTAATTGTGCGGGTGCCATCAAAGAGAACCAAGAAATAGCCTCAAAACCAGGCAAGCCCTGCTCAGCCAAGGTGGGGATTTCAGGGGCTGCTGGAGAACGCTTTAGGGAAGTGACCCCTAAAGCCTGCACCTCTCCTGCTTTGATTAATGGAAGTGATGAAGATAGATTATCAAACAGCATAGTGATGCGCCCACTCACCAAATCGGGCAAAGATTGTGCTCGGCCTTTGTAAGGAATATGGCGTATTTGTACGCCCGTCATTTCTTTAAAGAGCTCGCCTGACATATGCAGTGATGTACCAACACCCGAAGATCCAAAGGTCAATTGATTGGGCTTACTTTTTGCCAGCTCAACTAAGTCTTGCAAATTGGATACCCCCAATTGCTTATTCACAATTAACACATTGGGAGTGCTAGCTAAAAAACTAATGGGTGTGAAATCCTTCACTGGATCAAATGGCAATTTGTCATAAAGAGCACCATTGATAGCATGTATACCTACGGTGCCAATGAGCAAGGTATAGCCATCAGCTTCGCTCTTTGCCACTAAGTCAGCACCAATATTGCCACCCACCCCAGGACGATTCTCAACCAATACAGGCACACCTAAATTTTTTTGCCAATACTCTGCTAATACTCGCGCCAGAATATCGGGAGCACCCCCCGGAGTAAAGCTAACAATGATCCGTATGGCCTGCTTAGGCCATACAGTCTCTGCGTAAGCTTGACCAATACCTAAGACCAAGATTGCAAGGGTGAAGAAGAGGCGCTTAGCCGCTTTAGAAAATTGCATCATGAACAAAATTTAAAACGTGTTGATTGGCCGCACTCAAAAACCAATATAGCTCCGCAACCAGACCCAACCTTTATAGGCAATAGGATCATCTGGACAAGGACCAAGACCACACTCAAGCAATGTGGAAAGCAAATTAGCCAAGACCAACAAGATAAATAAAATGACGATCGTATTTGCAAACCAAGTTCGTGATCGCACATCACGATTAGGAAGCATCAATAAAATAGCTTGGCCTGCCAAAAGCCCAATATATCCAACGAAGGCCCAAGTATAAAAATGGAGCTCTAAAAATGTAGCGCCATATCCTTTATCTCCGGGCAGGATATGCAAGAACACTTGCCGCAAGGAAACCGTCATTCCCACTAAGCCGCCGATGATTCCCCAGCCATAATGTGCTGAGTGCGCACCACAGCGAATATTGAGTACGAGAGCAAAACCAATAATCACAAACCCCATGCGTTGCATGAGGCAAAGTGGACAAGGAAGCTCGCCGAAATACAGTTGATCTACAAAAGCATAGGCAAGAACTCCAACTACCGCCAATAAGGCAAGTTGATTGCCTAGTGCCGCCAGTGAGGGAAAGGAATGCTTGCTCACAGACTGATATTTAAGTGATCAGTTGCATGAAAACGGAACCAGACCATCAAGATGACCACCGTAATCGCCAACAAAAATAGACCTGCAAGGCGCTTCTCAAACCAGACTAGGATGAGTCCGATCAACGCTGTCAGAAAAGGCAGGAACATGTACATACAAGAATTCTAGCGCAGGAACTCTTAGCTACAGTCTAATTCCGTAATTACACATCTTTCTAAGGTCTTTTGTTTAGAATGCCTCCATGAACTCAAAATCCACCCCGCCCTGCTTAGACTTTGCGATTGATGGGAATATTGCGCAGATTACCTTCAATAATCCAATGGCCCGCAATGCTATGACTTGGCTCATGTATGAAGAGCTAAAAAGAATTTGTGATGATCTAGCTCAGAACCCAGAAGTACGGGTAGTCATTTTCAGGGGTGCTGGTGATAAGGCTTTTGTTTCTGGTAGCGATATCGAGCAATTTGTCAGTCTGAAAAAAGATGAAGCGTATGAGCAGGCAGTTGATCGAATTTTTATTTCACTACAAGAACTGCCTATGCCTACGATTGCAGTGATTGAAGGTTTAGCAGTTGGTAGCGGCCTACTAATGGCAACAGCTTGCGATTTTCGCATCTCTACACCTGATGCACGTTTTGGTATTCCTGTAGCGAAGACTTTAGGTAATTGTCTCTCACCAAGTAATCTTAATTGGATTTGTGCACACCTAGGTATTCCTATGGTGAAAAAAATGTTGCTGACTGCTGAATTAGTTAGGGCACCAGAGTTATTGGTATCGGGATTTTTATATCAAACTATTGATGCATCTGCAATTACTGAAGCAGCAAATACCTTAGCGCAGAAGATGGCAGCACTCGCACCGATTACCCAAAAGTCGAGCAAGCTAGGGATTGCACGCCTCTTGCGTCACAATCTCCCAGATTGCACTGATCTCTTGCGCGAGACCTATAACAGTGAAGATTTCCGAGAAGGCGTCAATGCGTTTCTCGAAGGACGTCCACCTCGGTGGACGGGCCAATAATCAGTTCTTCGCGTTTAAGAATTCCACAACCGTTTTAACAAAGAGGTCAGGTACTTCCACGTGAGGAACATGGCCTACATTGTCAATTGGAACGAGCTTAGCATTAGGAATGGCTGTCTGAGCCTTACGACCTAGCTCTGGAAAATTCCCTAATGACTTCACTGCCTCCGGTGGAGCAAAACGACGACCAAATACCGTGCGATCCTTTTGTCCAATCACCAACAAGACTGGCATCTTTAGCTGTGGCAAATCATTCACCACTGGTTTTTCAGCAATCATTTGGTAAGTCAGGACAGAAGTTCTAGCATAGGCTGGATAGTCTGGGCCTTTTTGGACACGTACATAAATCTCCACAAACTGCTCATAAGCAGGCTGCCAACTTGGAAAGTAGCTCTTCAGAAAATTGCGATAACTTGTTTCTGTTTGCGCCATCTCCAATCTCAACAAAGTATCGTTCTGTTGAGGCGGAATATCTTTACTGTAATCCTCTAGACCCAATGGATTCTCCAAAACTAACTTTTGAACGGTTTTGGGATACAAGCGAGAGAAACGAACGCCGACCATACCACCCATGGAGTTCGCAATTACTGAAACTTGATTGATCTTCAATGACTTCAGTAGGGCCTGGGTATTGGCAGCGAGATCATCAAAGTGATAAGCCACATCTGGCTTAGACGATTTACCAAAGCCAATTTGATCAGGAGCAATCACGCGATAACCGGCCTGAGTTAAACCGGCAATGGTTGGAGCCCAATAGTCGCTTGAGAAGTTCTTGCCATGAAATAACAGTACTGCGCCTTTTTGTTTGCCTACCGCAGGCACATCCATATAGATCATGCTAGCAGCTTGACCTTGCAGGCTAGTCTTAAATTCCTTCAATGGATAAGGATAAGGCCACGCACTTAAACGCAAATCCAAAGGAGCCGAATTGCTATATAGGCTAGCAGCCGCAGGGGCAGCACTTACCTTTGCTGGAGCAACATTATCAGTGCTCGCGCACCCCACTAGAAATGTCGGCACCGCAACTACCAGAATAAGGGCTTTTTGTAATGAGTTCATCATGATTAAACGATCTTGGTTTTTAAGTTCACCAAGCCCTCAACACTTCCTTCGAGGACATCACCTTTTTTCACAGGACCTACACCTGCAGGTGTACCGGAATAAATCAAGTCGCCTGGTTCAAGCGTAAACAAAGTGGACAGATAGGCAATCGTGTCGGGAACATTCCAAATCAACTGATTGAGATCGCCCTCTTGGCGCACTTCTCCATTGACTAATAATTTCACAGCACCCTTGCTCGGATGTCCACATTTTGTAACCGGGGTAATTTCACCGCAAGGTGCAGATTGATCAAAGGCTTTACCGGTATCCCAAGGGCGCCCCATCTTTTTAGCCTCACCCTGCAAGTCACGGCGAGTCATATCTAAACCCACGCCATATCCGTAAACATGGTCGAGCGCTTTATCAGCAGCAATATTTGCGCCACCTTTACCAATAGCCACAACCATTTCAATCTCATGATGAACATCATTAGAAAGTTGTGGATAAGCCATATCTTTACCGTCAGTCACGATAGAGTTCGCTGGCTTCATAAAGAAAAATGGTGGCTCACGATCAGGGTCATGCCCCATTTCACGTGCATGATCCGCATAGTTACGACCCACACAATAAATACGATTCACAGCAAAGCGGCGGGTATCGCCTGTAACAGGCAATGAAGTAACTACTGGTGGCTCAATAACAAATGGAGAACTCATGACTAACCTTTCTGAGGAATACATTAGGGTAAAGTTTATTTCTGATCTTTAGAAGTATGACGCAATTTCAAGATCAAGATACTAAGAGCCAAAGCAAAAGTTACCGCATTGGCGAGGATGAGGGGCCACTTCTCAATAACGAGCCCATAAATTAGCCACATACCCACTCCAGCCGTAAACAAGGAGTACATCCCTAAGGAAACCCCGGAGAGATTACGAGTTCGCCAAGAATGGATGGCTTGGGGTAAAAAGGCGATCGTGGTTAAAAATGCAGCGCAATATCCAATGATCTCGATTTCATGGGCTTGAAGATTCATAGTCCTATTGTAATTAGCTTCCCTGCCCAATAATTGATCTTGAGCATGAATTGAATTTGTGTAGATAATAGAACGAAGCAGCACCATAACTACTACAAGTAAAAGAGACAACCCATGAAAAAATCACTCATCTTTGCTCTATGCCTATCTGCCCTGACCGGCAACATCTACGCCCAAAGCAGCGCCGCCATTAAAAACTATCCGGACAAGCAAGTTCGGATGGTGATTCCATTTCCGCCGGGCGGAGCAACTGATGTCATTGGTCGCATCATGGCGCAAGAGCTTTCTAAATCTCTCAATCAGCAAGTGGTGCCAGACAATCGCGGTGGTGATAGCGGCAATATTGGCGCTGATATGGTGGCCAAGTCGCCTGCCGATGGCTACACCCTTTTGATGGGGGCTCTCACCTCTCACGCAATCAATACCGGCCTCAATAAAGACGGTATTAAATACAATCTGGAAAAAGATTTCACGCCCGTGGGTGTTGTTGGTGTAGTACCTCTTGTCTTTGTAGTGAACCCTTCTGTTCCTGTAAACAATATGAAAGAGTTCATTGCCTATGCCAAGGCTAATCCGGGCAAGCTCACTTTTGCCTCATCAGGTGCTGGCGCCCCTCAGCGCCTAGCAATGGAAATGTTCCGCGCCCAACTTGGACTTGATCTCTTGCATGTTCCTTATAAAGGTAGCGGCCCTGCAATGACTGATTTAGTTGGCGGGCAAGTGTTGAGTATGTCTGAGACCGTACCAGCCGCTCTGCCCTTTATACAAACTGGTAAGTTAAGAGCGTTGGCAGTGACAACATCTAAACGTATTAGTCAGTTACCGGATGTACCCACCGTGACTGAAGCTACTGGCATGCCAAACTTTGACGTAGTGAGTATGTTCGGAATCTTGGCCCCAGTTGGCACACCAAAACCGATCATCGACAAACTTAATGCCGACATCAAAATCATTCTGCAGCGCCCTGACGTTCAGGAACGCATGCTAGGTGCTGGCGTCTATGTGAACTACCTGAGTCCTGCAGATTCAGCCAAGCGTATACACCGCGAGCTGACCATGTGGGATAAGGTAATCAGAGACGCCAACGTCAAACCAGATTAAGGATTTATTTCTTGTTAGAGCCTGCTTTGCGGGCTTCGACTTCTTTATTGATTGCGGCTACGGTCTTGGCATCAGGTGATGTCCATTTGCCACCAGAGTTGTTGACCATATAAACCAGAGCATCCGCAAAGCCTTCAACTGATAAATTGGGATTGCCTCCTTTAGGTGGCATTCCCCTCACACCAAAATAAGCGTGAGCAGTCAAAGTCACTTGCCCTTCCGCAATCAAGGGCGCCCATTTTGCCTTGTCCCCAAATTTAGGAGCATTTAATACTCCAGCGCCATGACAACTGGCGCAAACTTGTTTATAAGTATTCTCACCCGATTGCGCATGAGTCAATGTCGCAATAGACAATGAAAATACAGCGAGAAGTATGGCCTTATTGTTGAATGTCATCTCTAAGCTCCCAAAATATGGGGCTAATTTAGCACTTTTAAAAATTTATTGCTTGCACGGATAGCTATATACAAAAAAACGCATGAGTGTTTTAGCAGCTCGCTCTTGGTTAAATTGCGGGTTAGCGCGATTCCATTTCAAAAATTCTTGCAAGATCATCTCTCGAGTACTACCCTGCTGTGAAAAACAAATAGCAGGCTTAGCATTTGGTGAGCGATTGGCGAGATAAGCTTGGTAAACACCCTCGCCAAAGCCAAAACAGAAGTTCTGAGCATCTTGATCCTGTTGATTTTTGCATAACTCAACTAAGGCTGCAGTAGAGGCATCGTTTGCCGGCATATTAGGTTGAGAAAATGTTGCCTGCTGGCAAATAGCAAAACACGCTAAAAATAAGGAAGTCTTTTTAAATATATTCATTTGAATGCTTTCAATAGATTAACGTCTAAACCCGCCCATATGACCGCCACCAAATCCACCACCACCACCGAAGCCGCCGCCAGGTCGACCCCCTCCAAAGCGATCTTGGTTGGCATCAAAGCGGGCTTGTTCACGGAAGGCGTTTTCTTGTGCAGCCTCACGATAGGCGTTTGGATTAACACGATCTTGTTGATAGGCGTTACGTGATTCCTGATTTAGGCGATCAGCCTGTGCTCGCTGTTGTGGCGTGGCATCCCTTTGAAAAGTACTGTCGGCTCTTTGGGCAGCGTTCCTGGCATCCTGTCGATCTTGAGGCGTAGCATTACTCCTCCAATCATTGAGAAGTCTTTGCTGATTCTGAACATTGCTCGGGCCGATTAAACCACGGGAGGGATTATTGATATTGTTCGCATTGATCGTGCCCTCAGACCAAGCAGGTGTTGCCCAGAACGCATCGCCTACAGCCAAACCTAAACCAAATCCCATCGCGCCCCACGCAGGGTTATAGGCGGGGTATGGCGGATAGTCTGGATAAGGCCATGATCCATAAACCATTGTCGGGTTATAAGTTGGCACATACACAGTCTGAGTATTGCTTGGTGCTATCAAAATATTGGCAGCAGCATCGGTAGTCACCGTCATCTGAGGCGATGTCTTTAAACTGCCTGCTTGCACCGCGCGCTTTCTGAGGGACTGCACTGCCTTGAGCGTATCAGCTGGTTGCAGCTTATAAGCATTACCGAGGTTCTGAGTCCATTCCAGCTTTGAACCCATCATATTGAATGCCTGCGGAAATGAGATCAGCGATTTAACGCTGTCATTCCAAGACTGCGCCTTCAGTGCATTTTGTAGATCCGCTCCTTTGATTGCAGTATTACTCGCTCTCCAGTTATATGCCTCTGCTATTTCCAGTGGATAAGTAGAAGCTAGGAGCATTAAAGACAATAAAGAATCGGGATAGAGGGCAATCGGAGAAACCAATGACTCTAATTGCGCATTCGTGAGTGTCTGCGGAGCGCCACTATACGAAGCACTTTGCATATATGACTGTGGATATGCATACTGATAATAAGGGTTGTAATTATTGCTACAGGCAACAACACCCAAAAGAAGTGAGCAGCCAATAAGACTGGATCGAACTCTCATTTTCATAAACACTCCAAGATCTTCTAACACTAATTACAAGAAATGCTTCAACCTGGCCTAAACAAATAACCAGATCTCGCTTTGTCACGGCGCTTTCGAAGCAAAACCTGAATACACGTAATTAGCGCCCATAAGCACAATAAAGGATCTAAAACGTAATCCCAAAGATTAGTCGATTCATGCCAATGCCCCGCCCAAGCCACGATGGCAAACGCAATAATCCAGACTCCTTTAGTCCACCCCAATAAGCCGCACACCAGAGCAAAAAAGACAATAGCCAACAATAAGCCGATTGAGCCATAACCCCAGGCATAGGGATCTAACATCCCAAGTCCCAAGGCCAAGGGATAGAAAAGAATAGCAATACCAGATAGTGCAAAACGAAAGCCAAGAGGTACGGGACGACTTGGTAACAAAACTGAACTCCATAGCAAGAGGGTCAAGACCACACTCAGATCACCAGTCACGCCGCGAACATATGCCGCCAAAGGAAGCTCAAGCGATAAGCCCATAGGCCAGAAGAAGAGATTAGTTAAAAGCAATACCGAGAACCATTTGATTGGCATTGCCAATGGCTTGCTCACGCTTGTTTGCGCCAGCCAAACAATCACTACTGAACTAGTGATAGATAGCTCCAATAAAGAATAGGTTTGCATCCATTGCATCATGGCTGCACCTCTTTGATTTGGGTCTCAGGTTGCGGAGCAGATGAAACTGGCAATTGCTGATAAGCGCGCGTTAACCAGGCAGATGAAAAATGTACGTGTCGAATCTTTTTTCGATCCCATGTGTAAACAAGGTGTACATCATTACCATCAGCACTCACGAGATAGGGATAAGAAAATTCTTTCCGCTGCTCATTAGGCAAAGCCTCATCATCTTCAAGTACCTGTATTACCTGCCACTGCTCAGATTGGGGCTGCTTCATGAGCAAGACCAGACGATAGCGCCCTGCTTCAATATTATTGAGCACTAACAAACGAATTCCATTTTTTAAAGTTAAGCCCGCTAACGCTGAATTCGGATTCGCAATCGCAAGATCCTCAGACTGTTGCCAGGATTGTCCAGCGTTCTGCGTAAGGCTCACTGGAATATTTTTTGCTTGTCCTGAACTTCGGGTTTGCCGAAATAATGCTGTCGCAGTTTGTGGATCACTGACCAATATCACCGGCTGGATTGCACTCCGTCCTGAACTCATTCTGCGCTTATCAATCACTTGAGCAGCCTCTACTCTAAGGAGCTCACCAAAGCGACCAATCCACTCATGGTAAGCAGGCAAGCCTAGACGGCCATCACCAAACTGCAAAGCTGGCGACTTTACTAATGTGCTTAAGTTCAGCAGGGGCGAAGTAATTAAGCGCTGTGGGCGACTCCATGTAAGACCCTCATCACCAGAAATCATGGTGGAAATCGAACTGCCTGCCCAACCGCCAATAGATACCGTCACAAAGAATAATTGCAGTCGACCATCTACCATTCTGCTGGGAACAGGATTGCCTAGTTTGGCAATGTAACGCACCAATCCCTTTTCTGCCCCTATCCGATCAATGATGACAGTAGGTGTACTCCACGAACCCGAATGGGGATCGAATACTGCGCTATTAATCACTACATCAGGCGCACCTTCTCGGCTACCAGCAAACCAAAATGCCCGAAGAGCGCCATCATTTAATGTAATCAGCGAAGCAGCGTGCACTGAAGCGGCGCCAGTATCGGGCAACCAAGTAGTGCGTGGATTGGCGATTGTCGGCTGACTGACCACTTTATTTTGTACTTGCCCGTTAGTCTTGCTATTGGCTTGCTTGGGTAGCGTCGTAATTACAGGGGCATGTTCAACTGGCTCTTCAATCACAACTACTGGTTCATTTACAAAAGGCGCCCACACGGGTCGACTATCTAAATGCAAAAACCCAAGCACCGCTGCGAGCAGTAAAAAACAAAGTGCAATCACACGACTCATCTGCATGCATCCTTGGCCGACAACAATGCTGTTGAACTCAGAACAGGCGTTGCGATGAGATACTCATTCACAAAGAGATATTGCCCAAAGTGGCCTTTTAACATTTCGATAATTTCTTCATTCGAGTGCCGCGCCCGCATTTCCATTCTGCGACCAATAATCCGGCAGGATTCACATACCTCTGGCTTGACACCCAATGGTGTTTGCACCAATACCAAAGGATAGCTAGTCGTTAACTTAGCAAGCTCCCCCGCCTCTGACGCTAAGTATCCATGCAAACGGCTCTTAGGCAATAGCAATCGATATTCCTCATCCTTCGCACGGTAATCACAGGGAACCCAAAGATCCTTATCCTTAACTTGAGCAATGAGCTCTGGTGCAAAGCGACCTAAGCTACCCTCTAAGGGCGACAAACTACTAGCTAGTCCTAAGTAGGTCAAAAAGCAAGCTGTAAGCGCAATGGTCTTTGTGCTCTCTTTTTTAAATAAGCCAAAAATTACAAGACCCAAACTCAAGAGCAATAAAACCCAATGCCCATATGAATAAGTCCATATACCCACATCGTTCACCACAGTCGATTGTTGTAATTGACTGCCAACCCAAATCAAGACAGAGAAAATCGTGATCTGCAAAATTAATGCGATTCGAAAACCCCAAATCGGCAAACGCTCCCAATGCAATGCAATCAATGCAGCTAAAGCAGGCATGACAGGTAAAAGATAGCGACCAGATCGCTGACTAGGCAAACTGAACACAATAAAAAATGCCAGCACCAAGAGTAGCAACAGAGTTTCTTCGAGCGTTAAGAAACGTCGTTCGCGCCAACATTGCATCAGCGTTGAAAAAAGGACAAAGGTAAAAAGACCAGCATTAGCTAGCGAGGTCAACATCAACATCCAAATGCTGTCACCGCCACTCAGCAAGTCCAAGAGATAGTTACTAGTTCGAGCATCAAACTTACCTGCATTCTCTCCAAGTACAAACTCTTTCCAAACATCGGCAGGATAAGGATCTAACGCAAACCAGAGTGCAAAAACACCTAAGGCCAGAATAGCAATCAAGCAAAGCTTATAGAAATCTGAGAGCAGTGTTTTAGTGATACTGCAGTCACGCCATCGCCAGTAATACAAGCCTAAGGCGAAGCATGCAGGTACAACGTAGGCAAAAGACTTTGCTAGCAGCGCTAAACCTAAAGACAGACCTGCAAAGAGCGGGAAAATCATTTTGGAATTGAAGGCTGACTTTCCCCAATATAAGAGCGCCATGAATGGCAAGCTGATCCAAAAAACTTCAGGCGGATCAGTTAAAAACGGACGGCCATAACGATAGGTGGCAAAAAAGGAGAGCCACACCAAACTGGCTAATAAACCTGTTTTGGCATTGCCAGAAAAACGCCGCACAGCTAAAAATAGGCATAGAGCAGTCAAGGCGGTGTAAAGCACGCTAGGCCAACGCAAATTGAGCAGCGACCATTGATCGGCCCAATAACTGCTAGAAATCCCCTGCCAGAAAATCAATGGAGGCTTGGTGTTCTTGAGTCCTTCCATCTCTGACTGCAAAGGTAACCATTCACCTGTAGTGGCGGTCATGCGCACAATGTGCATATAGGGATATTCATCACCATTTTTAGGGGCAAACCGACTATCTAGAGCGTAAAGGTAGGTAAATACACCTAAAAGGAGTATTAAGAGTCCTGAACGGTATGAAAATGGGCCTCGCATAGCTCTAGTTTATAGGGCTTAGAAGCAAACTGTGAAAAACCAAAGTCATGCACTTTTTCTCATGAGCTTATAAGAAATGAATCTGAGTCCCATCTCACATCTCTAAAGTTCTTGTTTAAGATATGGCTAAGTGAATTTCACTGGCATTGAATACTAAAAAACGAAATGGAGATTGTTCCTATGCGAGCAAAACACCTTAAAACGGCTCTACTAGCCACGACCATCATTGGTCTTGGGCAATGGAGTAGCGCCGCCCTTGCGCAAAATGCTGCTGCAACTGATCTTTATAAGCGAGGTTTAGCAGCCACTTGCGCCAACTGTCATGGCACCGATGGCAAAGGCGTTGTTGATGGCGGTATGCCACTCATCAATGGACTAAGCAGCGAACAAATGCTGGCCCAACTCAAGGCATTTAAATCGGGCGCCCGCGAAGGCACCATCATGCCTCAACTAGCCAAAGGCTATACCGATGAGCAACTCGAAACCATCGCTAATCAGCTTGGCAAAAAATAATCAGGAGCCCTTCATGAATCGTCGACATTTTATTGGTCAAAGTGCTGCGGCACTAGGCTTAGTAACTGGTTTTTCAACCCAGGCTCATGCAAATTTGCAAAAAGCAGAAATACTGGTCATCGGCGGAGGATATGGCGGAGCTACTGTCGCCAAATATCTACGCCTGTTTTCAAATAACACCGCTAAGGTAACCTTAATCGAACCTAATCCTTCTTTCATTTCCTGCCCTATGTCCAATCTAGTGGTTGGCGGTTCGCGCAAGATTTCTGAAATCACCACTTCATATGACAATCTGAGCAAGCGTCATGGCATCAAAATGATTCAAGATAGTGTTGTCAGCATGGATGCCGATAAGAAGATGGTCAAACTTGCCTCTGGCAAAACACTACGCTATGACAAAGCAGTAGTTTCTCCCGGCGTAACACTGATGATGAATACTGTTGAGGGTTTAGCTGCAGCCAATAAGGCGGGAGTTACCCTGCAAGCCTGGAAAGCAGGTGCTGAGACAGTTGCACTTCATAAGCAGCTAGCTTCAATGCGCGATGGTGGAACATTTGTATTAAGTATTCCTGAGGCACCCTATCGTTGCCCTCCTGGGCCGTATGAGCGTGCATGCCAGGTGGCGAACTATCTAAAGCAAAACAAGCCTAAATCAAAAGTATTGATTTTGGATGCCAACCAAGATGTCACCTCTAAAGGCGCACTGTTTAAAAAGGTATGGGCTGAACAGTACGCAGGAATTATTGAGTACTTACCAAAACATAACGTGACTGCAGTGGACGCAAAAACGAAAACAGTGAAACTTGAAGTCCAGGATGATATTAAGGGTGACGTATTAAATATCTTGCCAGCAATGAGCGCAGGAGAAATCGCCGTTAAAACTGGCCTAGCGAATTCCAATGGTCGCTGGGTTAACGTGAACTTCCTCAATTTTGAATCTACCGCTCAAAAAGACATTCATGTTCTAGGTGACTCGATTCAGATTGCACCAGCGATGCCTAAGTCAGGACATATGGCCAATCAACATGCTAAGGTGGCGGCTGCTGC
>CANCIL010000045.1 GCA_947378095.1 Betaproteobacteria bacterium
AAAAAGTGCAGCTAATAAATCTAGGCTTTGCTGCTCTATTTCATAAGGGGTGCTATTCATTAATCCAGGATGCCCTAAATCATGTGCTGCAGCAGCAAGCAGAAGTTGCCACTTTTCCGTTGAGCTCGTCATCCAGGGTGAATTATTTGAGACATTCTTCTGGGTATCTTCCTCTTGCATCAAGATATAGGAAAGCATCAAACAAACATCCATCATGTGCTTCTTAGAATGATAGGCGGGCGCAATGTGAGCTGATGCAATACGATCGATCTCTAAACCGATAGCTAAAATCTTAGTTTGATAAGGATTAGGTTGAATCTGCCAAGATTTCCATAGCTGAGTATTGACTAGATCAGTCAAAAAATCGTGCATGCTATGCGCTTCTTTTTCAATAGTAGAAAGGAGTTCCTCTAATTGCTGGGCATTCAGAACAGGCGAGCAACTCTCTAAAAATGAATTTAGATAAGAGAGAAGGTTGAATGGCTGTTCCTTCATTTGCTGAATTGCTCGAATGATGACATATAGACACTTTATACAACACCATTACCCTTCGGGAATAGGAAGTAGCTCAGGAGTGGGCTAATTTAGATATAGTTATATCTCGTCACTACCTATAAAGGTTCAAAATGCGAATTCTGAAAGCCCTTCTAGTTCTATCTGCCATTTTCTCCAGCAGCTTATTGCTGGCGCAAACCAAAATCGTCGTCACCCATCCAGAAGTACCGGCCCCCACCTTTTTAGACCATGGAAAACCCGGTCAATCGATTGGTGATGTCCGGCTTTGGCACTTTCCAGCAAAAGCAGATGACGGCACCAGCATTACTACCGACTGGGTTATGACCACTACTGGGCTCGTGAGTGAAAAGGGGATGGAATATCGCATGACTTCAGCGGTGTTTTCATTTGATGATGGCACTAAAGATCAGATTGTGATTCAAGGAATCGCAAAATATCCGAGTGCTAAAGCCACTTTAGAAGAGGCGACCAGCACAAGACGTGCGATTACCGGTGGCACTGGAAAGTTTGGCGGCATAGGTGGCTGGATTGAAACAGAACATCTTACTGATGGATCTTGGAGGCATACCCTCTTTATCAAATAGATTTCATCAGACTCAAATAAAAACCCCAGCAATCATGCTGGGGTTTTTATTTGGCAAAGTATTTAACCAGTACTAAATCAGCCTTTAGGATTCATGCGATAGAACACCACTAAGTCATTCCTTCCTATCGGGGCAGCAAGATTGGCTTCAATATCTGCCAAGAACTTTGCAAAGTCTGCAGTATCTTCTAGTGATGCAGCTTGTTCTGCATTCTCCCAAATACCAAAACCCTCAATGACGTTTTGTGCCTGATTTCCGACAATGATGACATCATGTAAAGCAGGATGATTCGCTAGAACTTCTGCGGCAAATTGGTGATAACGATCGCATACCTTCTGAAAAGTACCTGGCTTAGTTTGAAGTGAGATGTGCCCAACATGAGACATGCTTGTTTCCTTTAATGTAAGTAATACAGTGAATATCTAATTTCTAATCTCTCTTATAGCCCGTTTTTGAGCCAAAGATTTTTTCTCTTTGAGACCAATCATGCGTCTCATTCCACAACTCCAGCACCTGAGGTGCTTCAGCCTCAAAAATAGGATGCATAGAGGCATCGCAAGTATCTGCAGTGAGTTCTAAGCGATGGCCAGAAGGATCGAAGAAATAGATAGAGCTAATGAAATCATCATGATTGGTTGGCCCCAGAACCTCAATTCCTTTTGCGATTAACTCCTGCTTAGCTTTGAGCAAGACGTCCAGGTTTTCAACCTTAAATGCAAAATGCTGAATCCAATCAGGAGACTCCATATCCTTGATATTGCCTGGATCTTTTGGGCACTCAAAAAATGCGATGCAACTACCATCTTCCATCTGAAAGAAGATATGAATATGCGGGCTGTACATCCCAGTAGAGGGCACATGATCTTCCCCCATGGCATGAGAAAACTTCAATCCCAACACTTCGGTATAGAAGCGGGTCGTTTCTTTTGCATCTAAACATCTGTATGCAGCGTGATGAAGTCTTTTACAGAGCATATGCCCCCCGTTTATTGTTGCGCTATTCCAGCAGTAGTTAATACTTTTTTCCACTTCGCAATTTGTCCACTAACGAATTGCTTCATTTGCGTACCAGAGCTTGAAGGCGTTACTAAGCCGCCAGTATTTTCCAATTTAGCAATGACTTCAGGATCAGCAAGTACTTTCAAGAGTGCAGCATGAAGACGCTTCTGTACCTCTGGGCTTGTGCCCTTAGGTGCTGCAAGGCCAGTCCAAGAAGTGACTTCGTAACCTGGAATCGTATCGGCCACAGGTGGAACACCCGGTAACAACTTATATGGTTTTAATGACGTTACGCCAAGTGCACGTAATTTTCCTGCCTCTACTTGTGCTTTAGTAACTGTGATCGAGTCAAACATGACATCCACTCTTCCCCCCAATATATCTTGTAAGGGACCAGCACCACCCTTATAAGGCACATGCGTCATACGCACGCCAGCCATCGAAGCAAATAACTCGCCCGATAAATGCTGTGTAGAGCCTATGCCAACAGAGGTATAGGAAATAGTATCTGGAGCAGCCTTAGCTGCAGTAATGACATCTGCAAGCGTTTTAAATTTGCTTTCAGAAGAAACCGATACGGCAAAAGGAAATTGGGTGACTAAAGAGATCCATTCAAAATCATCGATCGGATTAAATGCCAGCTTGCTGTATACCGCAGCTGAAACAGCATGACCGCCCGTTAATAAAATTAAGGTGTAACCATCAGCTGGTGACTTGGCAACAGCAGCACTAGCAATATTTCCACCTGCCCCCGTCTTAGCCTCAACCACAATCTGCTGACCCAGCTCTTTAGATAAACCAGGCGCAATAATTCGGGCGATGGTATCGGAATTTCCGCCGGCACCAAACCCTTGTATTAAGGTAATCGGTTTATCGGGATAGGCGCCCTGTGCAAAAGCAGAACCCACTAACAATAGTTGAGCAAATAGGGATGAAAAAAATATTCTCTTAATCATAGTGTTTTGATTTTCTGGCGAATCGCCCCAAAGATGGATTTACCATGCGCATCAAATGAGTCTATATAGACCTCATCTCCATTTTGTAAAAATGGTGTGCTGGCCACACCATGAGTCATCTGCTCATGAATGCGAGCTTCTGCAACACAGCCAAAACCACTCTGCTCATCTTGGTTAGTAACAGATCCGGCCCCAATGATGGTACCCGCACTCAGTGAGCGGGTTCTACAAGCATGTGCAATTAAATCTAGGTAAGTAAAGAACATGTCCTTACCCGTGTTAGGTTGGCCCATACGCTTACCATTAACATCCGAGATTAAATCTAAATGTAATTTCTCTCCATCCCATAAGTCCCCAAGCTCATTTAAGGTAACGGCCACTGGTGAAAATGAACTCGTTGGCTTGGCTTGCATAAACCCAAAGCCTTTTGGCAACTCAGTTTTAGTAAGAGATCTGAGGGTGTAGTCGTTCAATAGCATCACCAACTTAATATGTTTGGCTGCCTGAGCCTTAGTCACCCCCATCGGTACATCATCCACCACGATAGCTACCTCAGCCTCGTAATCTGGTTCTAATGTCGCATCCGGAAATACCATCACTTCAGTAGGCCCACAATAACGATCTGACAGTCCTTGGTACATCAAGGGTTCTGTTTTGTAATTGGGCGGCATTTCAGCGCCCCGAGCCTTACGTGCCTTTTCCATATGATGCAAATACACGGAGCCATCTAGGAATTGATAGCTACGTGGAAATGGACTCTCTAATTTTGTGACGTCTAGATCAAATGACCCATTCATTGCGCCTGCATTTAATTGGGCGTAGATCTTCTCAAGCTGAGGCTCAACTGCATTCCAACTCTCTATTGCTTTTTGCATCGTTGGGGCGATTTCAGGAACCAAAACCCCACGTGCCAGATCTTTTGAGACAACAAGTAATGCGCCATCTCGATCGCCAGTTCTTAAGCTAGCTAATTTCATTTAGTCTCCTATGTATTTTTTATTTTGGATAGATCAGTTTGATTGCTCATTACGGGGCGCCTGCCAAGGCCAGCGTCCATCAATCTCCAAGGTAAGTGACCAACTAAGAAAGCAGCGAATCAATACGATTGCACCTAAAACAGCCACACTCATTAGAGTTGGACTAATCGCAACGGTCCGAATCACATCCCCGGCCACCAAGACCTCAAGCCCTAGAATCAAAGCACGTACGATTTGAATACGAAAGGCTTTATAGGCCTCGGCAGATGTTTGGGTGACCAGGTTCTTTGCAAAAAGAACAAAACCCCATAACACCCCAATAGATACTACGGCAACGCCGATAGCATCCATGACATCGCTTACTGTTCGTATGATTTCAATTTGATCCATGATCTTCTTCTAAGTTATCCCGTAGTTATTCTTTTGGTGCGCCTGACATCTTCACAATACCTTCATAGCGCCTCACTTCTGATTGTGAGAACTTGGTGAACTCTGCAACAGAGCCGCCATCAATTTGGGCACCAATGGATTGCAAGCTTTTCCGCACTTCAGGATCGTTCAACACCTTATTAAAGGCAGCATTGAGTTTTTCGCTAACCTCCTTAGGCGCTCCGGCTGGAAGCATTACACCATACCAAGCATTCGCGACCATCGGCACTCCTACCTCTTTCATCGTAGGCACATTAGGCAATTCAGGAATACGCTTATCTGCAGCAACACCTAAGGCTTTTAATTTTCCAGCTTTAATATTATTCAGCGATCCAGTATCTAACATCATGTCAATATGGCCCGCCATGAGATCCAAGGCGGCAGGTCCGCTACCCTTGTAAGGGACATGACGAACATCTAAGCCCGTTACCGTTTTAAATTGAGCACCCGCCAAATGCTGTGATGCGCCAATTCCTGCTGAACCATAAGTAAACTTGCCAGGATTCTGCTTCGCATCAGTCATCAAGTCTTTCATAGTATTCCAAGGAGATGACGCTGGCACCACCATGATGTTTGGAATCGTACAGACCAATACAACTGGTGTGAAATCCTTAATGACATCAAAGCCTTGATTGGAAAATAAATGAGGGCCAGCGGCATTGGTTGAGCTCGTAGCCATCAACATCGAATAGCCGTCCGGCTTGTCTTGAATGAACGCCTGCGTTCCAATATTGCCACCTGCTCCACCCTTGTTCTCTACAAAGACAGAAACACCAAGCTCTTTCGTGAGAGGCTGAACTAGGATGCGAGCTACCTGATCCGTTGCCCCGCCAGGAGGCCAAGGCACTAGAAACTTGATGGACTTCTCGGGATAAGCAGCAGAAGCATTGATGGTAATAGCAGCAAGCAGCGTTGCTAAAGCAGAATGAAGTTTCATATGACGCTTTTCCCCAAATAAGGTAAATACCAATTTCATGTACAGTTTGATGAATATCAATATATCGTATTTCAGATAAATACCCAGGAAATGCTCAAAGAGTTAACTCGCAGTGAATTGCTTGAAATAGCGAACGCCACTCCCTCTAAGAAGAATTGCCCTTCCTGCTCATCTCTCGTTTGCAATGGTTGGGAAACCGTTCCAGGCTCATTTGACTTGGAGTCCCTAAAGCCGCTTGGCACCCTCCGAGTTGAAGGGGCAGCAGAGTGCTGGGATGAAGATCATCCCGATGGCACTAATTTATGGTCTGAGGATGCGCCTATTTCCATTCAATTTCATCCCTACAACCGCTCTGATGTATTTGAGTGCCAAGAATGCGCGCGAAAGTATTTGCGCTACACGGAATACGGCGGATACTATATTGATGAACGAATTAGAGCTCTCAATCCAGACTTAATCACCTAGAGCAATCCATTAGGACTTCAAGCGATGCGCCTTTTAAAAACCCTTATTCAAATTAGCCTTTTGGGATGGATGTCATTAAGCCTTCCTACTAAGGCTGCACAGATTTATATTACCGATTACGCCTCAGATGCCGATGCCAAGGTCTACGTCACTCAATACCAATCGGATGCCAATTGCATTGTTTATGAAACTGCCTACAAATCCGATAATGATCCAGGCGTATGGTATTTCACAAAATACAAGAGTGATGCTAGAGCCACGATCTACTATACAAAATATAAATCAGACGCTAGCCTCATTGTGTACTTCACGAAATATAAAAGTGATGCGCGTTGCAGATATTAAATACATTAATCAATCTTCAGATTATTATCTTTTGCAAACTTTTGCCAGTAGATAATTTCTTGCTTAAATGACTTTTCAAATCGGTCTGGCGGAACAGCAACAATATCAAAGCCCTCTTCGCCAAATTTTTTACTGAGTTCAGGGCTTGCTAAAGATTTATTAACAGCCTGATAAATGCGATCCACAATCGGCTTGGGTGTTTGTGGCGGAGCAAAGATCCCAAACCAGTTGCTGATATCGTAGCCGGGTAATACCTCTGAGATGCTGGGCACATTAGGCAATGTCGGCATCCTTTGTGCGCTGGACACGGCGATCGGAATAACTTTTCCACTGCGGATAAATTGCATCAGGCCTGGCGCAGTTCCAAAAGACATATTAATTTGTCCACCCAACAAATCAGTCAATGCACCTCCGCTACCTTTGTAATGAACCATGGTCATTTGCGTAGCGCTAGACTTTTCCAGTAGCTCAGCAGCTAAATGAGAAATCTGTCCAGCACCAGCGGTCCCAATCGTAACCTTTCCTGGATTCGCTTTTGCGTAAGCCAGTAACTCTTTCAAGTTTTTAAAGGGCGCTCCTGGATTTGCGACCAGCAATTGCGGTGCATTAGCGACCTTGGTAATGGCGCTTAAGCTTTGCGTATCAAATGGCAATTTAAAAAAGGTGGGGTTGCTGGCAATTGCTCCATTAGTCAATAGCAAGGTGTATCCATCAGGAGGCGCTTTAGCAACGATCTCTGTACCAATGATGCTAGATGCACCAGGTTTATTTTCAACAATGACTGAGGTGCCTAGTTCATTGCCCATTTTCTCAGCCAAAACCCGACCCAATGTATCGGAACCGCCTCCAGGGGCAAATGGAATAATCATCTTAATTGTGCGATTAGGGTACTCAGCAGCCTGAGCAGAAGTCATCAGCTGAAGCAAAGCTGTCAACATCGCAATTAAAAATAGTCTCATAGGGGTCTTGTTACCTTGTTTAAAAAAGCACTGACAAGTAAGATCTTTGTTTATCTGACTAACTATAAATTAAAAGCGGAGACAATATGTTTAAGGCGCCCCCAGAAATAGGCACCGAAGTGTTTGCTCGCATTCCGGATCAATACCGGAAGTCCGGACAACTTTCCCCAGAACGTATTCTGGCCGGAAAAGGAAGCCTCAAAACTGATAGCTATATCGAAGGCCCTGCCTTTGATCGAGATGGCAATCTTTACATCGTCGATATTGCATTTGGCTTGATTTACCAAATTAACCCGCAAGGGCAGGTAAAACTGCTTGTCGAGTATGACGGTGAACCTAATGGCTTAAAAATTCATCAAGATGGACGAATATTAGTGGCGGACCATAAAAATGGTGTCATGCTTCTCGATCCGTCATCGGGAAGTATCAAGCCTTTTATTGAGCGCTATAAAACCGAATCATTTAAAGGCTTAAACGATTTAGTATTTTCCAAAAAAGGAAAGCTTTACTTCACTGACCAAGGACAATCGGGTCTGCAAGATCCATCTGGTCGAGTTTTTTGTCTTGATGCTCAAGGGAATCTCAATTGCCTACTGAATAACGTACCTAGCCCCAATGGTATCGCCCTTAATCTAGAGGAAAACTTCCTCTACATTGCAGCAACCCGAGCGAATAGTGTGTGGCGCGCTATGCTACTAGCAGATGGATCGATCACACGGGTAGGAAACTTTATTCAGCTATCGGGCGGATCAGGTCCTGACGGCCTTGCGCTTGATCAAGCGGGCAATCTCTATGTAGCTCATGCAGGCTTAGGTAGTGTTTGGAAATTTTCCGCACAAGGAGAACCTCTTCTCAGAATTAAATCTTGTGCTGGCATGATGACAACCAATCTCGCTTTTGGCGGCAAAGACAATCAAGATTTATTTATTACAGAATCGGAATCGGGAAGCATACTTCGGGTGCGGATAGATACGCCAGGACTGGCACTTTTCTCACATCAATAAAAACTATGTCAAAAAATTACATTAAGTCCGAAGACCTCATTCAATTTGCCCAAGCGGTTTATGAAAGCGAGGGAGTTCCAAAAGAGGATGCGCATTTAGCTGCTGATACCTTAGTTCAATCGGAATTATGGGGCCACCCCTCTCACGGCTTACTAAGACTATCTTGGTACTACGCTCGCCTGCGCTCTGGCGCCATGAAACCAATTACCAACACCACGCTTGCGGTTGACTCCAATGCGATTGCAATTTTGGATGGCGGCGATGGCGTTGGTCAGGTAGTCGCTAAACGTGCTATTGAAGAATCCATCCAGCGTGCCAAACAACATAGCGTGGGCATCGTGTCAGTCAAAAACTCCAATCACTTTGGTACCTGTATGTATTTCACGCGCATGGGGGCTAAGGCAGGCTGCATCACCATCCTCATGAGTAATGCCGGCCCAAATATGGCGCCCTGGGGTGGACGACAAAAGAAAATTGGCACTAATCCATGGTCAATTGCAGTACCTGGGGGTAAGCATGAAGCAGTAGTAATGGATATGGCCAACTCAGGAGTAGCTAGAGGCAAGATTTATCTGGCACAAAAACGCCGTCAATCCATTCCTGATGATTGGGCTATAGATAAAGAAGGTCGTCCCACTACAGATCCTCAAGCAGCAATCGAGGGATTCATTCTTCCGATGGCCGGACATAAAGGCTATGTCATGGGAGTGATGGTTGATATTCTGTCTGGCGTCTTATCTGGTGGGGCATTTTTAGATCAAGTGCATGGACCTTATGATCCCATCAATAAGAGTGGGGCCTGTCATCTAGCTATCTCACTCAATGTCTCTGCATTTCAACCCCTTGCAGAATTTGAACAGCGGATTGATGAGTACATCCGCTCACTAAAAGATGTGCCATTAGCAGAGGGCCATAAGCAGGTTTATTTCCCTGGCGAAATGGAAGCACAAGCAGATATTGAAAATCGACGCTTAGGATTATTGCTACCAGAAGACACTATGGCGAGCCTCAAACAAATTGCAATTGAATCTGGACAAGAAAAGCGATTGCCTTTTTAAGTCCACGTCTTGGAGACACATATGAAAAAAATTAAATTATTAACATTAGCCTTTTGTCTGGTCTTTAGTCATCTTGGGTTTGCGCAATCTGCAGCCACATGGCCCAATAGAACAGTCAAAATTGTTTCTGGCTTAGGCCCAGGAAGCAGTATGGACTTAGTAGCTCGCACAATTGCGCCAGCCCTATCAGAAATTTGGGGCCAATCTGTCATTGTGGAAAACAAAACGGGGGCTGCAGGCAATGTGGCAGCAGGCTACGTTGCAGGCCTAGAGGATGATCACACTATCTTAATAGCGCAAAATGCGATCACGATCAGTGCTTCTTTTTATCCCAAACTTTCTTATAACCTCAAAAAAGATCTCAAGCCAGTTAGCCAAATTACTTCCATGCCTTTGGTTGTGATCGTGAATAACAGTCTTCCGGTAAAGAATCTAAAAGAATTAATTGAGTATGCTAAACAGCGCCCAAATGAATTGAACTTTAGTTCTGCGGGCATTGGCAATGCGGATCATATGGCTGCAGAGCTATTAAATGCTCAGGCGGGAATCACCATGACCCATGTGCCATTTACTAGCGGAGCCTTGGCACTGAATGCCTTAATCGCTGGCGATGTACAAATGTATCTCCCTGGCCTGCCCGTCAGCCTACCTAACATCAAAGCAGGCAAAGTGAGAGCACTTGCAGTAACTACTGGCAAGCGGGCCCCTGCTTTACCTGAAGTTCCAACAGTGGCCGAAGCAGCAATTCCTGGATACGCAATGCCGCTTTGGTATGGCTTCTTTGCTAACCAAGGGATGTCAGATGCAACTTCGAAAAAATTGGCGAGTGATGTAAACAAGGCGATCAAAACGCCAGATATCCAAAACAAAATTGGGTCTAGTGGAATTGAATTGGTCGGCAGCACTCCAGAGGCGTTCAAAAGCTTTGTTAATCACGAAACTGAGCTCTGGGCGCAAACCATTAAAGCCAGAAATCTAAAGCCTGATTAATCAAGCCCAATAGAAAATACAAAAGCCCCGTCCAGCAATGAATGGGGCTTTTGAACTACAAGGCACACTTTATTTAGACGAAGTCACTTGCTTTAAATTAATGGAGTTACCCATGGCCTGGTATCCAACACGATTTGGATGCAACTTATCCCCAGCTCCTCCAATCGTACTGTCTGGCACAAACTCTGGCTTCATTTGCCCTGTAGCTGGATCCAAAATCACTTCATCAAAATCAATGTAGCTTGAAAAAATAGGTGATGTTCTTATAAATTGATTTAAAGCTTTACGCTTATCGTCTTGCTCCTGAAATCCATGTGCAGCACTGCTACTACCAAAAGCTGAGGTTACCGTAGCCCCAATGACATTAATACCTGCTGCATTCAAACGACGGACACCATCCGTCATTCCGTCAATCACTACTTGCGTGCTCGCATTACCATTCTTACTAAAATCATTAATGCCTTCTAACCAAATGACTGTAGTAATACCAGAAAGGCTCAAAACATCTCGCTCCAGTCTCATGCTCGATGATGGACCCCCAGGAAATGGCTTTGTTGGTGAATATTCAGCTGGACCGGCCACTTGGTTGCCACCAATACCGGCATTGAGAACAACAACTTTATTTCCGTAGGCCTTATGCAGTCTGCGAGATAGAACATCAGGCCAACGATCATCCCCATTCATCGTAGATGCTGTTCCATCCGTAATGGAATCTCCAAAACCAACGATGACCTTGGTTGATGTTGGCGCAGTCATATCCACTGCATCCAAGAAGAACCACGATGCAGTTGAAAAAGGAAATGAGACTTCCATTTCATCGCTCGCCTTCGAGCCTGCATTAGGGGCAGTCACATATGAGGTAGTTAAGGCTTTTGCATGCCAGGTCATTGGCCCACTCGATCCAGGAATGTAAAAACTGACAGCCATATTTCGACCTTCTAAATTAGCATCACCCAGCTTCTGAACAAAAGGGAGCGTAACGGGATCACTCCAAGCAGATTGCCCAGGGGGAATCGTGACTGACTTCTTGCCGCCAAAGCTGACTGACTGGTTACTTCCTTTGACGATCTCGGCACTTCCTAACTGCAAACCAACATACACATTTTCAAAGGTAATCGGCTGAGTACCAAGCGCATTCGATAAGCGCACCCGCGTTTGCTTACCCCAGATATCTGGTCGCACGATTAATCTAAAGGATTGATTATTAGCCCCAAGTGCCGGGGTAGGGAAAACTACGCTGAGATTAGGTTGGGCAGATGGATTGCCCACTGGATAGGGGCCCTGAACCGAGCCGATCCAAGATGTAACCCACTTCTCCTTTTGGGCCATCGTTGGCTGACTAAACATCATCAATGCAAAAAGTCCAAATAAGAAAATATTGCGCATGCACTCCACCTTTCCATTTATGCCAACTCAAAAAGATTCTAATACGATTCAGCAATCAACCTCTGCTAAAGTGAGGCCTTAGCAAAACGAATTAGCCAATACTCATGATTAAGCTCTATCAGCCCTATATGGGGGAGGATGAAAAAAGTTCACTATCTCCTGGCGTCATTCCTTGGGACGCAGGCAGCAATACTGATCACAACACCAGAGAGTACGAGCTATTCAAAAAAATTTCTCAAGCCAATAGTGGCTCAAGTGAGCCCTGGGGCTTAGTTTCTAGAAAATTTACCCATAAATCTCTTTTATCAGTAAACGATTTTGTCCATTTTGCTGAGCAAAAATTGGGCGAGGGTTATGACTGTGTTTTCATCAACCCAATGATGGGGATTGAAGCACTCCACTTGAACGTCTGGCAGCAAGGTGTTCACTGCGGACATGCGGGGCTAGAGAAGATTGTTGAATTCCTGGAAAAATCCTTAGGCCTCGCATTCAATGCCCCAATGGATAGAAATACGTTTGCCTTTTGCAATTACTTCATTGCAAAACCTGAATTCTGGTTCGCTTACTTTTCCTTTGTAGATCAAGCATTGCATCTTTTAGATCAAGAGGCAATGAACAATACCGAAGTCGGAGTAGCCTATTCTGGTACAGGCTCATATCAGCGCGATGTGAATATCACGATGAAACCCTTCATCATCGAGAGATTATTTTCTACTTTCATTCAAAATAGTCAATTCAAGGTTGCCTCATTTAGCTATGGCAAGAACTTTTATGAATGTAAGTTTGGCGTCAAATTCGGAGAATTCTTATTTCAACTTTCTGCACTGAAAAATGCTGGGCTGCAGCTTCAACAAGAAAACCTATTAGCCGCCTATGACCAGATTCGATTCTTCATCTACTCCAATCCGACCTATATGGCCTCACTGTCCCTTCTAGATGATCCGCCAGACTTTTTCCTCTCAAAAGAATACGCAGAGCTCATGTCTCAAGACTTCAAGGTCTGAGCATCCTGAATCGGGTATAGTTAAATCAGCAACACCTATAAATAGCCACCCAAGACATACAGAAGCTATGGTTTTAGTACACAAACAATATCAAAGGAGACTTACAGTGAAATTCATTAGTTATCTATTCATTGCTGCTGCCCTATTGCCTGTGACAGGATATTCACAGACAACTGCACCAAAAATTGCTTCCCTTAGCACTCTAGATGCCAACAAAGACCAAAAAATCAGTAAAGAAGAGGCGCTAAAAGCGGGGATGCCTGAAGCTACCTTTAAGCAAATTGACAAAGACAATAATGGCTCTATTAGCATTACTGAATTGAATGCCTATAAAGCACAAAATAATTCGATTGCTTCAATTGATACCGATAAAGATAAAAAAATTAGCAAGGCTGAAGCCATTAAAGCTGGCATGACCGAGCAAGAATTCAGAATTCTCGATAAAGATAACAGCGGCTTCATCACTCAACAGGAGTGGGATACCGGTGATTGGATTATTTGGTAAAACTCAAGTAATACCAAAAAAATAAAAACCCCAGTCATCGTTACTGGGGTTTTTATTTAGGGGAATCCAATAATGACTTAACCCTTAATGACCTTCACTAGCGCATTAAATTCTTCTATGCGAGCAGTGGATGCTCTGGCCACTAAGGCAATTTTTCTTTTGGGGGCTGAAGATGCCAAGGGTCTGGCAACTAATTGAGTTTGCTTTAATAAACCCGACTTCACGGCCATCTCCGGCAAAAGGGCAATGCCTAATCCTGATTCGACCATTTGCACTAAGGTTAATAAGCTTGTTGCCTCAATACCATCATGCTTCGCCAGCTGACTTCTTTTGCAAGCCTTTAAGGTATGGTCACGCAAGCAATTACCCTCCTCCAATAGCAAGAGGCGATCTGTTAACTTATTGTTTAACTGAATTTCTTTGTTCTTAAAAACAGGATCTGCTTCATTTGCAACTAACCAGAATTCATCATCAAACAATTCTTTAACCAGAAATCCCTCGGTATCGTAAGGCAAAGCAATTAAAGCAAAGTCCAATTCGTGACGATTTAACTTATCCATCAAATTTGCTGAAAGGTCTTCCCTCAACACCACCTGCAAATTGGGATACTGCTCTCTCACCTTAGGCAATAAAGAGGGCAATAAAAATGGTGCGATGGTCGGAATCACGCCCAATTTGATTACCCCCACCATAGAACCTGCTGAACCTTCCACGAAATCTACTAAATCATCCGCCTGGACTATTAGGCGCTGTGCACGTTCTACAACACCTCGCCCAATAGGCGTCATAGAGACAGAGTGCTTATCCCTCTCCACCAGCTGAACCCCCAAGGCGTCTTCCAATTCTTTTAAACCCGCACTTAAGGTGGATTGGCCCACAAAACACGCTTCTGCAGCCTTGGTGAAGCTCAAAGTCTCACTCAAGGCGATTAAATAGCGTAATTGCTTTATCGTGGGTAAGGCGGCCATCATTGCCCTCTTTTGTTATCTAATAAATCGATTAATAACATCATATTAATTCATTTGAATGATCTGTGCAATAGGCCCATAATTCATCCAGTTGTTATTTTTTCAACCCCTTTAAAGGAACATCATGTCCATTATTAATACAGCAGTACAGCCGTTCAAAACCGAAGCTTTCCACAATGGTAAGTTCGTTACTATCACTGACGAAACCCTCAAGGGCCATTGGTCAGTATTGATTTTCATGCCAGCAGCATTTACCTTTAACTGCCCTACTGAAATTGAAGATGCTGCTGAAAACTATCCTGAATTCCAAAAAATGGGTGCTGAAGTGTATATCGTGACAACCGATACTCATTTCTCACACAAAGTTTGGCACGAGACTTCACCAGCTGTAGGTAAAGCTAAGTTCCCGTTGGTTGGCGACCCAACACATACTTTGACAAACGCGTTTGGTGTGCATATTCCAGAAGCTGGCTTGGCATTGCGCGGTACCTTCATCATCAACCCAGAAGGCATCATCAAGACTGCAGAAATTCACTCAAATGAAATCGCTCGTGACGTTTCTGAAACATTGCGCAAGCTCAAAGCAGCTCAATACACAGCCGCCCACCCAGGTGAAGTATGCCCTGCTAAGTGGAAAGAAGGCGCAGCAACATTGACTCCATCTTTAGACCTCGTAGGCAAGATCTAATAGGAATCCTATAACCAATCAGACTCTCTTCGGAGAGTCTATTGGAGAGGATCAGATCCTGCCCAATAGACTCATCAAAATTGAATATTAAGGAAAGCATCATGTTAGATAACAATATCAAAGCCCAACTCAAGGCTTACTTTGAAAAGATCGTAAGCCCCATTGTTTTATCTGCCAGTCTCGATGACAGTCCTAAGTCAGCTGAGATGTTAGAGCTCTTGAATGAAGTTGCAGAGCAATCCGATAAATTGACCGTAGATAGCAATGGTCAAGCCAAAAACGTACCTAGCTTTACTGTTGGTAAAGCAGGTGAAGAAGCGCGCATCTCTTTCTCAGGCTTACCAATGGGCCATGAGATGACCTCCTTCATTTTGGCAATCTTGCAAGCAAGCGGTTACCCACCAAAGGTTGAGCAAGATATCATTGAGCGCATCCGCGGCATTGAAGGGAAGCTACACTTCCAGACCTTCATCTCCTTGTCTTGCCATAACTGCCCTGACGTAGTTCAAGCCTTGAACCTCATGGCAGCACTCAACCCCAATATTGAGCACGAGATGATTGATGGCGCCCTCTTCCAGGGTTTGGTGGATCAACATCAAATCATGGCTGTACCAACTGTGATTTTGAATAATGAAGTGTTTGGGCAAGGACGTACTACTGTTGAAGAGATTATTGCCAAGCTCGATACCAATAGCCCACAAAAAGATGCTGCCAAGCTCAATGCCAAAGATGATTTTGATATGCTCATCGTGGGTGGTGGACCTGCAGGTGCTTCGGCTGCGATCTATGCAGCCCGCAAAGGAATTCGCACTGGCATTGTGGCCGAGCGTTTTGGCGGCCAGGTGATGGATACCCTTGGAATTGAAAACTTCATATCGGTAAAAGAAACTGAAGGGCCAAAGTTGGTTCAAGCTTTAGAGCAGCATGTGAAAAGCTATGAAGTCGA
>CANCIL010000046.1 GCA_947378095.1 Betaproteobacteria bacterium
TGCACGATTTTTAAACGAGGATCGTTGATCTGCTGTGCAACCGCAATCGCATCTAGATCTTTGTCGAATGAGATCATGCGCGCTGTTGAGCCCAACTGCTTTAGCAATGCTTGCGTGTGACCACCGCGCCCAAACGTTCCATCGATGAGTAAAATATTTTTTACTACATTCTGTTCTTGGATGAGTGGGCCATTGATTAGCGCCGTCACCGCCTCGGCCAGTAACACTGGGCGATGAGTTATGTTCATAGCACCCTGTCATCAAAAATTAAATTGCTTTAGTGCTTCAGGCATACCTTGCGCAATCGCAGCCTGTTCTTTTGCAGCATAAGTTGCTGCATCCCACAATTCCAAGTGACTACCCATACCAAGCAAAATCACTTCTTTTGCAATATCTGCTGCTGCACGCAATTCCGGACTCACCAAAATACGGCCAGCACTATCCAAATCAAGATCAACTGCATTACCCAGAAAAATTCTGCGCCACCAATGGGCATCCATAGGCAGTTGTGCAACTCGTGATCTGAAGTTTTCCCACTCGGGTCTTGGGAAGAGCAAAAGACAACCGTCGGGGTGCTTTGTGACCGTAATGCGGCCCTCACCTTGTACCAACAAGGCGTCGCGATGCTTTGCCGGCACAGACATGCGGCCTTTTGCATCCAAATTGAGAGCTGACGCACCTTGAAACACCATTTACCCCACTTTTTCACACTTCCTCCCACTTTAGAGGATCGCCCTAAGAGGGTCAAGTGTTTTTGGGGCTTTTTTAGGGAAATTCTCTAGTGTTTACAAACACTTAGCGACATGTGTTAATAAAATGGTGATAATAAAATAGCTACTTGAAACAACGGCTTGGAAAATATACTTAAGAATAGATCTTAGCTGTTGGGCTAGATAATCAATAAATGCACTGTATTTAAAAACAGTATCCTAAATCAAAATATATCAAAAACTAATTAGAAATTGATTTTTGATTTTCAATATCGGATTTAAATTTTGTAAGCAGTGCTTGTCATTATTTTTGACATCATCTGCATTATTTTTTGAATAGGCTCTGGCAAAGGTACCCCACCAGCATCTTTTGCCGCCTTTCCATGCTCAATTTCATCAATGCGCATTTGATCAACAATTGCTCGCGAACGATGGTCTTCCTGTGGCAATTTTTGAAGATGACTTTCTAAATGATTCTCTACTTGTTTTTCTGTTTCAGAGACAAAACCTAAACTCCACTTATCGCCCGCTAAGCCAGCAGCCAAGCCGATTGCAAAGGATCCTGCATACCAAAATGGATTGAGATAACTGGTATGCGAACCTAGTTCTTGTAAGCGTGTTTCACACCAAGCAAGATGATCCATTTCCTCTTGTCCAGAGTGACTGAGCATCTCTTGAATTTGCGGATTTCGCGCGACTAATTTTTGTGATTGATAAAGCGCTTGCGCGCAAACCTCACCCACATGATTAACACGCATGAGTCCTGCAGCATGTTGACGCTCTTGAGCATCTAAAGCCGTTTTTGAAAGAAACTCAGATCCGGGTGCCGGACGCTGCGAATTTGCCCCGCCCACTACTGAACGCAGAGCAGTATCAAACTCAATAATCAGACGATCGATTGGGGACATAAACGCCAAAAAACTAGATTAAAACTTCTGCTTTAGAGCTTTGTTTCGTTTTCAAACCTAACTCAGCTAGCAGGGCACGGTCTTGTTCTGCCTCGGGGTTACCGGTAGTGAGTAGTTGCTCACCATAGAAAATAGAGTTGGCGCCAGCCAAAAAGCACATCGACTGAACAGCCCTTCCCAGCTCCTGGCGACCAGCAGATAAGCGCACCCTCGCCTTTGGCATCGTAATCCGAGCAACAGCGATAGTTCTAACAAATTCCAGCGGATCTAAGGGCTTTTGATCGGCTAGTGGCGTACCTGCAACCGGCACCAAATGGTTGATTGGCACTGACTCGGGATAAGGGCTCAAATTAGCCAATCGAGCTAAAAATGCAGCGCGTTGTTCACGTGATTCGCCCATACCCACAATGCCACCACAACAGACGGACATACCTGCTGCACGCACATTGGAAATAGTATCCAAGCGATCTTGATAGCCTCGTGTAGAAATCACAGAACGGTAAAAGTCTTCACTTGTGTCGAGGTTATGGTTATAAAAATCTAAGCCTGCCTCTTGCAATGCTTGGGCTTGATCCGCCTCCAACATACCCAGAGTGGCACAGGTTTCAAGGCCCAAAGCCTTAACTCCCTTAATCATGGCGGTAACCTTCTCAATATCCCGGTCTTTTGGCTCACGCCATGCTGCGCCCATACAGAAACGGTTTGAACCTGCGGCCTTAGCAGCTCTAGCAGCCTCTAATACCTCCTCTAAGTCCATCAACTTCTCTGCCTTGACATCGGTGTCATAACGCGCCGCCTGAGGGCAATAAGCGCAGTCCTCGGGGCATCCACCAGTTTTGATGGACAGTAAGGTAGCCAATTCCACATCGCCCTCTGGAAAGTAAGCTTTATGAGTTTCTTGGGCCTTGAGCATTAATTCGTTGAAAGGCAGTGCAAATAAAGCTTCAATCTGGGCAACAGACCATACTCCGGAAGCATCCACCTCTTTACGCAAATCCGCCTGGGATTTCATGAGGGTGAGGGGTTTTTCTACAGTTTGGGAGTCCAACATAGGTAAATTCCAGAAAATAGGTCAATTCAAGGCATAAACATAACAGATACAAGCCAATTTTAGGAAAAACTAGTGGTCAAATACCAAACATGAAGCTTATTTCTGATCTAAATCAAAGATCTCTCGTAGAACGCAGTTTGGCTGCCGTATGGCACCCCTGCACCCAAATGAAGCACCATGAGTCCTTTCCTCTGATTGCGATCAGTAAAGGTAAGGGGGCATGGCTTTACGACGAAAACGGTAAAGCTTTACTTGATTGCATCAGCTCCTGGTGGACCAATCTATTTGGGCACGCAAATCCACGGATCAATGAGGCCATTACTAAGCAATTAGAAAAAATTGAGCACGTCATGCTTGCTGGCTTTACTCATCCGCCAGTAGTAGAGCTCTCAGAAAAATTATCCGCTCTGACCAAGGGAAATCTGGGACATGTTTTTTATGCTTCAGACGGAGCCTCTGCAGTTGAGATTGCGTTAAAGATGAGCCATCACTATTGGCAACTTCAAGGCAAACCCCAAAAGAAAAAATTTGTTTGTCTTGAAAATGGCTATCACGGAGAAACGCTTGGTGCTTTAGCAGTAACTGATGTCGCTATTTTTCGTGAAGCCTATGGCTCACTATTGCAAGAGGTATTTACAGTTTCATCACCCGATGCACGTAAAGCAAAAGCCGGAGAAACCGCAGATGATGTTGCTCGACAAGCAGCACAGGAACTTGAACAGCTTTTTGAAAAAGAACATCAGCAGATTGCAGCCATCATTGTTGAGCCCCTCGTGCAGTGTGCTGGGCAAATGGCGATGTACTCACCAGAATATCTTAGACTCGTCAGAGCCTTGTGTGATCGATATGAGATTCATTTAATTGCAGATGAGATTGCAGTCGGATGTGGGCGTAGTGGTACGTTTTTTGCTTGCGAGCAAGCCCAGATCTGGCCGGATTTCTTAACGCTTTCCAAGGGTATTAGTGGTGGCTATCTACCACTGTCACTATGCATGACAAGCGAGAAAATATATAGTGCATTTTATAGTGACCAAACCCGACAAGGATTCTTGCACTCGCACTCCTATACCGGAAATCCTCTAGCTTGTTCAGCAGCCCTAGCGTGTTTAGACCTGTTTGAAACAGAGCAAGTATTAGAGAAAAATCAATGTCGCGCTAAGGATTTAGCCAATGCATTCGCTTGGGCAAAGACCGATCCTCGTATTGAACATTGGCGTCAACAAGGAATGATTTTGGCATTTGATATTAAGCAGGAATGTCTTCAAAATCCGACTGCCTTTTCGCGTCAAATGTTCTCTGAATGTATTCATGAAGGCCTCCTCATTCGTCCCATTGCAAATACTGTCTATGTCATGCCACCCTATATCTTGTCCACCGAGGAAGCAGCACAAATGGGTAAGGCAGTAGCACGCGCTTTGGATAAGGTATTGGCATGAGTAACTCATTTAATGCATTACACATGGCTAATAATCAAATTGCCGAACTCGACTTGCAACTACTCAGACGGCGTTTACGAATGACTGAGTCAGCCTGCGATACCAAATCAACAGTAGATGGCCGCGAACTCAAAACATTTTGTAGTAACGACTACCTTGGGCTTGCCAATCATCCCGCATTGATCACAGCACTTGCTGAAGGCGCAAAACACTATGGGGTTGGCAGTGGCGCCTCTCATTTAATCAGCGGGCACAGCGTCGCACATGAATTACTTGAAAAAAAATTAGCTTCCTTTCAGAGTCGACACATTCCTCAGGCTCGGGCATTATTTTTTAGCACTGGTTACCTTGCGAATCTTACGGCAATTACAGGCCTGATTAAGCTAGCTTCATCAGGCCAAGCAAGCATCTATTCCGCAAAATTGAATCACGCTTCTTTGATTGATGGAGTTCGTTTAGCTAGCTCACAAAATAAAGCCTCTGTCACCCTGTTTGACCATACCCAATTGGACTCCCTTAAACAGTCATTACAGGATGATCAAAGACCACTCAAGCTCATCGTTACTGATGGTGTATTCAGTATGGATGGTGATCTCGCTCCAGTAAAAGCCTTGCTGCAAATTGCAGAACAATGCGACGCGCTACTGTTGATTGATGATGCACATGGATTCGGCGTCCTAGGTAATCAAGGTCATGGCATCTTAGAACAAGAGAATGTAAGCTCTGAACGCATCATCTATATCGGCACCTTGGGTAAGGCAGCTGGAGTCAGTGGTGCATTTATCTGTGCGCACGATTCTTTCATTGAATGGCTTATCCAAAAGGGACGTCCTTACATCTACAGCACAGCGACTCCTCCAGCGATTGCACACACTCTGTTAAAAAGTCTTGAGCTGATTGAAAGTGAAGAAGGTCAAAATCGGCGCGCCCATCTTCGTCAATTGATTGAAATTTGGAAAAATGAAATGGTCTTCGCCGAATGGGAAAAGAGCATTTCTAGCACCCCCATACAGCCAGTCATTTTAGGCAGTAATGCGAACGCTCTATTGGCCGCAAAACTATTGGACGAGGCAGGGTATTGGATTCCGGCAATTCGTCCACCTACTGTTCCTAACGGCAGCGCCCGTTTACGCATTACTTTTTCTGCAAACCATAAAGTGGATGATTTGCGTCAACTGATTCGTCAACTTAATGAGATAGAACAAGCCAGCATGGTGCAAGCGTCATGAGTCTGGCGAATGGTTTTTTTATTACCGGCACAGATACTGAGGTTGGAAAAACTTTAGTCTCTGGTGCAGTCATTCAAAAAATGCGTGCACAAGGAATTCATGCTATCGGCTTTAAACCCGTTGTTGCAGGCACCTATCAAGATCATGATGGAAAAATACTCAATGAGGATTTAGAAACTCTACGCCTAGCTTCAGAACTAACGCCTGGCCAAATGGTTTTGTGTCCCTATGTCCTTGAGATGCCAATTGCGCCGCACATTGCCGCAGAAAAACTAGGCACTAATCTAGATCTCAAGATCATGATGGATGCTTACGAGCAGATACGCAGTCAAGCAGAGGCGGTTGTTGTAGAGGGTGCTGGTGGATTTTTAGTTCCCATCAATGCAACAGAAGATTTAAGTGATCTAGCGCAGAAACTAGATCTACCGATCATCATGGTTGTCGGCATGAAATTAGGCTGCATTAATCATGCGCTACTTACCGAAGAAGTAATTGCATCACACCAACTGAAAATGGCTGGCTGGATTGCAAATACCCTTTCTTCTGAAATGCCTTTCTTAGAAGAAAATATTGAATATCTTCAAGGTAAATTGAAAGCGCCATTGTTGGGGGTCATCCCTTCTTTGCCAGAAGCACTACAAAAACCAATGAATGCGCCCTACCCATTAGAAGCTTTGCAATTTGCTGCGCAGCACCTAAGCTTGCCCAAACCCTAAACCCCTAGCAGCAGGGATTCAAGGTGCATGTCTGCAGACTTTCGGATAAGATGAAGGAATGCGTTTACTTCCAGAAATTATCGATTCAGCACAATCCATTCAAGAGATTCGCCGAAATATTCACGCTCATCCTGAGCTGCGCTTCGAAGAAAACCGTACTTCAGACTTGGTAGCAGAAGCTCTGTCTAGCTGGGGTATTGCAGTTTTCCGTGGCATGGGGAAAACTGGCGTAGTAGGAAGGCTTGATGGAGATTTAGGCCCGGGCAAAATGATTGGCTTACGCGCCGACATGGATGCACTACCCCTGCAAGAACATAACAACTTTGAGCACACCTCTCGTAACCCAGGAAAGATGCACGCCTGTGGTCATGACGGTCATACTGCCATGCTGCTTGGGGCTGCTCAATATCTATCTAATCATCGGGATTTCAAAGGCACCGTCATTTTTATATTCCAGCCTGCTGAAGAAGGTGGTGCTGGCGCAAAGGAAATGATTAAAGATGGTCTCTTTAAAGAATTCCCTTGTGATGCTGTCTTTGGTCTGCATAACTGGCCTGGATTAGAAGAAGGTCATTTTGGCGTTACCACAGGCCCCATGATGGCCTCAAGCAATGCGTTTGAGATCACCATTAAAGGTAAGGGCGGGCATGCTGCCCTACCTCACAATAGCGCTGATCCTGTACTCACTGGAGTGCAGGTGGTGCAAGCATTACAAAGCATCATTACTCGCAATAAGCGCCCCGTTGATGCAGCGGTCTTATCGATTACCCAGTTTCATGCAGGCGAAACCAGTAACGTCATTCCGGATAGCGCCTTTATCGGCGGCACAGTAAGAACGTTTACCTTAGAGGTCTTAGATTTAATTGAAGCACGTCTTCGTGAAATTTCTCATACCGTTGCAAGCGCGTTTGATTGCCAAGCAGAAATTGAATTTAAAAGAAGTTACCCACCCCTGATTAATCATGACAATGAAGTGGCATTTGCTGCGGAAGTCATGAGTGAAGTGGTTGGACCACAAAACGTCAATACCTCAATTGATCCCACAATGGGCGCTGAAGACTTTGCTTTTCTGCTACTTGAAAAGCCTGGTTGCTATGTCTTCTTAGGTAATGGTGATGGGGATCATCGCTCAGTTGGTCACGGCATGGGCCCTTGCCATTTGCACAACCCATCTTACGATTTCAATGACACACTTATTCCAGTAGGTGTGAGCTATTGGGTCAAACTAGCTCAGCGCTATCTAGAGAAAAATTAAGAGTTAGTAAATTTGGCTGGGCGTTTTTCCATAAACGCTGCCATACCTTCTTTTTGATCGTTCGTTCCAAAGCAAGCATGGAATAAACGGCGCTCAAAATGAATGCCTTCAGATAGAGTGGTTTCGTAGGCTGTATTGATCGCTTCCTTGACCATCATGGCTGTAAGCAAAGGCATATCGGCAATTCCCTTGGCGATTGCTTTTACTTCTTTCAATAAATCGGCCTGCGGAAATACACGAGCTACTAAGCCTGCACGCTCTGCTTCTGCAGCATCCATCATGCGCCCAGTTAAGGCTAAATCCATTGCCTTTGCTTTTGATACGGCGCGCGGTAAACGCTGCGTGCCGCCAGCGCCTGGAATAATTCCTAACTTCACTTCGGGTTGAGCAAACTTGGCATTATCTGCAGCCATGATGGTGTCGCACATCATCGCTAATTCACATCCACCACCAAGTGCATATCCAGAAACTGCTGCGATGACTGGCTTACGTACTTTCTTTATTTCTTCCCAATTACGCGTAATAAAGTCTTCCCGATAAACATCCTTAAAACCATATTTCGCCATTGAAGCAATATCTGCGCCGGCAGCAAATGCTTTCTCGCTGCCCGTCACAATGATGCAACCAATATTGTCATCCGCATCAAAGCTCAACAATGCAGCGCCTAACTCATTCATCAATTGGTCATTGAGTGCATTGAGCACCTCGGGACGATTCAAAGTGATAGTGGCCACTTTTCCGTCTACTTCAGTCAAAATCGTTTTATAGCTCATCAATTTCTTTCTAAGGTGTATTCAATTAGCGCGGTAGCAATACCCACATCTTGCCATTTTGCTTCATACGTCCTGCCAACTCCCCCGCGGAGTCCCCTGAACCCCAATAGTAGTCTGCTCGGACGCCTCCGACAATGGCCTTGCCAGTATCTTGAGCCATGACCAATTTTTGCAAAATTTGATCACTCAGAGGCCTGGTAGTAGATAAAAATACTGGGGCGCCCAAAGGCATCGCCTGTAAGTCAATTGCAATACTGCGTTCTGTGGTGAGCGGCACATTCAATGCGCCAATCGGCCCTACATCAGCACTCACGTTTCCTGGTAGCTCTTTAAAAAAGACAAAGCGTGGATTAGCATTGAGCATGTCATTAACTCGATCGGGATTCCGTTTTGCCCATTGCGAAATACCTTGCATGGTTGCTTCGCTGCGAGTAATTTCTTTTCTGTCGAGTAACCATTGTGCAAATGATTTAAATGGCTGTTCATTTGTTCCCGCATAACCCAAGCGCAAGACGCGTCCATCTTGTAAGCGAATTTTTCCAGAGCCTTGAATTTGCATAAATGCAGCAGCTACTGGATCTTGAACCCAAGCAATCTCAGAACCTTTCAATATGCCTGAACTCATCAACTCAGCACGGCTTGGACCAGGATTAGGCCTGGTTTGGCGCCATGCATTCGGATAAGCATACAAAGGTACGTTGAAGGTATTGGTTCGAGTTTGTGAACCGTTCATAACAGGCTCGTAATAACCAGTGATCAAGCCTGTTTCACTGCCTGCACTATTACGAATTTCGTAAGCTTGAAAATTGCTTTCAAAGTAACGCCGTATCGCCTGTGAATCGCGTGCTGAAACACTGCTAGCTTGTGAACATACCGAACGCCAATTAATCTCACTATTTCGCTTACGTAATGCATCACAACTCTTTAACCAAGCAGGCCACGCTTGTGATAAATCATCCTCTTGCCAACCTGGCAAGGCTTGCCAAGAAACTGCATTAAAACTGGCAATCGGAGAGGTGTAATTAGAAGGTGCGGCGCCCGAAGCTGATCGGTAGTTAGTACCGCGTGTTGGCGGTGTAGAACAAGCGCTGATCAAACTAGCAATCACGATAAGGAATACACTTCTTGCTAACGTCTGCTTTAAGACAGGGTCTTTTAAATTCAATATTGAAAACATGATTGCCAATTTACTCGATGAATACCCCATGCTGCTCTTTGTTATTGAGGGCGCTATTGCTTTAGGGCTATTGCTATTTATCGTCCTCTGGACTGGTAAAGGCAAAAAATAGCTTTAGTGCAGTGTTCGAGGCATTACCAGAGCAAATTCTGGAATTGGCGCCTGGAAAAACTGAGCCTCTTCAGTCACGCAAAAGTACTCACCGCGCATCGTACCTGCAGGCGTGGGCAAAGTAGCCCAACTGGTGTATTCAAACTGCTCTCCGGTACGCAATAAGGGCTGTTGGCCTACAACCCCCAAACCACGAACTTCTTGGACTTCGTTATCCCCGTCCGTAATAAACCAATGGCGGGCTATCAATTGGATGCTCGCGGTACCGGTATTCCGAATAGTGACCGTATAGGCAAAGGCAAATTGGCGATTATCCGGGTCAGATTGCTCTGGAAGATACTGGGCTTTAACTGTAATGCTGATTTCGTGGGGGTTCATGCACGAATTCTGCTCCATCCTAAGGCCAACTGCAAGCTAGAATCTAGGGATGGAAAGCCAAAAAACTCCTTCTCAAAGCCAATTTCTCATTGCCCCGTCTATTTTGTCGGCTGACTTTGCCTGTTTAGGCAAAGAAGTCCAAGATGTTTTGCTTGCAGGCGCCGATTGGATTCACTTTGATGTGATGGACAACCACTATGTACCCAATCTCACTATTGGCCCTCTGGTTTGTGAGGCTATTCGCCCTCATGCCATGAAAAATGGCAAACCGGCAGTGATTGATGTGCATCTCATGATCGAACCCGTGGACCGCATTGTTCCGGATTTTGCAAAAGCAGGCGCTAACCTCATTAGCTTTCATCCAGAGGCAAGCCCACACGTTAATCGCACACTCAACCTGATTCGAGATCAAGGTTGTCAAGCAGGCTTGGTTTTTAATCCTGCAACTCCCTTGGATCACCTTGACCACACATTGGACTTACTCGACTTAGTCTTGTTGATGTCTGTCAATCCTGGTTTTGGCGGTCAATCATTTATTCCGAGCACCCTCAATAAAATTGCTCAGGTACGTACACGTCTAGATCGATATGAAGCTGAAACAGGTCGACACATTCGCTTAGAAGTAGATGGGGGTATCAAGGTCGATAACATTGCGCAAGTTGCAAGTGCAGGTGCAGATACCTTTGTAGCAGGCTCAGCTATTTTTGGAAAAGAAAATTACGCCTCTGTCATTGAAGCCATGCGCATAGAGTTAGGAAAGTCGAGTAAAGCCTGATGCTGCGTGAAGAATTTATCGCTCTCGGTAAGCAGGGCTTCAATCGCATTCCTTTAGTAAAGGAAGTGCTTGCTGATCTTGAAACGCCACTCTCCCTCTACGTCAAGCTGACACAGGCCTTTGGTAAGACTAATACCTACTTGCTTGAGTCTGTTTTAGGCGGTGAACGTTTTGGCCGCTTTTCCTTTATTGGTCTGCCTGCTAAGACCATCATTAAGACCGTAGGCTCACCTAGCTCACCTATCAATGAAGTAGTCACTGATGGCAAGCTTGTAGAAACCAATACTGACAACCCTCTCGACTTTGTTGATGCTTACTTCAAACGTTTTAAGGTAGCCGTGCCGCCAGGCTTGCCACGTTTTTGTGGTGGCCTTGCTGGCTACTTTGGTTATGACACCGTTCGATATATTGAATCACGCCTTGCTCAACACTCACTTCCGGACGAATTGGGTGTGCCAGATATTCAGCTGATGCTGACTGAAGAGCTTGCCGTCATTGATAACGTTGCTGGAAAAATTTATTTAATTGTGTATGCTGATCCAAGCAAGCCTGATAGTTTTGACAGCACTCAAGCTCGCTTAAAAGATTTATTGGCTTGTCTTAGTAAGCCCGTAAGCATGCCCGCTTCATTACCAAGTACTAAGACTGAGTTGATCCGGAAATTTAAGGCGGATGCTTTTGAAAAAGCTGTACTTAAAACCAAAGAATATATTTTGGCTGGCGATTGCATGCAAGTAGTCATTGGTCAGCGGATTAGTAAGCCATTTACAGATTCACCATTGGCTTTATACAGAGCCTTACGTTCGCTCAATCCATCGCCATATATGTATTTCTATGATTTTGGTGACATGCAAATTGTTGGCTCCTCACCAGAAATTCTGGTGCGCCAAGAACAGCGTGCCGCAGAAAAAATTGTGACGATTCGTCCGCTTGCAGGCACCCGTCCTCGTGGTGAGAATCCCGCAGAAGATGAGCGTCTTGCAAAAGAACTTCTAGCCGATCCCAAAGAAATTGCTGAGCATGTGATGCTGATTGATCTAGCGCGCAATGACGTAGGTCGCATTGCTAAAACAGGCTCGGTCAAGGTGACAGACTCTATGTCGATTGAAAAGTACTCGCATGTTCAACATATCGTGAGCTCAGTAGAGGGTCACCTTTTAGACAATATGAGCAACATGGATGTATTGCGTGCTACCTTCCCGGCAGGCACTCTCTCAGGGGCCCCTAAAATTCGTGCCATGGAAATCATTGATGAAATGGAAATTGTGAAGCGTGGCGTTTATGGTGGTGCTGTTGGCTATCTTTCTTTCTCAGGTGATATGGATGTCGCGATTGCGATCCGTACTGGCGTGATTCGCGATGGCGTGCTTCATTCCCAAGCGGGTGCTGGCGTAGTGGCTGACTCTGATCCCACTGCTGAATGGAAAGAAACTGAAGCAAAAGCACGTGCCGTTTTAACAGCAGCAGATTTAGTTCAAGGAGGACTTGATGCTCCTCATGATTGATAACTACGATTCTTTTACTTATAACTTAGTGCAATATTTTGCAGAGCTAGGTGAAGAAGTCAAAGTATTTCGCAATGATGAAATTGCAGTCGAAGAGATTGCAAAAATCAATCCAGCACGCATTTGCATCTCTCCTGGGCCTTGTAGTCCTGCAGAGGCCGGTATCTCGGTAGAGACCATCAAGCGCTATGCTGGTCAAATTCCTATTTTGGGTGTTTGCCTTGGTCACCAAGCTATTGGCGAAGCCTTTGGTGGGAATATTGTTCGTGCACAAAAAGTAATGCATGGCAAAACTGACGATATTCATCACACGGGTGTTGGGGTTTTTAGAAATCTACCAAACCCTTTCAAGGTGACGCGCTATCACTCGCTTGCCATTGAGAAAAGTACGCTACCTGCCGTACTTGAAGTCACCGCTACCTCCTCGGACGGGGAGATTATGGGCGTGCGTCATAAAGATCTTTTAGTGGAGGGTGTTCAATTTCATCCGGAATCGATTCTGTCTGAGCATGGACATGCACTCCTCAAGAATTTTTTGCAAAGTAAATAATTATTAGTCCTATGTCCATCACTCCACAAGAAGCCCTTCAACGCTGCATTGAACATCGCGAACTGTTCCATGATGAGATGACTGCCATGATGCGTCTCATCATGAGCGGCGAGATGTCCCCTGAATTAGTGGCTGGACTACTTGTAGCATTACGCACCAAAAAGGAAACGGTTGGCGAGATTGCAGCGGCGGCGCAAGTCATGCGTGAATTTGCGACCTCAGTATATGTGGAAGATCGTACGCATCTAGTGGATGTTGTAGGTACCGGTGGTGATGGCGCACATACTTTTAATATCTCTACTGCAGCCATGTTTGTAGCTGCTGGCGCTGGTGCCAAGATCGCCAAACATGGCAACCGGAGTGTGAGTAGTAAATCTGGGAGTGCCGATGTACTAGAGGCCCTTGGGGTCAATCTAGCCCTCTCCGCAGAGCAAGTTGCCCAGTGCATCTCAAGTGTTGGAGCTGGCTTTATGTTTGCCCCAAACCATCACCCAGCCATGAAAAATGTGGTGCCTATTCGCAAGCAATTGGGTGTGCGCACTATTTTTAATATCTTAGGCCCCCTCACCAACCCTGCTGATGCCAAGCGAATTTTGATGGGTGTATTTCATGCAGATTTAGTAGGTATTCAGGCTCGGGTATTACAGGCCTTGGGTATGGAACATGCTTTGGTGGTTTATGGGCGTGATGGCTTAGATGAGATTTCTCTCGAGGGGCCAACACTTGTAGGCGAACTAAAAGATGGCACAGTGCGTGAATATGAAATTCATCCAAAAGATTATGGTCTCAGCACTGCTGCTACCAATGGCTTTAAGGTAGCTAATGCTGAAGAATCTAAAAAAATTGTTTTGGATGTGATTAATAACAAACCTGGGGCAGCTAGCGATATCGTCTGTCTAAATGCTGGCGCTACGCTTTATGTAGCAGGCGTTGCTTCTGATATTGCAAGTGGCATCAGCATGGCAAAGGCAGCGATTGCCTCAGGCGCTGCTCGCCAAAAACTCGATGCCTTTGTTGCAGCAACTCAATCGAAATCAAATTCATGAGCGATATTCTCGACAAAATTATTGCAACCAAGAAGCGTGAGATTGCGGATATCTCAAAGCAAATCCCCTTAAGTGCCCAACTTGAGATTGCTTTGGAGAACAATCGAAGCACACTGCTAAAGCCACGCGGTTTCATTAACTCGATTAATCAAAAAATTGCTGCTGGCAAAGCAGGCGTGATTACTGAAATTAAAAAAGCAAGTCCAAGTAAAGGGATTCTCCGAGAAAATTTTATGCCGGCAGAAATTGCTCGTACATATGAGCAGCATGGCGCAGCATGCCTATCAGTTCTAACAGACGTAGATTACTTCCAAGGATGCAATGCCTATCTTCAAGAAGCGCGTGCTGCCTGTAGCATTCCCGTGCTTAGAAAAGATTTCACGATTGACCCTTATCAGGTCTATGAAGCGCGAGCCATTGGTGCAGATGCGATTCTCTTGATTGTTGCGTGCTTAGAGCTTAATCAGATGAAAGAGCTAGAAGCTTGTGCCCACGAATTAGGTTTAGATGTTTTGGTCGAAGTGCACAATGCGCCTGAACTAGAACAGGCCCTTGAATTAAAAACACCTTTATTAGGCATCAACAATCGCAACCTCAAAACATTCGAAGTGACTTTACAGACAACCTTGTCGCTTATGTCTATGGTTCCGAAGAATAAAACCTTGGTTACTGAATCAGGTATTCTCAATCGAGCAGATGTTCAACTCATGCGTGATAACCAGATCAATGCATTTTTAGTCGGCGAAGCCTTTATGCGCGCTACTGACCCAGGAGTTGCTCTTAGCGAGCTGTTTGCTTAAATCGCTTTAGTAAGTCCATTCCAGACTTCGCTACGACAATTAATAGTAGCGAACCCAAGATATCTCCAAAAACCATCACCGTAAAGTGATTGAAAGTTCCAGCATTAGCAAGCCCCATGGTGGCAAACCACCATTGGTGTAGGCCAGCACTTAATAGGGCGTAAACCAAAATACAGACACATAAATTGGGAAAATTTAAATTGCTCAAGTCTGGCTCAAGCCGAATGTTATGCAACACAAAAAGTCTTGCTAGATAGGGGGCAAACCCTGAAATAAGCGATGTTCCAATACAAACAATTAAATCACTGCTAAATGCGCCGTAATAACTAATAAAAAATGACGCTAAAGCGATGCCGACTGCCCCCGAAAACCCAAATATTAAAGTCAAAAATAGGCGTAGGCCTGCTGGCAAATATATCCAATTAACTCCAGTTCCGTAATACAAATGTGCAGTCAAGTAATCGTTTAAATAGAAAAGAAAAATGTACGCTAGCGAACTAATTACTAACTCAAAGGTCCACGCCATGGGAACGAAAAATGATTTTTTTGCCATTACATTAAGTATGGTTTATTTTTTACAATTTGCATACAAGTTCCATACATGTTCTATTAGGGGTTTATAAGGATATACTTACGGCTAATACAAGCAGATCTAACTTAGCTACCCCCATTCCAAACCATGACAGTTAATAAAACTTCTTACCTTCGCTTTCTCAACTTGATGGATGCGCTTGATCGCATTAATCCTGGGAAAAAATTAGACTGTATTGAAGAGAGCTTGCTAGATAAGATTGTCTTGGCATCCTATGCCAAAGATTCTGTTTTGGTAGGTGATTTAATTTCACTTTCCGAGTTGGGCTCGCAAGCCACACTGCATGGTCGCTTAAAAAATCTGAGCGCAATGGGTTACATCAAGATGGCCACCAATATTGATGGTCGTAAAAAAGAAGTCGTACCGACGAAAATGGCACTTAAGCGTTACGAAGAAATTTCCAAATGCTTAGAAAAGGCAGCTAAAGCAAGCTAAGGAATAATTTGACTGAAGTTGCATGCGCAGCAGGTAATAAAAAAGCCCTTTTTAAAAGGGCTTTTTTATTACCGAAGATCTAAATCTTGCTTTAGACATTAAACAAGAAGTTCAATACATCCCCGTCTTTGACAACATACTCTTTTCCTTCAGCACGCATCTTACCGGCCTCTTTAGCCCCTGCTTCACCCTTGAACTGAATGAAGTCATCATAAGCAATGGTTTGTGCACGAATAAAGCCTCGCTCAAAA
>CANCIL010000047.1 GCA_947378095.1 Betaproteobacteria bacterium
AAATCATTGAGTGTCTTATTGGGATCTTTTTCTTTGCTGAGAATCTCTAATAAGCGTGCGCCGGTATAGAGACCATCATCAAAACCAAACCAACGGTCTTTAAAGAAGATATGACCACTCATTTCACCAGCTAATGGAGCGCCCGTTTCTTTGAGCTTGGCTTTTACTAGGGAGTGACCAGTTTTCCACATCAGAGGCTCACCACCGTGCTGCTTAACCCAAGTTGCTAAATTGCGCGTGCACTTCACGTCATAAATAATTTGACCGCCAGGATTACGTGAGAGAACATCTTTGGCAAAGAGCATCATTTGGCGGTCAGGAAAAATCACTTGACCATCTTTGGTGACTACGCCTAAACGATCTGCATCACCATCAAACGCTAAGCCGAGTTCATTATCGGTAGTTTGCAAGTTCTTAATAAGGTCCTGTAAGTTCTCCAGATGGGCTGGATCAGGGTGATGATTGGGGAAGTGGCCATCCACCTCACAAAAAAGTTCTTGAACTTCGCAACCTAAGGCTCTAAAAAGTTGACCGGCAAATGCGCCACCCACACCATTGCCGCAATCGACTGCGATCTTAAGTGGTCGAGCTAGTTTCACATCACCAACAATATGCTTTAAATACATTGGGAAAATATCAAAGGTCGTGCGTGAGCCCTGACCCCTTGCAAATTGCTTTACTTCAATACGTTTACGTAAAGCTTGAATTTGATCGCCGTAAATAGCGGCTCCACCTAGAACCATCTTGAAGCCGTTATAGTTTGGTGGGTTATGGCTACCTGTAATCATGATGCCGGACTTTGGCTTTTTGCCATCTAGGACTTGATTGGCGCCAAAGTAAACCATCGGTGTGGCAACCATACCTAAATCGATCACATTAATACCAGTAGAGAGCAGGCCTTCTGTAAGCGCTTCAATCAAGCTAGGGCCTGAGAGGCGACCATCGCGTCCAATGACGATTTCTGTTTCACCTAATTCACGCATCTCAGTTCCAAATGCTTGACCAATCAGTTTGGCAATAGATGGATCTAAGGTTTCATCAATGATGCCGCGAATGTCGTAGGCTTTAAATATAGAAGGAGATAGTTGCACTTTAGATTCCAGTATTTATTAGTGGGCAATTTCGATAATTGAATTTAATCCTTCACAAGCCTCTTGAAATAAGGGGGCAGGCAAAGTTTTCCATGGATGTGGCCTGGCTGATCGCAGGCGCCAATCAAATGATTTAGGTTGGTGAGTCAATATATAAACTGGTTCACCGCGACCAACGGAGAATTTAATCGCAAATGGATTGGTTTCATTAGATTTAGCGTGTGTCATTGGAAGTCCAATAACAATACCAGTTCTTTCATTAAAAGTTTTCGGTGAAATGACGAGCATTGGATGCTCATCTTTCATTTCATTTCCAGTTTGTGGATTAAAGTTAATCCAAATCATGTCCCTACGCTCAGGGGCCCAAGACTTTAATTTTTCCACCATTAAAGAATTTCTTTCCCTACTGCCATTGTCGCCATAATTTCGCCGCTATGTTTTTCTGGATCAAAGGCTTTCAATTTTTGATTAAGACTAAGCTTAGGTTTGCCAACTACTCTGAGTAGCACTCCATTTTTAACAACCTCTACAGAAATAGGAACCCCTTGTGATAGGTGGGCCGCCTTAGCAACTGGAGAGGTGATCCTGACCCCTAAGCCATTGCCCCATTCTTGTACTGTTTGCTCTACTTTTAGTGCTGGAGCCATTTTAACCCCCTCTAAATGTTATGTTTAAACAAGTATAAACATTTAGTGAAAAAAGTCAAATGCAGCCAGAATTTGATAGTTAACTTTTTAAGGTTGATTAAAAAGATTAATACGCTGCGCAGTAATGGCATCAATATTGGAATCTGCTTTCACTGAAGTGGCATCTTTGAGGGCTGCTTCAATGGGCTTCGCTAAGACTTTGCCTAATTCAACGCCAGGCTGGTCAAAGCTATTGATATTCCAGAGTGCACCAAGCGTAGTTGCGCGGCTCTCATAGAGCGCCAATAGGGCTCCCAGATAGAAGGCATTTAACTTAGGCAGAATTAATAAGTTGCTAGGGCGTTTGCCAGGATAAGTATTGTTAGGGTTATCCGTTTGCTTGCCATTGGCTAAAGCTTGGGCTTGCGCTAAGCAATTCGAAAGCAAAATACGGTGATGCTCTTTGGCTTCAGGTAAATGACTCATTGGCTCGCGAATCGCAATAAAGTCGATCGGAATCACTTCCTTGCCCTGATGCAAGAGTTGGAAGTAGGAATGTTGTGCATTGCTACCAGAGCTACCAAACACTACTGGGCATGAGAACTGAACGGGCTTACCGTTGCGGTCAACACTCTTGCCATTGCTTTCCATATCCAGCTGTTGAAGCCACTTAGGAAACCAATCTAGTGCATCAGCGTAGGGAATGACGGCAAAAGATTTGATGTCATGCTGCTCCTGCTGATACAGCAAAGTTAAAGCCATCAGGACTGGTAAATTTTCCTCAAGCGGAGCCGTGCGGTAGTGTTGATCTATAGCTTGAGCACCTGCCAAAAATTCTTTAAAGGTCTCAAAGCCATATTGCAAGGCAATGGGTAAACCAACTGCTGACCATACAGAATAACGACCGCCAACCCAATCCCAGAATGGGTAAATATTTTCCTCTTTAAGACCAAACGCTTTTGCAGCAGGCACATTAGCGGTCACTGCAAATAAAGCATTATGAATTTGACTTTCAGTACGTCCACTATCTTTTAGCCAGCGGACAACTGCTTTAGCATTCTTGGTGGTCTCAAGGGTGGTGAAAGATTTTGAAACAATAATTACTCGCGTGCTATGAGGCAAAGCACGTTGCAAAATACGACCCAGTTCTGCAGTATCGATATTGGCTAAGAAATGCATGCGCATGCCACGACTCTCAATGTCAGGAACATGTGCCAAGGCCTCAATGGCTAAACGCGGACCAAAATCAGAGCCTCCGATACCAATATGAATGACATCCGTCACTCCAACCCATTTATTGCAGAGCGCTTCGATACGCTGCCAAACTTCAGAGACAGCGGGCATGACATCATTGCCATCGACCATCACAGGTGCTTTATCTAAATTACGGAGAGCTGAATGCAGGGCGGGGCGATCTTCAGATTGGTTGACATGCTTACCAGCAAAAAGGTCTTGAATAAACTGCTCAAGCTTTGCGCTTCGGGCCTGAGCAAATAGTGATTGCCAAGCATTGGCATCGATACCTTGATAGGCGCTATCTAAAACGATATCTGCGGCGCGAAAGACGGATTTTGAGGTCTGTGAAGCGTGATTTAAAGACATTCCTAGATTTTATCAAGAACTCAGGGTCTAAATGACCCAACCCCCCTTTAAACCACTGAAAATGTTACGATTTGTGCCTATTCATACTAATGAATGCCTAATAAACAAGTCAGGACTAAGTAGATGGAGCAGGTTGATTGCGTCGTTATTGGCGCAGGGGTGGTTGGTTTAGCGGTTGCCCGAGAAATGGCGCTACAAGGCCGAGAAACGATCCTATTGGAGCGTGAGAATGCCTTTGGCACCATCAGTAGCGCTCGGAATAGCGAAGTAATTCATGCAGGAATCTATTACCCCAAGGGATCTTTTAAGGCTCAACTCTGCGTTCAAGGCAATCGTATGCTCTATGAGTATTGTCGAACTCATCAAGTCGGTACCCAAGCCTATGGAAAGTTGATTGTTGCTAGTGACGATTCTCAGCTAGAAGACTTACAAGCGATTCTCTACAAAGCACAAAACAATCAAGTGCCTGATATCCGCATTATTTCTGGTGAAGAGGCAAAAGCACTAGAACCGCAACTTCATTGTTCTGCAGCTATTTTGTCCGCATCTACCGGCATTGTGGATAGTCATGGTTATATGCTGTCCTTATTAGGGGGCTTTGAAGATGCTGGCGGCATGGTGGCATACCAATCTCCGTTGATTAGAGCTAAGGCCATAGGGAACAATGCTGAGTATGGTTTTGTTTTAGAGATTGGCGGAGCCGATAGTATGCAAATTCAAACTCGGCTTCTGATTAATTGTGCTGGCTTAAGTGCACCAGCCATTGCTCAACAAATTGAAGGTTTATCTTCGTCTCAAGTGCCCAAAGCATATTTCGCTAAAGGAAACTACTTTTCACTTTCGGGAAAATCACCGTTTACCCATTTAATTTATCCCATCCCTGAACCCGGCGGTTTAGGAGTGCACCTGACTTTGGATATGGGGGGTCAAGCGAAATTTGGACCAGATGTGGAGTGGCTCGAGATAGAGACTGAGAATCAGATTGATTACACAGTAAATCCAAGGAGAAGCGAGGGCTTTTATGAAGCAGTGCGTCGCTATTGGCCCGCTCTAAAAGATGGATCCTTGCAGCCAGATTATTCTGGGGTGAGAGCCAAAATTGTGCCTCCAAATACTCCTGCTGGAGATTTCTGTTTTAACGGGCCCAGTGATCACGGGCTGCATGGTTTATTCAATCTCTATGGATTTGAGTCCCCTGGGCTCACCTCAAGCCTTGCAATTGCCAAGCATTTAGAGGGTCTCATCAAAAGTTCTTTATAATTTGACCTTGTTCCAGTATTGGGACAGCCTAAGGAAGAGTGGCAGAGCGGTTGAATGCACCAGTCTTGAAAACTGGCGAGGATGAAAGTCCTCCGTGAGTTCGAATCTCACCTCTTCCGCCATTTCATCATTTCCAACATCAAAATGCGCATGTATAAGCACCCCTTACTACTAATGCCTTTGTTTATTGCCGCATGCGCTACTCAATCTGGCACATGGGTTAAGTCTGATATTACGACCTTGCAATTTAATCAAGATAACTACGCCTGCCTTCAGGAGTCACAGCAACCCTATGGCTTCAATCAAGGTGGATTTGGCTGGGGCCCTGGATGGGGTGGCTATAACGGCTATTCAGGAGTGCAAACAAATCCAGAGCTCTATTCAGCATGCATGAAAGCTCGTGGATACAGTTGGCAGCCAAATATAGCACCAAGTCGCTAGCGATATTTCCCCATTAATCATTAACCACCTTCGGGTGGTTTTTTGTTTCCACTCGATTCCAAATCGATCTAGTCGGATGTCCAGTTGAGCTGTTCGGCAGCGTCTTTCTGAGCGCTGTATTATTTTTGCACAATAGTTCACAACTTCACAACTTCTGTAGTATAGTCATGTTACTGGGAGATGAAATGAAGAGACAGGTACCAAAAACACATCAAGCCTTGGAATTAATAGGCAAAGGCTTGTCTGCAGCGCAGGCAGCTAGAAAGATGGAGATTTCAGAATCCAGTGTGTATGCCGCATTACGTAAGACCAGAGCAAAAGATCTGGGATGTTGTCCAACTTGTGGTCATAAATTAAGGAACTAATATGAAAAAGACTCTGTTAGCGGTGGCTTCAATTTCAGTTGCTGCATTTGCTTATGCAAATAGTTCTTCGGATTCATCCGCCTTAGTTCAGCAGCAATGCAAGATTTCTGCAGAAGCTGTATCCACCTTGAAGGGATTGCGATATGGCAATACAGCGATTCGAAAGGATGTAGCAAGCTTAATTAATCAAAGCTTAAAAACGCCTGATAATCGGGTTGTCGCGCAAAGAACTCTCAATCAGATGGTGGACGACAAAGTGAGTGATGTACGCTCCCTAGAAGGCAAGTATTGCTCCTAAATAAACTACTTCAGGGCGCTAATGCCACAAGTTGCTGAGTGCCCTGAATGCGGCAATCCCAGGCCATTGTTTGAACAATGTCCATTTTGTGCTTCCAATGAGTCTCCAACCCTGGCAGTCGATACTATTGAGATCAATCTCAAGCATGGTCAACCCTTGGTAGAGGAGGCAATAGAACAACTTAGCAATCATCTCCGAAATGCTTCTGAACTAGGTATCAAAGCCATTGTGCTCATTCATGGCTATGGATCTAGTGGTGAGGGCGGAAATATTAAAAGGGCTGTTCATCACGCCCTAGAAAGTAATTACTTTTCAGACCGTGTTCATGAATACTATTTTGGGGAAACGGTACCCTACGGTAGTCATGCCTATCACGCCCTGATTAAGAAAAGACCGGGCCTAAAGGCTTATCTCAAGCGATTTAAGGCTGGTAATGCGGGTGTTACCGTACTGTTATTGAATGCCCCTGGGGTGTATGCTTAGAATGACACTAAAAGAGTAAGTCCAATAGAGGGGTATCCATATGACTAATAACAAATCTACCGGCGCTACCGGCCATGACGAGATTCACTCTGATCAACTCATTGGGGATTTTAAGGCCCTGATGGCGGATGCTGAGGCCTTGATCAAGGCAACTGCGACCCATGAAGATGGGGCCATTGCCTCAATACGCTCTAAGGCCTTATCTACTTTAACGAGCGCAAAAGAAAATCTTTCTATGCTCGAAGGACCTCTGTCTGAAAAAGCTAAGGCAGTAGCAGAAGGAGCAGATGATTTTGTTCATCGCAAGCCATGGGAGGCAGTTGGTGTAGCAGCTGGCTTGGGTATATTGATTGGCTTACTGATTCGCAGACATTAAGGCCTTATGTCTCAAGAAAATCTACTTTCCTCAATTAAAAACATTGTTGCCACCGGTGCATCAATTGCGCAAACTCGTCTTGAGCTTTTATCGGTAGATGTACAAATTGCGCGATCAAAATTCATTAGCTTATTGGTGATGATTGTTTGTGCGCTATTCTTTTTATTCTTTGGATTAGTGATGTTATCCCTGCTGATTGTGATTTATAGCTGGGAAACCAATCGCATGTTGGCACTCGGGCTACTCACTTGCGGCTTTGTCATCATCGGCCTTATTTTGGCCTTAATGGTGATGCAATCTCTGCGCACCATGCCTAAACTATTTGAAGCATCTATTGCAGAATTTGCAAAAGATCGCGAGGAGCTCACTAAATAATGGGTCAACATCTTAAGTCATTGGAAAAGCGTCGGCATGAACTGCAAATCCAGGCTAATCATGAGCGTAAAGATATTGCATTACATTTTGAGCCATGGGAAAAGCCGCTATCTTGGGCCGATAAGGGCGTTGATATCTTTCACTTCTTTAAAAGTAACCCCATTATTCTGACTGGAGCTTTTGCTACCTTGGCGCATTACAAGCCCAAGTTAGCGAGTAGGGCATTAGCTGTAGGCTGGGGCGCAATCAAGCTCATCAAAAGCGCCAAATCATTGATTTGAAATCAGGCTTTTAATACTGAGCGGTTTTCTATGCGATGCTGATCGAGCAGGTGTCTGCCATTGAGCATTTCAATTTCTAGTAAGGTGAGGGCGCCAGCAACTTCAAAACCCGCAGCACGAATTAATTTGTCAGCTGCTATCAAAGTACCGCCCGTTGCAAGTACGTCATCAAGTAGCAATACACGCGCTCCTTTGGGTAATGTCGATTGCTGTATTTCTAGTGAGTCTGTGCCGTACTCCAGTCCATAAGATTCTCGATGGCTTGCTAAAGGTAACTTATTGGGTTTACGAGCTAAAGCTAAGCCCTTATGAACATGATGCGCTAGAGCCGAACCAAAAATAAAGCCTCGGGATTCAATCCCCAAGATATGGGTGTATGCAAAGTCTTTCGATAGGGCTTCGAGCTGACGAACAGCCTCTTTGAAAGCGGCAGGATTGGCTAAGAGCGGAGAAATATCCCGAAATAAAATGCCAGGCTTAGGAAAATCAGGTACACCCGGAAGATAATCTAATAAATTCATTTTACTGTTTAATGCTCTATATGAAGACTGACTTACTGATTATCACCGCTCTGGAGTCCGAGCTCAAACGTGATGCTTTGCCTGCTGGCGTGAAGATCGTCTATACCGGGGTCGGTAAGATCAACGCCTCGATAGCGACCTACCAGGCTATTCATCAGCATCAGCCAGCACGCATTGTTAACTTTGGTACTGCTGGCAAGATTAATCCGCAAATTCATGGGCTACTAGAGATTGGTACCGTGATTCAAAGAGATATGAATGCGGAGCCCTTGGCTCCAAGAGGAAAAACACCTTTCAGTCATGCGCCAGTTAAATACCGCTCCCACGCTGGGATCTTTGTCTGCGGGACGGGCGATAGCTTTGTAAAAGGCCATGACCAATGGCTGCATGAACAAAAGATAGATTTAGTCGATATGGAGCTGTACGCAATTGCTGCAGTTGCACATCATCATCAAATTCCATGGCAGTCGTTTAAATACATCACAGATGATGCTAACGAAGACTCAGGTAAGGATTGGCAAGATAAGGTCAATCATGGCGAAGCGCTTTATTTGGCAAAGCTAGAGCAGCTTCTACGGGAAGCTTGAACAACCTATACGGATTAGTTAAGGCGTTTACAGTCTTAATTTGATAGTCCCTTTGGGGAAAACCCGAAATCCAAAATGGCACAAAAGTCATTAGGATTTAGTTTGTTGTATCAATTATTAGACCTATAAAAACGGAAGAGACATGAAAAAAATCAAGATTAGCTTAATGCTCGCTGCTGTTACTGGCTTTGCCGCTACCGGCGCAATGGCTCAATCAAAAGCCAATGCCTGGGAAGGCGCATATGGACAAGTGGGCGTAGGTTATGGAAACTTTGCGCCATCCATTAGTAATGGAACAGCAACTATTCCTACAGGCAGGCCTGCTCCTTACCCTGCAACGCTTTCTGGGACAACCTCAGCCACCAATGTGAATAATATCAACACGGGCTTGATTGGTTTAGCGGCTGGCTATAACTTTGGTATCAATCAAGATTATGTATTGGGCTTAGGCTTAACCTATTACCCTGGCGCTAGCTCATCAGCAACAGGTACTTTAAATACTTTATATAACGGAAATGTGGTGGGAAGCACAACTGCAACCTACAACATTAAGAATCTCTACAACGTATTTTTAAGTCCTGGTTATGTCATTGATAAAGATCGCTTAGCCTATTTAAAAGTAGGTTACACCGGTGCCACAATTGGTCTCTCTTCACCTATCATTGCCTATAACACCACCAATTTGACCGGCATCATGGTTGGCTTAGGTTACAAGCAAATGATTAATGACAAGTGGTATGGTTTTGGTGAGGTGAACTATGCTTCTTATGGAAGCCAGACAGCCTCTACAACTACCACAACGCGTACTACTGTTAGTAGCTCATTAAAAGGCACTGGCACCGACTTACTCATTGGCGTAGGTTATCGCTTCTGATGATGTATTTACAATAGATTAAGCCCTCTCAATGAGGGCTTTTTCTTTTTATAACAAAAGCGCTATACAGGTAAGCAGTGTTTAGAATGTCATGAAGACTGAATTTATAGTACGAAGATGAATAGAACGAGACAGCATTTTCACGATGACTAATCCTAGTAAGCCATGGCTAAAAAGTTACCCTGAGGGAGTCCCACATTCGATTGGGGAGTCCTCTTACGCCTCTTTAGTAGAAATGTTTGAAGAATCCTTTGCAAACTATCCCAATCGGAATGCATGCGAATACCTCGGTAAGTTCATGACCTATGGTGAACTCGATCACCAATCTCAGCATTTTGCTGCCTATCTTCAAAGTGTCGGCTTGACGTCTGGCGCAAGGGTAGCCATCATGCTTCCCAATGTCATGCAATTTCAGATCGCGATGATGGGTGCCTTGAGAGCAGGGTGCGTAGTTGTGAATGTTAATCCACTCTATACAGCGCGAGAGTTGGAGTACCAACTGAAAGATAGTGGTGCATCAGCGCTCATCATCTTAGAAAATTTTGCGCATGTTTATCAAAAAATAGCCCAAAAAGTTTTAGTTAAGCAAGTGGTCGTCACCAGTTTAGGTGAATTTATTGGTGCCAAGGGTAAGGTGGTAGATCTTGTAGTGCGCCATATTAAGAAGGTCGTGCCTACTTGGGATATTCCAGGAAGTATTCGCTTTAAAGAGGCTTTGAGATTAGGATCGCATTCGCCATTTGTAAGACCCAAGATTACCCTCGATGATATTGCGTTCTTGCAATACACCGGCGGCACTACCGGTGTCTCAAAAGGGGCGGTTTTATTACATCGCAATATCTTAGCCAACGCCAAACAAATCGAGGTCTGGCTTGAACCTGGTTTAAAAGGGAAGCACATAGATCAAATGGTATTTCTGTGTGCTCTGCCCTTGTATCACATCTTTGCATTGACGGCCTGTGCTGTATTTGGTGCTCGTATAGGTGGTCTGCTGATTATGGTTCCTAACCCGAGAGATATTTCTGGGTTTATCAAGTTGCTTAAGTCTCATCCAGGTATTCATATTTTCCCGGGAGTAAACACACTTTTTAATGCCTTAATTCATCGCCCAGAATTTTCTAAAATTAGGCTACCCAATTTGCTTGTCACCATTGGTGGTGGCATGGCCATGCAAAAAGTCGTAGCGGATGAGTGGCAGAGGCTAACTGGTGTACCCATTGCAGAGGGCTACGGTCTTTCTGAAACTTCCCCTGTGGCGTGTGTGAATACGCCACTCATTCAGGGCTTTACTGCTCATGTTGGATTACCTGTGCCTGGTACAGAAGTGGCGATTTTGGATGATCAAGACAATGAGCTAGCACTTGGTCAGGCTGGGGAAATTTGCATTAAAGGTCCACAGGTAATGACCCAATATTGGAATATGCCAGAAGAGACGCGTAAGGTATTTACTGCAGACGGTTACTTTAAATCTGGTGATATCGGCATGATGGACGAAAACGGTTATGTCAAAATTATTGATCGTAAAAAAGACATGATCATTGTTTCTGGTTTCAAGGTTTTTCCAAATGAAGTAGAAGAGGTGCTCTCGCTCATGCCGGGAATTTTAGAGTGCGCAGTCATCGGGGCTCCGGACGATGAGACTGGCGAGTCTGTCAAAGCTTTTATTGTCAAAGACCGTGATGATCTTTCTGAAGAGCAGGTACTAGCATATTGCAAGCAGCAACTCACGAACTATAAACGCCCGAAGAAAATTGTCTTTAGAACTGAATTACCCAAAACCAATGTCGGGAAAATACTTCGCCGCGAATTAAGAGATTGATTAGTGCAAATCTATCTTCGATCCTTTCTCTTCTATCTCTATTTAGTTCCCTTTACCGCCGCCGCCGCTGTCTTTTGTGTTCTGATCACGCCCATCAGTAATGCTCAACAACGATATGGCTTAGTGCGTTATTGGAGTGGTCTAAATCTCCTCATGCTCAATCTCATCTGCAATATTCAGTACCGATTAGTGGGAATGGAGCACATTAAGGAATGTGGAGCCAAGCCCATGATTTTACTTAGCAAGCATCAATCTGCTTGGGAGACGATCGTGTACCCCTATGTATTTCCTAAAACCCTTTGTTTTGTATCAAAACGAGAATTACTTTGGCTGCCATTCTTTGGCTGGGCCTTAGCCTCATTGAAGATGATCACGATTAATCGTGGAGATAGCGAGGCAGCTAGAGCTGCAGTTGCTACTCAAGGCAAAGCTAGGCTCGAGCAGGGCCAGTGGATTGCGATATTTCCCGAGGGGACTCGGACTCCTGTTGGCTCATACCGCCCTTATCGCAAAGGAGGCTTTCGTTTGGCTATTGCTACAGGGACGGATATTATTCCGGTAGCGCAAAATGCTGGCAATGTTTGGCCACGTAATAGTTTTCGCAAATATCCAGGACTTGTGACGGTATCGATTGGACCGCCTATCTCGGTTAAAGATCAAACGGAAGAGCAGATTCAGGCGAATGTTGAGGGATGGATTGAGGGCGAAATGCACCGAATCGATCCCAATGCTTATCGGTAATTATTAAGATCAATTTTTAGGCCTTTGGTGTTTTGCCCACCATCTTTGCAGCGCGCAAGAAGTCAAAGTCAACACCCTTATCTGCCTGCATCACGGTATCTAAGAATAATTTTTGATAGCCGCGTTCAGCAGTAGGTGAGGTAATTGGATTATCTGCAGCCCGTTTTGCTAGCTCTTCATCGGAAATAAGCAAGCTGACCTCACGATTTTTAACGCTCAACCGAATTTGATCGCCATTTCGAACATGCGCTAAAGGCCCGCCAATAGCTGACTCTGGGGTGACGTGAAGAACTATAGTTCCAAAAGCAGTGCCACTCATACGCCCATCTGAGATACGCACGATATCCTTAACGCCTGCGCGAGCTAGCTTCATCGGAATGGGGATGTAGCCTGCTTCGGGCATGCCTGGCGCACCTTTAGGGCCAATATTCTTTAGAACTAATATATCGTCTGCTGTGACATCCAGTTCAGGACTATCGATGCGGGTTACCAGATCTTCGGCATTCTCGAAGACTACGGCACGCCCAGTGTGCTCCATCAGTTTTTCATTGGCAGCAGATTGCTTGATGATTGCTCCACCTGGCGCTAAATTACCGTGCAAGACTGCAATGCTACCTCTTGGATAAATCGGATTATTAAATTGGCGAACAACATCTTGCTTAAAGCTTGGGGGTGCTGCATCAATTTCTTCGCCCAAGGTTTTGCCCGTTACTGTCATGGCATTTAATTTCATCAGCGGCTTTAATTCTCTAAGCAGGGTAGTCATGCCGCCCGCATCATGGAAGTTTTCCATATAGTGGTCGCCTGATGGTTTTAAATCAAGCAAAACAGGCGTCTCATTTCCCATCTTGTCTAGAGCTTCTAAATCAATCTCGAGGCCCATGCGACCTGCGATAGCAGCAAGATGAACAATACCGTTGGTAGAGCCGCCAATGGCCAGCAAGACCCGCATTGCATTTTCAAACGCATCAGCCGTTAGGATCTTATCTATAGTTAGACCATTTTTTGCCATCTGTACTGCACAAGTACCCGTCTCTTCTGCGATTCGAATGCGATCTGCAGTCACGGCAGGAGGTGTGGCACCACCAGGAACAGTCATACCCAGAGCTTCAGAGATGCATGCCATGGTACTAGCTGTTCCCATTACAGAGCAGGTACCAACGCTAGCTACGAGCTGATCATTGACTTCATCTTTCTCAATTTCATCTATTTCACCTGCACGAAATTTAGCCCAATATCGACGACAGTCGGTACAGGCACCAACCCGCTCACTGCGATGTGAGCCAGTTAACATTGAACCCGTAATTAATTGAATCGCAGGCAAACCAGCAGAAGCAGCGCCCATCATTTGGGCTGGAACCGTCTTATCACATCCCCCGATCATGACAACGGCATCCATCGGCTGTGCACGCAGCATTTCTTCCGTATCCATCGACATGAGATTTCGTAAATACATGCTGGTAGGCGCCGCAAAACTTTCATGAATAGAAATTGTTGGAAATTCCATTGGAAGTCCACCTGCAAGCATGACACCCCGTTTAACAGCTTCGATGAGTTGAGGCATATTTCCATGACAAGGGTTGTATGCGCTACCTGTATTAATAATGCCAATCACTGGACGATCTAAGGCGCTATTGGTATAGCCGGCACCCTTAATAAAGGCCTTACGTAAAAATAAGGAAAAGCCTTTATCCCCATAACTTGTTAGGCCCTTGCGTAAGCCGCTTTCAGGTTTTGTATCCGATGGATTTTTAGGCTTTGTACTCATGATTGTCTCTTGGTCTCAACTGCAATATTGATATTGATTAGATAACTTATTTATTGGTATTTAAACTGATTGTAGCTATTGCCGATCTTGAATGCTTACATTCCGCCGCCCCAGCGAAATTGCCAGGAAATTCCAATCAAATCATAGCTATTGTTTGTTCGAGAATAGGCTCCAGTACTGCCATAGATTCTGATGGAGTTTTTTGGATCAATTGGATAGGAAAAAGTTGCGCCAAATCGCCAATTTTCTTGTGAGCCCCCGACGGGAGTGCCATTGAGAAAGATTTGCCCACCAAAGTAGTAGGTAGCGTCAGCAGAAAGCCATGCGGTATTTGGGAAATAATAGATTGCGTGGGTTTGGGTTGAATAGATTGGGTTTTGCGACAACGTATTGCCGCCTAAGAAGCTATTGTTGCTGGTATAGATCGTTGCTGCGCCAGCTAGTTCAAAGCGCCATGGACCTACTGCTTTAGATGCTCCAAGACCAGGTTGAATGAACCACCGGTTAGCTCCTACATTGAGCATTTGCTGGCTGTTGTACTGACCCCAGGGAATCGAGGCAGCTAGACTAGCGCCGATGATGAGATCTTGCTGGTAGTTTTTAAACTGATCTAGTGTTAGGGCGGGTGCACCGTAGAGATTGACGGAGGCCTTAATGAGGGGATCAGAAAGGCCTTCAGATGATGCATTGATGGTTTGGCTACCTAGCTTTCCTGTGCCGGTCAGCTCAGCGTATGGCAATACAAGAGAGATTTTTCCGGATTGACCCCAGGCATCAAAAATCCGCGTGAAGCTGGCGGCTTCAGTAGTGAGCTTATAACTCCCGCTAGAGGCTTGGCCAATACCAACACTGGCAAAATTAATTCCGATCGGCGCATTTGAGTAGGCGCGCGCCTCAATTTCCTGCGCTTGAGCCTGTGCTCCCAGTATCCAAAATAGACATAGAAGTAATGCCCGTATTATTTTTGAATACAGCAAAAGATCAGGTCTTTGTAACTGACTCATCAGACTTTGATCTATCGCCAAAGAGAATGGCAATCGTAGCAGTGCTGCCCAGTGAAATTTTCAGGCCAATTAATACTAAATAAGGCCAAACAATTAACCAATACACGATACACATCGCAAGGACACGTAATGGGTTGGCCTGACCAAATGAGGCGAGGGAGTCCCAAAAGTTTTTTCCATGAATCAGACCATCAACGCCAGCCTCTAGATAGTTTAAGCAAAGCACAATCCCTACGTAAATGAGAGACTGTAATAAGAGCGATCTAATTAAACCTTTAGCCTGACTTACCTTGATTGGGAAAACAGCTTCGCTAATAAGTAAAAACTTTGCTGATAGGGCGCCTTTCACTATGGCAAATCCGAAGATGGATAGCGGGATTGGACGCTCATCCAAAATCGTTGCTGCTAAAAAACTGAGGGCACAAAACCAGGTGCCAAAGTAAATCGAAAGGGCAAAAGCTTTTTTTGCTTCATCCTCGACTTTTTGGATTAACCCATGTTTGAGCTTATTGCTCTGTTCGCTAGTAGTCATACTCTTATTGTATGTGCTTGATCCAATCAAGGAAAAAGTTGCTAGATTGGCGACTTTGCATCAAAACGATATTTTGAATGGTTTTTATGGATGATTTATTCATTGGTCTTGGATAAATCAATGAAAGCATTACTTTTGAGATTTCTGTTTACGCTTGAAAAGTATCCAAGCCGTATTCATTCCGGTAATGGCCATGATTGGCCAAAGCAGAGAACAAAGCATGACCCAAAAAATACGACCTCCTAGGGATGAAGTTTGATCTGAGTCTTTTGCCTTGTGAGGCCCTTCGCTAAACAGGTGTCGTTTCGAATAACTGACAAAACCAAAAAATGCGCCAAAGATGAGGAAAAGGCAGATAAAAGCATATGCATTGGTCATTTTTATCTTACGTAAGATGGTTTGGTTTAAATCTTACAGGATGTTTTCAGTGGATTTAATCTATTTTCCCTATCCCAACAAATGAAAAAACCCTGTAGCTATTAGGC
>CANCIL010000048.1 GCA_947378095.1 Betaproteobacteria bacterium
CGAGGCTCAAGACTGAGCAACATGTTCTGGCCAAAGAAGCTACCCATCTCCAAGGCATCTCTCTCAAATGCCAAACCTGTATCTAGACTGGCAGTTGGGATTAAGAAGCCTTGTGCTGGCAAGTAGCCAGGTTGATAGGCAGTAGCACTATAGGTATTGGACTGAAAGCTCAATTTAGGCCGGATATAGTATCCAGGCGTTATCTTGGGGTACTCCAAAACACCTTTCACCACGGTTCGATCCGCTTGGCTAAAGACACCAGGCGCTGTATTGGGAATACTGCTCGCGATATTGTAAGAAAACCGAGAGAAGTCGGTAGACAACATCGTAGTAGGGCCAGTTGGCAAAGTAATGTAGCGGCCATCAGCTCCGGCAGCTGGGGGTACTAAGTTGCTTCGATAGACAGCTGTCACCTGGGGCAAAACGTTATAGGGCGCCCCAACCGTATTAGGCAAATTGGGTTGAAGGGTTTGGAATGTCAATGCTTTGGCAGAAACCGTCCAGTTACTTAATCTAGAAGGTAACTGTGATACTGCACCCACCTCTTGGCGGAACTGGCTTGTTACAGCACCCGCCACCGTTTGAGAGAAATCGGTTGGATATAAGTTGTCTGAAACTTTAGCGGCATTGATATAGGCATTTACTGAGCCCGGCCCACCCATAGGTGAGCCCATCAATGTTTGCCGTTGCTGCCAGTCATAACGCCAACGACTAATTCCACCCGCCTTTTGATCGCTAGGCAAATAGTCGCCCATCACATTGCCGGAATAAGTCGTATCAATAAAACGATATCCAGCACCTAACTGCACACCACGCTCACTCATGAAACGCGGCAGGATAGTTAAATCACGATTTGGTGCAATGTTGACGTAATAGGGTTGAGTGATATCAATACCATTCTTCGAGTTATATCCTGCGATAGGAGGAAGAATTCCTGAGCGCCGTTCTTTTCCAACTGGCAAACTAAAGTATGGAATGTAAGCAACGGGAACATCGAACAGATGCATCACCCCATCTTGCCCCTTCATCTCTTTTTGCTCATTATCGATTTCGATTTTATTGGCCGTGAAATACCAATCTAAATTTTCAGGAGTACAAGTGGTGTAAGTAGCCTTATCAAAAACAAATACGTCACCACTTTCGATAGTGAGTTTTTTTGCCTTTCCACTTGCACGACTATCGCCAATTTCATAAATCGGTGTTTCCATTTCTCCTGAACGCGCATCTACCGTTAAATTCGCAGTTGGGCCTTTGAAATTAGCATTGCCTTTAATAAGCTCTGCGTTACCAATTAATTTAGCGACGTCGGTATCAGGGTTGTAGATAATTTCATTACCTTTAGCAACCGTGCCATTTCGTCTAATTTGAGCGCGATCTTTTAAGCGCATTTCGCGATCCACAACACCATCAAGTGAATCACTAGAAGTAAAGGTCAGCGCCTTACTATCTTCAATAGGCTGACCCACTCTAAGCTGATCATCCAATTTGAGTACCGTCACATTTCCTCGATCAGGAAGAATAGGAGGAGCCTCTGCTGGTTTGGAAACTGTCTGTAATGGTGGGGGAGTTTGAGCGCCTATCAAGGATGTAAATTGGAGCAATACCAACCCCATCATTGCGCGCAGGGTTACAGCTATAAAAAGAGGGGCGCAAAGACCAGCGCAACGGTGATAATGACTCATAGTTCCAGACCCGTCTTATTATACGAATCGACCATGACTGACGCACGCCTACTCACCCTCATTCAATGGCTAAAAGGCCTTGAGCCTAGCTGGCAATTGGATCTCGACTCCCTAGCCCCTGCTTCTGCTGATGCGAGCTTTCGCCGGTATTTCCGAATTGAGAGCAAAAACCCTAAATTTACTACGCTTATTGTGATGGATGCACCTCCCCAGCATGAGCCATTAGATGCCTTTTTGAAGGTCGATTTATTGCTCTCCGATGCGGGTTTGAACGTACCAAAAATTCTTGAAAAAAATATTGCTGAAGGTTTTCTCTTATTAAATGATTTAGGTACAACAACGTATTTAGCTGAACTCAATGAGGCAACAGCAAACCGTCTCTATAAAGATGCGATACATGCGTTAGTACAGATGCAGTTAGCTAGTAAACCGGGTGTACTACCAAATTACGATGAAGCTTTATTGCAGCGTGAATTGGATTTATTTCCAGAGTGGTATCTCAAAAAACACTTAGGAATTGAGCTTAATGAAGTACAGCAAGCGCAACTTAAAAAATCTTTTGAGTTGATTATTGAAAATAATTTAGCCCAAGCAAAAGTCTATGTTCACCGCGACTATCACTCACGTAATTTAATGGTCACTAAAGAAAATAACCCTGGCGTAATTGATTTTCAGGATGCTGTTTATGGACCGATTACATACGATGCATCTTCTTTGTGGCGTGATGCTTATATTGCTTGGCCGGAAGAAAAAGTGCTTGATTGGGTGATTCAATTTTGGGAAGAAGGTAGAAAAACTGGATTGCCTGTGCCAAATGATTTTGGACAGTTCTATCGAGATTTTGAGTGGATGGGTTTACAACGTCATCTTAAAGTTCTTGGAATCTTTGCAAGACTCTTTCATCGGGATGGCAAAGATGGTTACCTCAAAGATATTCCGCTGGTACTTCAATACGCGATTGCAACTGCCAATCGCTATATCGAATTGAAACCCTTGGCACGTATTTTGGAAGCAACTCGTCCCACCCAAAATGACTGAACACGCTCTTCATCTTTTTCCTTGCTTTTTATTGGCTGCTGGACGTGGTGAGCGGATGCGCCCACTCACCGATGATTTACCCAAACCGCTGCTGACCATTCAGAACAAATCTTTATTGGCCTGGCATTTAGATGCGCTTGCAAAGGCTGGTATTCCGCATGTGGTGATCAACCACGCCTGGCTAGGATCAAAAATTGAGTCAGCACTTGGAAACGGCCAGCAATTTGGACTCGATATTCAGTATTCCCCTGAGGAGACTGCACTAGAAACTGCGGGAGGAATTTATAAAGCCTTACCCCTTCTGGCGCCTAATGACTATTTTCTTGTCATTAACGGGGATGTGTTTTCACCCAATTTACCAGTTGCGGCGCTTTTGCAAAGAGCATCACAAATGAGCAGGGATCCCAAAAGACTTTTAGCCCATCTCCTAATGGTGCCTAATCCTATTCAACATCCCAATGGCGACTTTTACTTAAAAGACGCCTTAGTCTCAGATCAAGACTCCTTTGGAGCTGAAAAACTGACTTTCTCGGGGATTGGGATCTATCACAAAGACTTGTTTAAAGGCTTAGAAATCGATATGCCCGCCAAATTAGCCCCTCTTCTGAGAAAGGCAATGGGAGAAAATAGGGTGAGCGGTGAAAAATATCTAGGTCCGTGGCACGATGTAGGTACGCCACAGCGCTTGCAAGAACTTAATGCAGTCTATGAATAAAACCAATATCTATCATCAACGCAGAATTGCTTTAGCAAAAAAAATGCTATCCAAAAGCGGGGGCGGGATTGCAGTCATCTCCACCGCACCAGAAGTCGCTCGTAATCGCGATAGTGAATTTCCCTATCGGCACGATAGTGATTTTTTCTACTTAACTGGATTTGAAGAGCCTGGTGCAACACTGGTTCTAAAAGTATCTAGCGATGGTCAGCTTGAATCCCACTTATTTTGCAGACCAAAAGATGCAGAGCGTGAAATTTGGGACGGCATTCGATTGGGGCCAGAGGCAGCGCCAGCAGTCTTGGGTATGGAATTTGCGCATAGCAATCAAACACTAGATCAGAAGCTTGGCGAACTATTAGCTGACCAAGATGCCATTTATATTCGCCTAGCAGAAAGCGCTGAAGCTGATCGCCGTTTACGACACTGGATGAAACAAGTGCGCGGTCAATCACGTGCAGGCATCAATCCCCCCTCTGAATTTCATGATGTTGAATGTCTGATCCATGAAATGCGTCTCTTTAAAGATGCTCATGAAATTGACATCATGCGCAAAGCTGCTGCGATCTCTGCACGTGCGCACGTGCGCGCCATGCAGATGTGCAAACCCGGTATGCATGAGTACCAAATAGAAGCGGAGTTGCTCCACGAGTTTCGCAATAGTGGCGCTCAAAGCGTAGCCTATAACAGCATTGTTGCTGGCGGTGCGAACTCATGCATCCTGCATTACCGAGCTGGATCAACTGAATTACGCAATGGAGAGCTCTGCCTGATCGATGCGGGATGTGAGCTCGATGGTTATGCATCCGACATTACACGGACCTTCCCGGTAAATGGTAAATACTCTAGCCCTCAACGCGCGCTCTATGACATTACATTAGCTGCTCAAGAAGCTTCTATCGCAATGACTAAACCAGGCAATACTTTTATGCAGCCGCATGAGGCAGCTCTTAAGGTATTGACCCAAGGTTTGTTAGATGAAAAATTGCTCAAGCTTGCTGACTATGGCAGCCTTGAGAACGCCATTGAAACCAGCGCGTATCGTCGCTTCTATATGCATCGCACCTCACATTGGCTTGGCATGGATGTTCATGATGTGGGCTCCTATCGCGAGTCAATCGAAGGTACTGCGCAAAATGAAAAGCCTTGGCGCATTCTCAAAAGCGGTATGGTTCTCACGATTGAGCCCGGCTTATATATCAGGCCAGCTGATGATGTGGATGAGGCTTTTTGGAATATCGGCATTCGAATTGAAGATGATGCCGTTGTCAACGATTCTGGATGTGAATTGATTTCTCGTGGAGTGCCAGTAAAGGCCGATGAAATCGAAGCACTGATGAAGTCTTAAGATGGGTAGAACGAGTAGCGACATTCTGATTCAAGGGGGAGGGCCAGTTGGTCTTGCCTGCGCAGCCTGGTGTTTGCAAAAATTTCCTGAAGCTAAAATCACTTTGTTGGACCGAAATCCAATAGATGATGCAGATCTAGCTGCAGCCGATAGTCGAGGCATTGCCTTATCTCATGGCAGCAAAATCTTGCTCGATACGATTCATGCATGGCCAACAGAATGTGCGGATATCCATCGCGTTCATGTTTCTCAAGCTGGTCGCTTTGGTCGTGCACTGATGACTCGCGAAGAACTTCATCAAGATGCCTTAGGTCACATCATTCGTTATCGTGATATTCACTTGGCTCTACGCCAAGCACTGCGAGCGATTCAAGTGAATAGCCCCAACTTTATTTGGGAGCACATCCATGACACTCATGAGCATGCGGACCATAATGCCCATTGTGTTGTGCATGCTGAGGGTGGATTATTTAAGACTCAAGATTGGGTTGAATCAGGTCGTGACTATGGGCAGTCTGCTTTAGTCGGCTTAGTAGAGGTCGAGAATGCTCAAGCTCATCAAGCATGGGAACGCTTTACAGCCGAAGGCCCTTTGGCTGCTTTGCCAAGTCATTATGGCCCTCACATTTTGAATCTTGTGTGGTGCGGCTCTCCAGAATCTTCAGCACATCGCTTGCAATTAAGTGATGCTGAATTTTTAGAGAGCCTGCAAAAAGAATTTGGATCGCGGATTGGACGCTTTTTGAAAATTCAAGATCGACGTCTGTATGAGCTTGGTTTGAACTATCGCAAACAAATTACTCAAGACAATCAGGTCTGGATTGGTAATGCAGCTCAAACTTTGCATCCAGTCGCAGGACAAGGTCTCAACTTGGGCTTGCGCGATGCCTTCTTATTGGCTGAGAAATTAGTTGGACTCTTTGCCAATGCTCCGCAACCCCCAAGCTCAGTGCAAATCCAAGAAACCCTAGAAAGTTATGCTCAAAGTCGAAAAGCAGATCGCACCACAACGATCGGCTTAACCGATTTCATGGCTAGGGTATTTACCTCGAATTTAGCGCCAGTGATACTGGCTCGTGGATTGGCTTTATCGGCCCTTCAGTGGCTTCCTCCAGTTAAAACAGCCTTAGCTCGCCAGATGATGTTTGGCAGGCGCTAAGGCGCTTAAAACGATTCCAAAAGAAGTTTGCAGTCCATTTGACTTGAGTCATGCAATCTGCCTAAAAAATAGGCAGATTTAGCCTTGATTGTGCTAAAGTGTCAGGCTTTCCACGCTGAACAAAATAGCACCCCAAGCCTACCCATCCCATCAAATGCAGATTGGCCCACATCTCCTAGCAAATCGACTCTTTGTAGCCCCTATGGCAGGGGTAACAGATCGACCTTTTAGGCAATTATGCAAACAATTGGGTGCTGGTTACGCTGTCTCTGAGATGGTGGCTTCTAATGCTTTACTTTGGAAGAGCGTCAAAACTCAACGTCGTGCAAACCATACGGGCGAATTCAAACCCATCGCAGTCCAAATTGCCGGGGCAGATCCTGCCATGATGGCTGCAGCTGCCAAACTCAACGTGGATCATGGTGCGCAAATCATCGACATCAATATGGGTTGCCCCGCTAAGAAAGTATGCAATGTTGCAGCCGGTTCTGCCCTATTACGTGATGAGCCTCTGGTACAAAAAATTCTTGAGGCAGTAGTGCAAGCCGTTGGCGTTGGTTCAGATGCGGTACCAGTCACATTAAAAATTCGTACTGGCTGGGATCGCGAACACAAAAACGCAATCGATATTGCCAAGCTCGCAGAAAAAGTAGGGATCTCGATGTTGACTGTGCATGGTCGCACCAAAGCTGATCTTTATCATGGTGAAGCAGAATATGAAACGATCACTGCCGTCAAAAATAGTGTGTCGATTCCGATCGTCGCCAATGGCGATATCACCAATCCAGAAAAAGCAGAATTTGTTTTAAAGACTACTGGCGCTGATGCCATCATGATTGGGCGAGCGGCCCAAGGGCGCCCCTGGATCTTCCGTGAAATTCACCACTACCTCGAAACAGGCGGAAAACTTCCAACCCCAGAAATTAATGAGATACAAGGCATCATGAACGCCCATCTGATAGATCATTATGAGTTCTATGGTGAACACATTGGTCTACGTACTGCCCGTAAACACATTGGCTGGTATTGCAAGGGCCTAAGAGATTCACATGCATTTCGTCAGCGCATGAATACTGCGGATGATTGCAAAACCCAATTGCAAATGGTCAATGATTATTTCGATGAAATGAAATCGCACTCTGATCGTTTGCTCTTTTTAGAAGCAGCTTAGTTATCACCTCAGTTATTTATTTTTTGTATTGATAGACTTTATGACCAATAAGCATCCTATTACCGCATGTATCGAGACCCAATTACAGGGCTATCTTGATGACCTCAAAGGCACACCTCCTACTGATATTTATCAGATGGTCTTAGCTGTAGTTGAAAAACCCATGCTGGAATTAGTAATGCAGCATGCCAAGCAAAATCAATCCTTGGCAGCACAATACCTGGGCATCAATCGCAATACCTTGCACAAGAAGCTGGTTGAACATCAGCTCTTGAAATAATCCTAAAAATTGATTCCTTATTTGCCTCTTATTTCCCTTATATCCCTCAATGATCCGAACAGCCCTACTCTCCGTCTCCGATAAAAATGGCATCGTGCCTTTTGCAAAAGCCCTTCATGCGCAAGGCATCAAACTCATTTCTACTGGGGGCACAGCAAAACTTTTAGCTGAGAATCAATTGCCGGTGGTAGAAGTTTCTTCCTTAACTAAATTTCCTGAGATGCTAGATGGCCGGGTCAAAACCTTACACCCGATGGTTCATGGAGGCTTATTAGCTCGCAGAGATTTTCCTGCGCATATGGCTGCCTTAAAAGAGCATGGTATCGATACCATCGATATGTTGGTAATCAATCTCTATCCTTTTAATGAAACAGTTGCCAAAGAGAATTGCTCTTTTGAAGATGCTGTAGAAAATATTGATATTGGTGGTCCAGCAATGCTACGTGCTGCTGCCAAGAACCATCAGGATGTAACGGTATTGATTTCACCTGAAGATTACGCCCCTGTATTGGCTGAAATGAAAGCTAATAACAATACCGTTTCTTACAAAACCAATTTAGCCTTAGCAAAGAAAGTGTTTGCACATACAGCCCAGTACGACGGCGCTATTGCAAATTATCTTTCAGCATTGGGGGACGACCTAGATCACAAAGCGCGCTCTGCTTATCCAGAGACACTCCATCTTGCTTTTGAAAAAGTGCAAGAAATGCGCTATGGTGAAAACCCACATCAATCTGCCGCTTTCTACAAAGATATTGCCTCAATTGATGGTGCGCTTGCCAATTACAAACAACTCCAAGGCAAAGAGCTCTCTTATAACAATATTGCCGATGCTGACTCTGCTTGGGAATGCGTGAAGAGCTTTTCAAATAACTCCGGCGGCGGCGCTGCCTGTGTCATCATTAAACATGCAAACCCGTGTGGTGTAGCAGTGGGTGCTAGCGCCTTAGAGGCCTATCAGAAGGCCTTTAAAACTGATCCAAGCTCAGCCTTTGGCGGCATCATTGCCTTGAATGTGCCTTGCGATAGCGCAGCAGCGGAAGCGATTTCTAAACAGTTTGTTGAGGTATTGATTGCACCTAGCTTTAGTGATGAAGCCAAAGCTATCTTTGCTGCAAAACAAAATGTACGCCTCTTAGAAATTCCATTAGGTAATGCCTTTAATACTTTCGATTTCAAGCGAGTTGGTGGTGGTTTATTGGTGCAATCACCCGATGCTAAAAATGTTTTGCAAAATGAAATGCGTGTTGTCAGCAAACGCCTGCCAACTCCAAGCGAAATGAATGACATGATGTTTGCTTGGCGCGTAGCAAAATTTGTTAAATCCAATGCAATTGTCTACTGCGCTAATGGCATGACACTGGGCATTGGTGCAGGCCAAATGAGTCGTGTTGACTCCGCTAGAATGGCCAGCATTAAGGCAGAGAACGCCGGCTTAAGCCTGAAAGGTTCTGCGGTAGCTAGTGATGCCTTCTTCCCCTTCCGCGATGGCTTAGATGTCGTTGTGAATGGCGGAGCAAGTTGTGCCATTCAACCAGGTGGCAGCATGCGTGATGATGAAATCATTGCAGCAGCTGATGAACATGGCATTGCCATGATCTTTACTGGCACTCGCCATTTCCGCCATTAAGCTACTCAGAAAATAAACTGATGCGCTGGATAGGAATCGATCCCGGTCTACGTACTACCGGCTTTGGCATTATCGATGTTGAGGGTCAGAAGCTGACCTACGTTGCCTCTGGAACGATAGAGAGCGGTGATCCAGCTAAAGGGCTACCAGAGCGATTAGGTGCCTTGTACGCTGGCGTTAAAGAGGTGCTTGAAACCTATCGCCCAGAGTCTGCGGCAATTGAGGAAGTCTTTTTAAACGTCAATCCTCGATCCACCCTGATGTTGGGTCAAGCCAGAGGTGCCGTAATTGCTGCGCTGGTTTCTGAAAAGTTACCGGTGGCTGAATATAGCGCTCTACGAGTAAAGCAGGCTATTGTTGGTACAGGACGTGCTGCAAAACCGCAAGTTCAAGAAATGGTGAAGCGTCTACTTAGACTCAATCGTGCTCCAGGTACTGATGCCTCAGATGCCCTAGGTGTTGCCATTTGCGCAGCACATCACGCACAAATACCCAAAGCTATAAGCGCAGCCTTAGCTCCTAAAAAACGTAGTAAGTAAAAATTACACATCTCAGGTTAAGATCTCTACATGATTGGTCGCATACAAGGTACTCTCGTTTCAGTTCATCCCCCTCGGCTTCTAGTTGATTGCCAAGGTGTCGGCTATGAAATCGATGTGCCCATGAGTACTTTGTATCAGCTCCCAGAGGTCAATCAAAAAATTACTTTACTCACCCATTTCCAGGTACGTGAGGATGCTCAGCAGCTTTTTGGATTCGCTACCGAAACCGAGCGTGAAGCGTTTCGGGCGCTAATCAAAATTAGTGGGGTTGGCTCACGTACGGCTTTAGCAGTTTTGTCAGGCATGAGTGTGAATGAATTAGCGCAAGCGATCGCCTTACAAGAAGCAGGTCGCTTAACCCAAGTTCCAGGCATCGGCAAAAAGACTGCGGAACGTCTTTGCCTAGAACTCAAAGGGAAGCTCGCCCCCGATCTAGGAGTGGGCACAGGCAAACCACAAGTGATTGAAGCAAGCAGTGAAGTCTTACAAGCACTGCTGGCACTAGGCTACTCCGAAAAAGAAGCGCTACTAGCACTCAAACAGATTCCTGCTGACACTAGCGTATCCGATGGTATTCGGATGGGCTTGAAGTATCTATCTAAAGCCTAAGTAGCCAAACAGCACTAAACTAGCAGTATGGCAATTCACACAGACGATCTCAGCGCTCTTCCCGAAGATTTACCTGATGGTAATGACCGCATTGTTAGCGGTGCCGCTGGCAATGCTGAGGCCGTATTTGAAAGAGCACTTCGTCCAAAACAATTAGATGAGTACGTTGGACAAACCAAAGCTCGTGCTCAATTAGAAATTTTTATCAGTGCTACGCGTGCACGCCAAGAGGCGCTTGATCACGTACTCCTATTTGGCCCTCCTGGACTTGGAAAAACCACACTAGCGCACATCATTGCTCGTGAGCTTGGTGTCAATTTGCGTCAGACTAGCGGTCCCGTCCTAGATAGACCTGGAGACTTAGCCGCCTTACTGACCAACCTAGAGGCCAATGATGTCCTCTTCATCGATGAAATTCATCGACTGTCTCCAGTCGTAGAAGAAATTCTGTATCCAGCGTTAGAAGACTACAGCCTAGATATCATGATTGGCGAAGGACCTGCAGCACGTAGCGTCAAAATTGATCTGAAACCTTTTACGCTCATTGGTGCTACTACTCGCGCAGGGATGCTTACCAATCCATTGCGCGATCGCTTTGGGATTGTGGCAAGACTCGAGTTTTATACCACCGAAGAACTTACTAAAATTATTGAGCGATCTGCCAATCTTCTGAAGGCCGATATTGATCCTGAAGGTTCTGTAGAAATTGCAAAACGCGCACGGGGCACTCCTCGTATTGCTAACCGCTTATTGCGTCGAGTACGCGACTACGCAGAAGTAAAAGGAACGGGCACGATTACCAAAGCCATGGCAGATGCGGCACTCAAAATGCTCGATGTTGATCCTAGTGGTTTTGATGTGATGGATCGCAAGCTTTTAGAAGCTATCTTGCATAAGTTTGATGGTGGCCCAGTGGGTATTGATAACTTGGCTGCCGCCATTGGCGAAGAACGCGACACTATTGAAGATGTTTTAGAGCCTTATCTGATTCAACAAGGCTATCTACAGAGAACCTCTCGCGGAAGAGTGGCAACACGTCAAGCTTACGAACACTTTGGCTTAACGCCACCAAGCAATAACACTAGCTTAGATTTGTAATAGGGCTCTTAGCTCAGCGTCACTTTGGCAAACTTGCGTTTGCCTACCTGAACTAAATATGTTCCAGCCTCTATCTTGAGTTGCTTATCGCTCACAGTAGCGCCATCAATCTTCACGCCATTTTGCTCAATGTTGCGATTCGCTTCAGACGTTGATGGAGCTAAGCCAGCAGCCTTTAAGAAATTGGCAATACCCATAGGCGCGCCAGTCAAAATGAGCTCTGGAACATCGTCCGGCACACCGCCCTTAGCGCGATGGTTAAAGTCTTCTAATGCTTTTTCTGCTGCGGCTTGTGAATGAAAGCGTGCAACGATTTCTTGAGCAAGCAATACTTTGCAATCACGTGGATTTCTACCGGCAGCAACTTCTTGCTTCATCAAATCAATTTCAGCCATTGGGCGGAAAGAAAGCAAGGTGAAATAGTCCCACATCAAATCATCGGAGATACTCATAAGCTTGCCAAACATATCGCCAGCAGGCTCGCTGATACCAATGTAATTTCCTTTGGACTTACTCATTTTCTCAACGCCATCAAGACCAACCAATAATGGCATAGTCAAAATACATTGAGGCTCTTGGCCATATTCACGTTGAAGCTCGCGCCCTACCAAGAGATTAAATTTTTGATCCGTACCACCAAGCTCGAGATCACTCTTGAGTGCTACTGAGTCATAACCCTGCATGAGGGGATATAAAAATTCATGAATGGAAATAGGTACGCCATTGCGATAGCGCTTAGTAAAGTCATCACGCTCAAGCATCCGCGCAACCGTATGTTTTGCAGCCAGCTGAATCATGCCGCGCGCACCTAAGGGATCACACCACTCACTGTTGTAACGTACTTCTGTTTTAGAAGGATCCAAGACCATGCTGGCTTGGCGATAGTATGTTTCGGCATTGACGGCAATTTCTTCGGCAGTCAATGGTGGGCGAGTAGCATTGCGACCAGACGGATCACCAATCATGCTGGTGAAATCTCCAATCAAAAAAATCACCGTATGGCCCAAGTCTTGCAATTGACGTAATTTATTTAAAACGACGGTATGACCCAGGTGAATATCTGGGGCAGTAGGATCTAAGCCGAGCTTAATGCGCAAAGGAGTTTTAGTAGCTTGGCTACGAGCCAATTTCTGAACCCAATCTGCCTCAACCAAGAGCTCGTCACAGCCACGCTTCGTGACTTCAAGCGCCGCAAATACTTCTGGGGTCAATGGATATTTTTGTTCTGGTTTTGCCGTCATGCTGATTCGGATACTGATACAGTGATTTAGTATTTAAATTGCTAAAGCATAATTGTCGCATTCCTGAGACTATTACCCAGAACCCCATGAACCAGCCCCATTCCCTCTATATCGGCCTGATGTCCGGCACTAGCCTGGATGGGATTGATGCTGTTTTGGCCAAGATTGGGCCAAATGGCGAAGCAAGTGCACAAATGGCTGTTAGCTTGCCCTTCTCCCCAGGACTTCTTCAGGCTCTAGTCGATTTGCAAAGTCCTGGACCAAATGAATTACACCGCGAAAAGCAGGCCGCTAATGCCCTGGCTTTAGCCTATGCTGAAGCCGTAAAACAATTATTGAATCAGGCTAAATTAAAGCCAGCAGACATTAGTGCCATTGGCGCGCATGGCCAAACCATTCGCCATCAACCAGAGCTTGGTGAACATTTAGCCTATACCCACCAAACATTAAATGCAGCCTTATTAGCAGAAACAACCGGTATCGATGTCATTGCTGATTTTAGAAGTCGTGATGTTGCGGCAGGAGGTCATGGCGCTCCATTGGTGCCCGCCTTTCATGCGCAACAATTTGCATCTACAGACAATGTTGCGATTGTGAATATCGGTGGCATTGCGAATCTGACTCTCTTACCAAAAGATGGTGAAGTCACAGGCTTTGATTGCGGCCCCGGAAACATGTTGATGGATGCCTGGATTTTTGAGCAACAAGGAAATCGCTACGATCAAGATGGTACCTGGGCGCTAGAAGGTAAAGTCAATGATGCGCTCCTCTTGAAGCTGCTCAATGATCCCTTCTTTGCACAGCCCCCACCAAAAAGCACCGGTCGCGATAACTTTCACCTGAGTTGGCTCTTAGATAAGTTAGGTGATGAAAATGATTTAGCAGAGGATGTACAAGCGACATTACTACATTTAAGCGCTCTATCAATCCTTGATGCTTTAGCACGCTATGCCCCGCAAACCCAGAGACTGATTGTGTGTGGAGGCGGTGCAAAGAATAAAGCTTTACTGAATCTACTTGAAATGAAGAAGGGTGACTTCTTCAAGCATACTCTCCAAATCACTACCAGTGAATCGGTAGGAATCGATCCTCAGTTGGTAGAGGGCTTGGCATTTGCATGGCTTGCGTGGGCCCACAAAGAAAAACGGCCAGCAAATTTGCCAGCCGTTACAGGAGCGAAGGGCCCTAGAATTTTGGGCGCTTACTATCCAGCTTAAATACGATGCTTCGTTTTTCTTTAAGCAGAGAAAGATGATCCACAACCACAAGTAGTCTGTGCATTTGGATTCTTAATCACAAACTGTGAACCGTTGATATCTTCTTTGTAATCAATTTCAGCGCCAACTAAATATTGGAAGCTCATTGAGTCTACTAAAAGCGTCACGCCATTTTTTTCGAACAAAGTGTCATCTTCATTCACAGCATCATCAAAGGTGAAGCCGTATTGAAAACCAGAGCAACCGCCACCCTGAACGAATACACGGAGCTTTAACTCTGGATTGCCTTCTTCAGCAATTAAGTCAGCCACTTTGGCAGCAGCGCTATCCGTAAACACCAAAGGGGTTGGTGGCTCGGCTAAATCTTGTGCAGGTTGCGTAGCTAATTCGGTCATGATTTACTCCTCATTCAAAAGGCAATGGTTTATTTTAGGCTTTTAATGTCCGGCTTGCTGAAGGGTCATTTAAGCTGAATTAAGGGGAAACCGCAATTTGGGTTAAACCCGTTGTTTCAGGGAAGCCACACATCAAATTCATGCATTGAACCCCCTGGCCAGACGCCCCCTTAACTAAGTTATCTTCAACCACCAAAATAACCAAAGTATCGCCACCACCAGGACGATGGATAGCTATTCTGATGCCATTGCTACCGCGTACGGAACGAGTCTCTGGATGGCTGCCAGCAGGCATCACATCCACGAAGGGCTCTTCTTTATAAAAACTCTCATAGAGCTTCTGGTAATCCACCTCTTTACCAGCTTCCGTCAAACGCACATACAAAGTTGAATGAATACCTCTGATCATCGGCGTGAGATGGGGCACAAAGGTCAGACCAATTTGATCATGACCTGCAATAGCCTTGAGGCCCTGAACAATTTCTGGAAGATGACGATGGCCTTTGACACTATAGGCTTTGAAATTATCACTGGCTTCAGATAACAAAGTACCGATCTCTGCTTTACGTCCAGCACCAGAAGTTCCAGACTTCGAATCCGAAATAATATGATTGCCATCTATCAGATGTTTACCACCAGTTGACTTTGGTAAAAGCAAAGGGGCCAGGCCCAGTTGCACAGACGTGGGGTAGCAACCCGCTAATCCAACAACACGTGCTTTTTTAATAGCATCGCGATTAATCTCCGCTAAACCATAAACAGCTTCTGCCAAGATATCAGGGCAGCTATGCTCCATGCCATACCACTTGGCAAACTCTTTGACATCTTTCAAGCGAAAATCTGCAGCCAAATCCAAAATCTTGACATTGTTTGCCAATAATTCTTTTGCTTGAGCCATAGCAACACCGTGTGGAGTTGCAAAGAACACTACATCACACTCGTTTAAGTTTGATTCATCTGGCGTTGTAAATTTCAGATCGATGCGGCCACGTAGTGATGGAAACATTTCAGCTACTGGCATACCAGCTTCTGTTCTAGAAGTAATCGCAACGATTTTTACCTCAGGGTGCTGCGCCAATAAACGCAGTAACTCCACTCCGGTATATCCAGTGCCGCCAACGATGCCAACCTTAATCATGTCATTCTCCAAAATACTGGCCAAAGTCAATTTCAATAATACTTTTAATACCTCGATTGTAGAAACAAAAAGGGCCGCTTGCGCGACCCTTTCATCAAACTGAAGCGACTGAAAGAAATTAGCGCTTGCTGAACTGCTTACGACGACGCGCGCCGTGCAGACCAACCTTTTTACGCTCAACTTCACGAGCATCGCGAGTTACCAAACCTGCTTTAGACAGAGTTGGCTTCAAAGCGTTGTCGTAGTCGATC
>CANCIL010000049.1 GCA_947378095.1 Betaproteobacteria bacterium
GGTTCATATTTGAGGGTGTTTGAGAGATTACCTGGGCTGAAAGCAGACTTCAGAGCAAATCCCCTAAGACAGGTTAAGATTTCGTATGAACTCAACTGTTAGCACCCCGATTTCCTTTGATTACCCCCAGCAAAATGCTGCTGGCGCAACATGTATTGCCCAGGCTTGGGCCAAGACTCCGCACTACTTATCTGCTCATGATAAAGCGTCTGCGATTGCCCGGATTAAGCAGTTATTGGTAGAGAAAGATGTGGCACTTATTGCTCACTACTATGTAGATGGTGATATTCAAGATCTAGCCTTAGAAACTGGTGGCTTTGTTGCTGATTCACTAGAGATGGCTCGCTTTGGCAAGAATCATCCTGCCAAGAATTTGATCGTAGCTGGGGTCCGCTTTATGGGTGAGACTGCCAAGATTCTGAGTCCAGAGAAGCGGATATTCATGCCTGATCTCGAGGCTACCTGCTCTCTTGATCTGGGTTGTGATGCGGCTGAATTTGCTGCTTTTCGGGCCGCGCACCCCGATCGTGAAGTCGTGGTCTATGCCAATACCAGCGCTGCCGTTAAAGCTCAAGCCGACTGGATGGTTACCAGTTCTTGCGCCCTAGCCATTGTTCATCAACTCAAAGTTGAGGGTAAAAAGATCCTCTGGGCACCTGACCGCCATTTAGGCCGATACATCCAGGAACAGACTGGCGCCGATATGTTGCTGTGGAATGGCGCCTGTATTGTCCATGATGAATTTAAGGCGGTTGAGCTTGAAATGCTTAAAGCAGCCCACCCCAATGCCATGATTTTGGTTCACCCTGAATCACCGCAAGCGGTAGTAGATTTGGCTGATGTTGTAGGGTCTACCTCAGCCATGATCAAGGCTGTAGTTGAAGGTAGCGCCACTGAATATATTGTGGCTACAGATAAGGGCATCTTGCATCGTATGCGTCAATTGGCGCCTAACAAGATCCTGATTGAAGCCCCTACCGCTGGAAACAGTGCTACCTGTAAGAGCTGTGCTCACTGCCCTTGGATGGCCATGAATGGCTTGCAAGGCATCTTAGATTGTCTTGAGCATGCTTCTGGTGAGATCTTTGTTCCTGAACCTACTCGCTCTGAAGCCTTGGTGTGCATAGAGCGCATGCTGGACTTTACTAAGAATCACCCCGAACTTTTAGCCAAAGCCCAGCATGGCTTTGTGAAGAACATCGGCGCCGCTTAATTCCTTTTCTTTTTTCTTATTTCTTATTTCTTTGTATTATTTTTTGATTGATTTTCATGTTTGAATACAACGAAACCTTAGAGCAAGCCCGTCAACGCAATATTGCTGATGCCCTCATGGAAGATATTGGCACTGGTGACTGGACCGCGAAGCTCGTTCCAAGTAAGCCAGTAAAAGCCCAACTGATTGTTCGTCAAGAAGCTGTCCTCTGTGGTGTTGATTGGTTTGAGGGTGCTCTTAAGAAGCTAGATCCCTCTGCTAAAGTCACTTGGCATTACATTGAGGGCGACCTCATGAAACCCGATACTAAGGTATGCGATATTGAAGCAGATGCTCGTGCCCTACTGTCTGCAGAACGCCCTTGTATTAACTTCTTACAGACCTTGTCATGGACGGCCTCGATTGCACGTGATCATGTCACTGCTATTGCGGGCGTAAGCCCCAACCCCAATGGTTGCGCCGTATTAGATACTCGTAAGACCATTCCGGGATTACGCCAAGCGCAGAAATATGCGGTTCGTGTTGGTGGTGGTCAGAATCAGCGGCTTGCCCTTTGGCATGGAATATTAATTAAAGAAAATCATATCGCTGCTGCAGGCGGTGTCGCTGCTGCCATTAAAGCAGCGCAAGCCTTGAACTCTGGAGTAGATATTCAGGTAGAAGTAGAAAATATGGCTGAATTGGCTGAAGCTATTAATGCAGGTGCAAAAAGCATCTTGATTGATAACTTCACCACCGATCAAATGAGAGAAGCCGTTGCCTTTACTGCTGGTAGAGCCTTGCTAGAGGCCTCGGGCGGGATTGATTTAGACCAAATGCGCGCCATTGCCGCCACCGGTGTCGACCGCATCTCCTTAGGCAAGCTTACTAAGGATATTCATGCCGTGGATTTCTCGATGCGCATCCGGTAAGACTCTTCTTCGTTAGCTTCTAGCTGACACACTCTTCAAACCCTGCTGATGTTCAGCGGGGTTTTTCATTTCTAGACTGAAGCCCATACATTTATTGGCTTAAGCGTCATCTTTTCTCAATTTATGTATTGACATTAATTATTTTTGTATATACATTTATTAGGTGGACGAGTGATTGAGTTTGATGATGTGAAGCGTGAAGTCACCTTTTTTGTGCGAGGCCTGGATATGGCAAGAGCTAATGAGTATTTGCAGCGCCTCACATGGATCAAATTGACTCCAGAAAAAATACGGTGAAGTGAGAATCACAACGTTTGGATATCTAGATGATCAGCCAGTATTCATAGCATGGACATATAGAGGCAGCAGCAGAAGAATCATTAGCATGAGGAGAGCAAATGAACGTGAAATCAAAAAATATCAAGGAAGAATGGGTTGATCCTGATGATGCACCGGAAGTAGATGAGGAGTGGTTTAGCAATGCCCACGTCTATATTGGCGATACTCTAATTAAAAGAGGTGTTGGTCGTCCGCCGATTAAGAATGCAAAGGAAATGCTTAGTCTTAGATTGGATTCAGATGTTCTGGAAAAATTACGAGCAAGCGGTAAGGGTTGGCAAACACGTCTAAGCAAACATATTAAAGAGGCAGTCTTAAAAGGCGCTCTTTAAATGTATTAGGTTTCTTTGGTGTTTTCTGCGCCCTCAGCCTGAGGTGTCAGGATAGTCGGATAGGAAACAGCCCATGTACCTGGGTAATCGCGACTGTAATGCAAGCCTCGGCTCTCGCGGCGCATCAGAGCAGACCTTACGATGAGTTCTGCACACTCCAATAAATTACGTAATTCAATTAAGTCGCGCGTGACTTTAAAGTTGGCGTAGTACTCCTGCACTTCGTATCTCAATAATTTAATGCGGTGTAGGGCACGCTCTAAGCGACGGTTTGTTCTCACAATGCCAACGTAGTTCCACATAAGTGAACGCAACTCATCCCAGTTATGCGCAATCACCACCTGCTCATCCGCATCTTCTACCTGGCTTTCATCCCAAAGGGGTAAGTTCGGTAGGCTTGGAGTTTTGAGCTCTGAAATATCTCGTGCCGCTGCTTTACCAATAACTACGCACTCTAAAAGAGAGTTACTTGCTAAACGATTAGCACCGTGAAGACCTGTATACGTTGCCTCACCCACGGCATAAAGGCCAGGCAAGTCTGTGCGGCCCTTAAGATCAGTGACTACACCACCACAGGTGTAGTGTGCTGCTGGCACGACCGGAATCGGTTCTTTAGTGATATCAAGACCCAGAGTTAGGCAACGGGCATAAATCATGGGGAAATGCTCTTTAATGAACGCCTCACCTAGATGCGTTGCATCGAGATGTACATAGTCAAGACCATGCTTTTTCATTTCAAAGTCGATAGCCCTTGCCACAATGTCACGCGGAGCTAATTCATTACGATCATCATGCTCAGGCATAAAACGTGTGCCATCAGGCAATTTCAGTAAGCCACCCTCACCTCGCATCGCCTCAGTAATCAAGAAGGTACGATCGCTAGGGTGATAGAGACAGGTTGGATGAAATTGAATGAATTCCATGTTGCCGACACGACAACCTGCACGCCAAGCCATCGCTATACCATCACCCGTTGCAGTGTCAGGATTACTGGTGTATCGGTACACCTTACCGACACCACCCGTAGCTAAGACAACAGATTTAGCCGCAATGGTCTCTACGCGATTATTTTTTATATCAAGTGCGTAAACCCCATAACAACGATTTGATTTTGTTCTCTGGGTCTTGGCATCTAAATGCCGATTAGTAATTAAATCAAGAGCAATCCAATGCTCTAAAAGTTGAATATTTTTGTGCGCTCGTGCTTTATCTAAGAGCACTTCGTGAATTGCCTTGCCCGTAGCATCAGCAGCATGTGCGATACGGCGATGACTATGACCACCTTCGCGAGTAAGATGCAATCCCATAGGGCCTGATTCATCAGTAGTAAAGGGAACGCCTTGGTCTACCAACCAGCGAATAGCTTCTGCGCTCTCTTCTGCAATATAACGAGCAGTTGACTCAACCACTAGCCCTGCTCCAGCATCTAAGGTGTCAGCCACATGCGAATCAATGCTGTCGTGCTCTTTATCAACTACACCAACAATGCCACCTTGGGCCCAGGCGGTTGCTGCTTCACCTAAACCCCTTTTAGCCATCACGATGACCGGCTGAGTCTCAGCCATGTGCAAAGCAACGGTTAAGCCAGCAAGACCCGCCCCAATAATGAGCACTGGTAGATCGGCTTTTGCGTCTGGTGAGTTTGGTGAAGGTTTTGTACTAGCCATGAATCATTCTAAAGGGCATTGGAGATATTGGTATTGAGTATTAACTCAAGAACCTCGAGGTATAAAGGGTACTAATTCTTGAGATTTAGACTCAGACAGCGAAAGCAAACACTCAGCTATAAAAGCGGAAGGTAAATCAGGATTTTCTATGCAGGTACGGCCTAGGCGAGCCCAGAATTCAATTTGCTCTTCAATACAAAATCTATTTTTTTCGGCAGCAGATTTAGCAGCTTCATACAATCCCTGGCTTAGCATTACATATTGAGGCATTTTAAGAAAAAGAGAGCAAAGATTTTGCCTTAGCCCTTACCTCTGCAAGCGCATCTATGGGCACCTTAGCTTTAAATTTTGCTTTTCTGATTTTCCAATCTTGCGATTTAAGTTGATCAGATAAAACTGCTGATTGGACACCATCTATCTCAACCAAAACCTCAAAAGGGTAACCCTTGATTTGAGTGGTTAGTGGACAGCAAAGCATTAGACTGGTCTTTTTGTTATAAGAGGCTGGAGTTAAAACAACTGCGGGTCTACGGCCCGACTGCTCTCTCCCGGCTTGAGGGTCAAATTCCAGCCAAACAACATGTCCGGCATCTGGTACATAAGATACCGCCATTAAAGAAGCTCTTTGCCAACAGGATGACCAAAGTCAGCTTCACTATGAAGATTCTTGGCTGTAATGCCCGCCAACAAATCATTCAATTGATATTCTTGCTTTACCATCGGCTCAATCACAATTCGACCTTTTTGGACTTTCACAGATACTAATTGGTCAATATTCAGATGTGCGGATTTCATAACGGCAGCATTTAAGCGCAAGGCTGGGCTATTACCCCACTTTTTGATGATAGTTTGCACATATACCTCCGTTTATAATGTATACACATTGTATCTACATTGATAAATTCAAGCAAGTGATAAAAAAACCCCGCCTCAAGAGCGGGGTTTTGCTGGAAGAAAACGGTGAAACTAAGATGTAGTGACAAGCTTCTGTCTCTTCGGATCATTTGTCCCATAACCCATTACTTGGGCTACTTGCCCACCCTTGGTGACCTGAACTGCGCAGTACTTAAATTCTGGAATTTTGCCAAATGGATCCAAGGCTGGATTTGTAATGAGGTTTGCAGCTGCCTCATAGTAGGCAAACGGAATAAAGATCACACCTCTTGGAGTGCCATCATCTCGACGCACATGGATACCAACCTCACCACGACGAGATTGAACGGTCACTACATCGCCGGCCACAATACCTAGCTGAGTCATATCTTCACCATGCATCGATACCGTGGCCAATGGTTCGATGGCATCCAAAATCGTTGCTCTTCTAGTCATACTTCCTGTATGCCAATGTTCTAACTGACGACCCGTAATTAATACAAATGGATATTCAGTATCTGGTCTTTCATTTGCCGGAATGATATCGGCTGGTACTAGTTTGACTTTTCCATCAAGAGTTGCGAAGTGATCATCAAATACGATCGGACGGCCAGGATCATCTTCTGATAAACATGGATAGGTCACACTAGACTCTCTCTCGAGTCGCTCCCAAGTAATTCCCTTAATGGCAGCATGCATAGCAAGACGCATCTCGTCATAGACTTCTGCAACCCCAGCATCAGGACCTTGGTAATTCCAATCCAAGCCCATGCGTTTAGCAATTTCTTGAATGATCCAGAGGTCGGGTTTAGCATCTCCCGGTGGATTAATGGCTTTTTTACCCATCTGCACCATACGATCGGTATTGCTGGCTGTGCCTACCTTTTCGGGCCAAGCACTTGCTGGCAAAACGACGTCGGCTAAGAGCGCAGTTTCTGTCATGAAAATATCTTGCACAACCAAGTGCTCTAGTGATGCAAGCGCATGACGGGCATGATTTAAATCAGGATCGCTCATGGCTGGGTTCTCACCCTCGATATACATGCCGCGAATCTTATCGGGATCGCTATCTGGTGCGGTGATCTTATGCATGATCTCTACTACCGTATAACCAGGTTTTTTATCGAGCTTGGTGTCCCAGAAATTCTCAAACCAGGCGTGCGCAGCATCATGATCTACACGTTGATAATTTGGGAACATCATTGGTATCAAACCCGCATCACTAGCGCCCTGCACGTTATTCTGACCACGCAAAGGATGAAGTCCAGAACCTGGCTTACCAATTTGACCTGTAATGCTGACTAAGGCAATCAAACAACGCGCATTATCTGTGCCATGAACATGCTGGCTAACGCCCATACCCCACAAAATCATGGCTGATTTAGTCGTGGCAAATTCTCTAGCAACTTCACGCAAGGTTTCTGCTGGAATGCCGCAAATAGGGGCCATTGCTTCAGGGCTATAACCCTTAATATTCTCTTTAAGGGCTTCAAAATTATTTGCGCGCTCTTGAATAAAGTTTTGATCTGCTAAACCCTCTTCAATGATCGTATAGATCATGGCATTGAGCATAGCAACGTCGGTATCCGGCTTGAATTGCATCGTGCGCCAGGCATGTTTACTAATATCCGTCAAGCGAGGATCACATAGCACGATCTTCGCGCCCCGTTTAGCGGCATTCTTAAACCATGTAGCTGCTACTGGATGGTTGGCTGTTGGATTTGAGCCAATCAACATAATCATGCTGGAGTTCTCAACATCGTTGACTTGATTACTAACTGCACCAGAGCCAACGCCTTCTAATAGTGCTGCTACTGAGGAAGCATGGCAAAGTCGGGTGCAATGATCAACGTTGTTATTTCCAAAGCCAGTACGAACCAATTTCTGGAACAGGTAAGCCTCTTCGTTACTTCCTTTTGCAGAACCAAAGCCAGCCAATACTTTTAAGCCATGCTGATCTTTTAATGCTTTTAATTTGCCACCAGCCAACTCAAGAGCCTCTTCCCAACTTGCCTCGCGAAATATGTTTGACCAATCTTGGGGATTTTGAGTGGCAGTTTCATCCTTGGGCACGCCTGGCTTACGAATGAGCGGCTTAGTTAAGCGCTGCGGGCTATGGATGTAGTCCATACCAAAGCGACCTTTAACGCAAAGTCGATTATGGTTCGCCGGACCATCACGGCCCTCTACGCTCACAATCTTTTCATCTTTTACGTTGTAGGTAATTTGACAACCTACTCCGCAGAATGGACAAACAGAATCGACCTTACGGTCTACTGTTTGAGATCCAATAAGTCCTTTTGGCATCAATGCCCCAGTTGGGCAGGCTTGCACACACTCGCCACAAGCAACACAAGTGCTTTCGCCCATGGGATCATTTAAATCAAATACGATTTCACTATGGGCGCCACGCATCGCGTAGCCAATCACATCATTGACCTGCTCTTCTCGGCAAGCGCGTACGCAGCGATTACACTGAATACAAGCATCTAGATTTACTGCCATCGCTGGATGAGATATATCAGCGCTTACCTTGTCACGACGTAAAGCTTTGAGCTCTGGCCGCACAGTGACATCCATGCGTGCTGCCCAAGTGCTTAACTCACCATGTTGGTTTTGCCGCTCTTCTACTTTGCTATCACCAACCCATTTAAAGCCTTCATCTGGCATATCTGAAAGCAACATCTCGAGCACAAGCTTTTGACTCTTTAAGGCACGTTCGCTATTGGCTTTCACTTCCATACCAGGCGTAGCACTTCTGCAGCAGCTAGGAGCCAAAGTGCGCTCACCGTTGATTTCCACTACGCAGGCGCGACAGTTACCGTCTGGACGATAGCCATCCTTAAAGCAGAGATGAGGGATATCAATTCCGTGGCGTTTTGCAGCCTTGAGAATGGTCTCACCTTCATAAGAAATGATGGTTTGTCCGTCAAGCTTGAACTCAACGGTTTGTAGCTCGAGTTCTTTAGGATTGGTAGGTGCGTTCATGTTCTTTTAGCTTTCCCTGTATTTAAGCTACTTCTTGTGGGAAATATTTAGCAATACAGCGGATTGGATTGGGTGCGGCTTGACCTAAACCACAGATGGATGCATCAACCATTACCGTAGCCAAATCTTCAAGCGTTTCTTGATCCCAGGTTTTAGACTGCATTAACTTAGCCGCTTTACCAGTCCCTACTCGGCATGGAGTGCATTGACCACAGCTCTCATGCTCAAAAAAGTGCATGACGTTCAATGCCATATCGCGTGCTTTATCTTGATGACTAAACACCATGACTGCAGCAGAACCAATAAAGCATCCATAAGGCTGCAAGGTATCAAAGTCTAAAGGAATGTCATTCATGCTAGCTGGCAAGATACCGCCTGATGCACCGCCTGGTAAGTATCCGTAGAAACTGTGGCCATCTTGCATACCACCAGAGTATTCATCTATCAGCTCTTGAATCGTAATACCAGCTGGCGCCAACTTCACACCCGGGTTTTTAACGCGCCCACTCACGCTAAAGCTTCGCAAACCTTTGCGATCATGACGTCCAAAAGAGCTAAACCATTCTGGTCCGCGTTGAACAATGTCACGCACCCAATACAAAGTCTCAAAGTTATGCTCAAGCGTTGGCCTACCAAATAAACCCACTTGCGCAATATAAGGTGGGCGCATACGGGGTTCGCCACGCTTACCCTCAATACTCTCAATCATGGCAGACTCTTCGCCGCAGATATAAGCGCCTGCACCACGACGTAACTCAATCGTTGGCAATGTGAATGGTGGATTAGCCTTTAGCTTTTCCAATTCAATTTCTAATAGTTCGCGGCATCCGTGGTATTCATCGCGCAAATAAATATAGCAGGCATCTATACCAACTACGCTCACAGCAATGAGTAAGCCTTCTAAGAAGCGATGAGGATCGCGCTCTAGATATGTACGATCTTTAAATGTTCCCGGCTCGCCCTCATCAATGTTGACTGCCATTAATTTAGGAGCTACTTGGTCTTTCACAATTCGCCATTTACGTCCCGCTGGAAAGCCTGCTCCACCGAGGCCACGTAAACCAGAACTCTCCATTGCCTTAATGATGCTCTCCGCATCTTTTTTACCTTCAGCAATTTCTTTAGCCAAGGCATAGCCACCTTGCTTGCAATACGATTCGTATCCAACATACCCTGGTGAAACAGCTTGATTTTCACCCTGCGGAGAAATGCCCTGCTCTGCCAATGCACCCGGCTCAAAATTGGCATCATCACTGGCTAAGGGTTGGGTTGTTAAATTATTTTTGACGGCAGCTGTAACTTTATCAGCGTTAGCAAATAGGACTGGATATTGGTGTACCACTGCTACGGGAGCTTGTTCACAGCGACCCACGCAGGGAGCTGCAATAACTTTAACTTTGTCATTGCCCAAGATCGCAGGTAACTTTTCTAGGAGCTTTTGAGCGCCCGCTAGTTCACAGGCAATTCCATCGCATACGCGCACAGTAATATCAGCAACTGGATCGTTGCCACGCACCACTTCAAAGTGATGATAGAAAGTAGCTACCTCATAGACTTCGGCCATTGGCAAATTCATTTCTTTTGCCAATGCGACTAAATGACGATCATGCAATGCCCGATATTCATCATTGAGTTTGTGCAGGTTTTCAATTAACAAATCACGGCGCTGTGCTGCAGCACCAATCAGACGACGCACCTCGGCCAATGAAGTGTCATCAGCTTGACGACCTTTCAGCTTACTTTTACGACGAATGGTCTCCCTCAAATCATCCGCTGTTGCTACAGCAACGGCTTTGACTTCTCCTGAAGGCTTAGGGTGATTCATAACTTGTAGTCTCTAATTTTCTGCCCCAAGGCTTACGCCCTGAGTTTTATATTGAATTTACCTTCTAATCATGCAATCAACAGCGATTGCTAGCCCAGAAAAGCGCATTTATTCATTGATTTTGGGTTATTTCAAGAACGATGTCCTTGACGCCGCTCAAGTCATTGAATCTAGGGTTTACCCTAAATTTAGAGAATAGAGGGTCTTGGCCTATCGCCTGGTGGAAGAGCGTAATCCATCTTGCGCTCATAAAGACGAGCCCTATAACAATCGTTATAGCCTGCACTACCTACTTGCCAGCCAATAGAAGTACAGTCATCCTGAGCAGCAGACTCTATGGAGCCACATCCAGAAAGGATTAGAAGGCCGAAAGCAGAAGCTAGGAAAACGCGCAATTTGGTTGAATTCATGGTGTAAGTCTACTGGATTCTGGCGGGAAGGTTAAGGGAAAGCCTTTACTTGTCATATTTACCCAATCTCAGCAACAATAGAATGAGGAAGTAGCATTCAAAATAAATTCAAGAATAAAAACTATACCGGGAGAATCCTTATGAAATCGATCCACCAACGGATTGCTGTAATTACTTTTGCCTTCTTCAGCGCCTTGCTATCCATCTCACCCATTCAAGCCCAATCATCTGATGGCTATACCAGTCTTATTGATGGTGTCAGTCTAGATGGCTGGAATATTGTTGGCAATGCCAGTTGGGTGATTGGCAATGGGATCGTCGAAGGGAATAAGCCTAATGGATTCTTATTGAGTGCAAAGAGCTATAAAAACTTCATCATCCGCGCAGAATTTTGGGCGGAGTCCAATACCAACAGTGGCATTTTCATTCGCATCCAAGATCCTGCAAAAATTGCTGCAGCTACTTCGTATGAGGTCAATATCTGGGATACACGCCCAGGACAGGAGTACGCCACTGGCGCCATCGTGGATGTAGCCAAGGTGAATCCAATTCACAAAGCTGGCGGACGCTGGAACACGATGGAAATCGTCGCCAATGGATCGCAACTCAAGGTATCCATGAATGGGGTTGTTACTTCTGAAGCGAAAGACACTAAATTTAGTGAAGGTCCTATCGCACTTCAGTCTGCAGGCGGCATCATCAAATTTAGAAAATTAGAAATTAAACCAATTTAAGCACTTGTGTTTACCAAAGAAAAAGCCACCATTAGGTGGCTTTTTCTTTATTCAGATTGAATCTCAAGCTGGTGGAAATCCCATCTTCTGTGCCCACATATTGTTAAAGGCATGAATCACTGGTTTTTCATAAACGCCTGCTTTTGTATAAGGCTCCTCCTTTAACCAAGTCTCAACATCTGACCTACTAGCAAAATCAATTGCTAAGAGGCTGCCAATAGGTGTTTGACCATCATCTGACATCAAAGGTCCAGCGAATGCCATCCGATCAGACAACTGTGCAAGGTAGGCGCGATGCTCAGGTCTTACTTGAATTCGAAGATCGCCAGTTCCAGGACGATCCATTAACAAAATTGCAAATATCATTTTTTCTCCACTGTTTATCTACTTTTGAATTGCCTTAAGATCATCTAATAATAAACTTAATGGGATGGGCTCCAGCCTCTCCGCCCATTTATAGGGGTTGCTGTACATAGTGACAATACAAAAAGAAATCCAGACGCCTGAGCAAAATAATACGATAGCAATAACACCTGATTTCTGATTGCCTTTTTGAACTGCAGCAACACTAATGGTGGCGATTAGAGCCAATAGAATACTCAATATCCATTTGACATTGACACTTTCTATATACCCTATTGAAAGTCTCTGCTCTCGTGCGTTTCTAAGATCATCATGCGCTTTGATCAAAGAGGTACTAGTGAATGCATCAATACATTCATCCCGCTTACGTGAGCTATTGATGCAAGCAGTACTCCCTTTCCAAATGGCGGCTGACAAACCATTTAAAGCCTCCTTGGCTTTTAGGCTAGGTGTTTTATTAAAAGATTTCTCCCACTCTTCAAATAGCACAGCCTCTAAATAAGCTTGCAAATTAGCGTTATGTCCTTTTTGCTCCTCGGGAGTCTTCATCGGAACAAAAACCAACCTAGAAATAGCGGAAGACTCATTAATCAAGGCTGCTCTTGCCTGAGTAAAGTTTTGCCAGGCATCGGCTGACATAAAACCCATCAAGAACGCAAACATAATTGCTGGCAAACACAAAAATGGCGGTACTAATGGATGCTCAATTAAATTATCAAATAAGCTAGTTTTAAAAACTAATAGAAATGAGGTAATACCAATCATTAGGGACCAAATGAATGTCGCAATGATGGGTGATAGCAGGCCACCAAAATATTCGAAAATCATTTCGACTCCCCAGAAATAAGTTCTGATAATTCAATTAAATTTTGATCAGGATCGCGAACATAAACGGAGTTAATTTTTTGTGTAGCACCTGTACGAATAACGGGACCTTCAATAATGGGCCACCCCTCTATCTTGAACTGCTCAATTACCTTCTCGAGGGGGCGATCCGCTATAAAACAAAGATCGAGAGATCCTGGAGTGGGAATATCTGCTTTGGGCTCAAACTCTTTTCCCTTAATATGCAAATTAATTTTCTGATTGCCAAACTTAAATGCCTTTCTTTGAACTGGTGGCGTTCCACCAATAAAGGATTCAAGTTTCATGCCTAGAACACGCGTATAGAAATCAACGCACTCTGTCTCCTTGGCCGTTGTAAGCACTAAGTGATCTAAGCGATCAATCATATTTTCCTTTTATATAAAATGCATTTGGCTTTGCTAGTAACCCCTTAAATAGGAACTCTACATCACAAGCGCTATTTATTGTCTTATTGAGCACGGCGCAGCTCTTCAACATAACTTGGCTCAGGATGTAGTGTATAGGTAGACCCTGCTTTTGCGACTTGCCCTGGAACTTCGTGACCAATAATCTTTGGCAACTCTTTAGCAAGCAGCAATAACTTCGTTAAGTTGATACCCGTGTCATACCCCATGGCATCAAGCATGTGAATAGCATCTTCGCTAGAAATATTACCGCTGGCTCCAGGCGCGTATGGGCAGCCACCTAGGCCTCCAAGTGATCCATCAAAGCGCACAATCCCAGATTGGACTGCAGCCAAGACATTGGCTAAACCCATACCTCTCGTATTATGAAAGTGCAAGGTAAGCTGAAGACTTGGAAAGCGCTTTTGCAAAGAATCGCAAATCTTCTTTACCTGATCTGGATTAGCCATTCCAGTTGTATCGCAAATCGTCAGACCTCTAACTCCAAGATCAGCAAAGCGTTGGGCAAAACTCTCCACACCCTCTTGAGGCACCTCACCCTCCATAGGGCAGCCAAAGCAGGTAGAAAGTGAAACATTGATTGGTGTTCTGCCATCAACATATCGAATCACCTCTGCTAACCCTGTAAAACTTTTTTCTCTTCCCATTCTGAGGTTTGCTAAGTTGTGGGTTTCGGAAGTAGACATGACGAGATTAAATTCATCAGCCTTAGATTCGAAGGCGCGCTCTGCACCCCGAAGATTTGGCACCAGCACCGTGTACTCCACACCAGGTACTCGTTTAATACGGCACATGACCTCTTCAGCGTCCTTAAGCATTGGAATAGCCTTTGGAGAAGTAAATGATGTCACTTCTATTTTTGCGAAGCCGCAATCACTGAGCTCATCAACCAGCTTAACTTTGTCATCAGTCGGAATAAAGTTTGGCTCAATTTGAAAGCCATCCCTTGTCACCACATCATTGAAGTAAATTCTGGTCATAGTCTTTATTCTTTAATATTAGTAAATACGATGCCGCGCTCTTTTAAAGAGGCAACTTGGGATTCATTTAAACCAATGCTTCTTAAAATTTCATCGGTATTCTCACCAATATCTGGTGCAAGAGTCTTAATGGAGCCAGGGGTACGAGAAAGCTTTGGAATCACGCCAGGTACATCTAGTTTGGATCCATCATGCATCTGAATGGTTTGAATATTTCCCCGAGATTTGTAATGCGGATCATTGGCAATGTCAGCAACTGTATAAATGCGGCCTACAGGGACAGCAACTGAATCTAGAATTTCCAAAGCTTTATCGGTACTCACTGTTTTGGCCCACTGACCAATTGCTTGGTCAAGCTCTACTACGCGCTTAACGCGGCCATCATTATTTTCTAGTTGTGAGTCATTACCCAAGTCTTCGCGTCCGATTGCCTTCATGAGGCGCTTAAAAATACTATCGCCATTGCCTGCAACCAACACATAACCACCATCGGAGCACTCATAGGCATTGGATGGCGCAATTCCCGGCAAAGCACTTCCAGCAGCTTCCCTTACCTCGCCAAAGGCGCTGTACTCTGGCAATAAACTTTCCATGCAATTAAATACCGCCTCATACAAAGCAATATCAATCACTTGACCTTTGCCACTGCTATGTCGCTCCTGTAAGGCCAATAGGATACCAATAACACCATGTAAAGAAGCCAAGGTATCGCCAATACTGACACCCACCCGAACGGGTACTCTTCCTGGCTCGGCTGTGAGATGGCGCAAGCCTCCCATCGCTTCTGCGACAACGCCAAATCCTGGCTTATCGCGGTAGGGACCTGTTTGACCATACCCACTGATACGAAGAACAATAAGTCGCGGATTAAGTTCTAGTAATTTTTGCGGATCAAGGCCCCACCCCTCCAGGGATCCTGGTCGAAAATTTTCAATTAATACATCTGCCTCTTTAAGCAAAGTTCTGACAATTTCTTGTGCCTCAGCTTCCTTTAAGTCTAGCGAGAGAGATTTTTTATTACGCGATTGGACTTGCCACCAAACTGAGGTTCCATCTTTGAGCAAGCGCCACTTCCGCAATGCATCACCTACCTTAGGCGGCTCAATCTTGATAACATCAGCCCCAAAATCTGCCAAGGTTTTAGCCGCAAACGGCCCGGCAATGAGTTGCCCCATTTCAACTACTTTTAATTTTGATAATGGTTCCATGTAATTCCCTCTACTATTTACTGGCTCAAAGTTACACTATTTACCAAGGCAATACAGGCAATACCGGTTTGAGACCCGCCTTTTGAATGGTGGGCGCAGCCTTAGGTGATGTTAGAAAAGCAATGAGGTCACGTGAAGCATTGAGATTGCTCACGTTATTGGTGATACCTGCAGAAAACAAAACTGTCTTTTGTGCTTCCGGAGGCAGCTCACCAATAAAGTCC